>NZ_JBFELV010000188.1:0-9191 GCF_041551955.1 Desulfosarcina sp.
CTGCTGGCCGCCCTGTTTCAGTCGATCAGCGCCCGGACCGCCGGATTCAACACCCTGGACTTGGGCATCATGGCCAACGAGACCCTGTTCATGCTTTGCATCCTCATGTTTATCGGCGCCTGTCCCGGCTCCTGCGGCGGGGGGGTCAAGACCACCACCGTCGCCGGCCTGGCGGTGTTGGACATCTCGCGCTTGAGAGGATTCAGCCGCCCCCAGGTGTTTCGGCGCACACTGACCGAGGCCAGCATGTCCAAGGCCACCAGCGTGGTCATGGTCAGCGCGGCAGTCATCACCCTGGCCGTCATGGCGCTGATGGTCAGTGAACTGGGCGGGATCTCCCACAACCAGACCCGCGGGCGCTTCCTCGAGCTGTTTTTTGAAACCATCAGCGCCTTCGGCACCGTCGGGCTGTCCACCGGCATTACCGACAGCCTGACCCCATTCGGACGCATCACCATTGCCGTGCTCATGTTCATCGGCCGGCTGGGCCCGATGGTTATAGGCCTGGCCGTGAGCCGGGAGCGCGTCAACCGGTTTCAGTTCGCCGAAGAAAACATCATGATCGGATAAAAACATGAAAAAGCAATTTGCCGTGATCGGACTGGGAAATTTCGGTTATTATCTCGCCTCCGAGCTGTTTCAGAAAGGCCACGAGGTGCTTGGCATCGACATCAACCCCCGGCAGGTCCAGGAAATCCGGGATCAGGTGAGCCGGGCCGTGATTGCCGACGCCACCGATCTGCAAGCCCTCAGAGAGCTGGAACTGGAAACGATGGATGCCGTCGTGGTGAGCATCGGATCCGTACTCAACAGCTCGATCCTGGCAACGCTCAACGTCAAGGATTTGGGGGTCAAGCGGGTGGTGGCCAAGGCGGTGAGCAATGCCCATGGCCGCATTCTGCAGAAAATTGGGGCCGATGACATCTATTTCCCCGAAAAAGATATCGCCCTGACCGCGGCCCAGCGGCTGGACAACCCCAACGTACTCGACTACCTGCCCTTCATGGAGGGGTACAGTATTGCTGAACTGGCTCCCCCTAAGGCATTTATTGGAAAAAGCTTGATCGAACTGGATTTGATCAACAAGCACGGGATTCAGGTGGTTGCCATAAAGGAGATGGTACCCGAGAATGTGGTCATGATTCCTACCGGCCGGTTTGTCGTCAAAGACAGTGATGTGCTGGTCCTGCTGGGCCCAGACAAGGCGCTGACCGGACTGAAGGAGTAGTCAAACTGAACCTTCTATGTGATCTCCCGGTGAATACACTTTCAGACAGAAAGGGTGGGGCAAAGCTTATTTTCCAGGCAGTCGAAAAAAATCACGTGGCATAGCGAAAATTAAATGTTAGGCCACCGCCGCATAGCCCCAGGGAAATGCAATCCGGGGGAGAACTTTACTTTCCGGCCCCTAAAAATGGAGCAGCCTAAAATGTACTCATTATTTGAAAAGTATCGGTTAATCTTGTCTCGTATTGCGGCAGTCTGTGTTTTATTCTTCCTATTCAGCACAAAGAGCCGCTGGGAAACAAAAAACGAAACAATCACCTTTTCTTTGTTTTTCATAGGCCTGATTTTTGTGGCTATTGCATCATTGGGTAGAATGTGGTGTTCGCTTTATATAGCTGGTTACAAAGATGATAAATTGGTTACTGAGGGGCCTTACTCGATATGTCGCAATCCTTTGTATTTTTTTAGTATGATAGGGGTGCTTGGGATTGGGTGCGCCACCGAGACCTTTACTTTTCCCATCGTATTCATCCTTCTATTTGCATTTTATTATCCATTCGTCATAAAAAGTGAAGAAAGACGACTTAAACACCTTTTCGGCGTTGCGTTTGACGCCTATGCTAAAAAAGTCCCGGCATTTTTCCCAAAGCTCTCCACTTTTTCTGAACCTGAAGCGTATCTCGTAAAACCACCTGTATACAGAAAACATATTTTCAGTGCCTTATGGTTCGTTTGGTTGGCAGGGGTACTTGAAGTGATCGAGGGACTCAGGGAAATCGGTCTGTTGCCTTCTTTGTGGTCGCTTTTTTAAAAATTGGTATCGTATGTCAATCATTGCACACGATATTATTATTGCGGGGCTTGGCTCAAGAATGGTGATTTATTGAGTTATAGAACCCAAGCACTTTTGCCAATATTCACTGGTCAATGCAATCCAATGTAAACAGGAAAATCCCATCCAGAAGATTCCGTTTCTGGATGGAAGCGATCTATCTGGGTTGTCAGGCAACCTGCGTCTTTTGGAGCCGTATTTTTTTCAAAGCCGCTTCCATAGACATTCATTTTATCAGGCTGGCGGACTGGTTTTTCAGTCCCCGATGGTCACAATACCCAGGTAGCCGTCCACGGTGAGACGGTCGCCGGTGTGGATCAGGGTGCTGGCGTCGGCGACGCCCGTGACGCAGGGCAGACCGTATTCGCGGGCGACAATGGCGCCGTGAACCAGCATGCCACCGCGCCGCTCCACGATGGCCGCGGCCAGGGGTACCACGAAGGTCATATTGGGATCGATGGAATCGCAGACGAGAATTTCACCGGATTTGAACTGAAAAAGGTCGTCGACCGCTGAAATCACCCGGGCTTTCCCCACGGCCAGACCCTGGCCGGCGGGCTGGCCGATGATCTGGCGGGCCCGCATGATGAAATCCCCGTCAGCAGTGTCTACGGTCTGCGGAACCAGACCCGGGCGGCCCTGATGCTGGACCGGTTCGTCGATGGTCGCCTGTTCCTTGACGATGTCGTGGATGGCGGCCGGATCCGATAGAATCTTAACTGCCTGGGCGGGTGTGAGGGCGTCGGCGTCCACCCGGTCGAGCTCACCGATGCGCCGCTTGGCCTCGTCCACAACCTTGAGCAGCTGGGCCTCGATGCGGGCAAGGACAATATTGTCGTTGTCCCGCAGCCGGTAGCTGGATCGTCCAATCTCTAAAAGTTGGCGGGCAAACTCCCGTCGGTCTTCGGGAAAACGGTTGACAAAATCATCGGCCAAGGCGGCGATGTCCGGCCGCCCGGCAGCCGCCTCGGGTTCGGCCTGTTCCGCCATTTCCAACAATAAGCGGATCAACCCTTCGCGGTCCTTGAAAAAACGGACTGCTTTGAATGTTAGATCTTCGTAGCGTTCCAGAAAAGCGTTAAAATAAGTTGAAAACGCTTCGTTTACATCTTGCATGGTCCCGGACGTTAATCGTTCACGCAGGCGATTGTCGGACCGGATCATGCGCGCCAGCCTGCGCAGCTCCAGATTGCGTTCCATCCCGGTCATGCGGGTTTCGCCCAACAGGGCGGTGAACGCATAGGGGTCTTCGGGCTTCACCAAGTCGTTATAGACCTG
Source organism: Desulfosarcina sp. (assembly GCF_041551955.1). Lineage (GTDB taxonomy): Bacteria > Desulfobacterota > Desulfobacteria > Desulfobacterales > Desulfosarcinaceae > Desulfosarcina. Next base: position 3,338 of record NZ_JBFELV010000188.1, read on the forward strand.
GCCGAAGAGGCGGGCACCATGGGCAAAGGGGATGAAGTCGCGCCAATAGACATCTACCCAGTAACGATGAATGCGCATGCGCGTCTCGATGGCGTCGATGAGCTGGGCGTCGGAGAGTCCTGCCGGGTCGGTTTTGGACAGCGACCGGGCCTCGGCGGCCATCTCGGGTAGGAGTTCTTCCTCGATGCGGCGGTGCAATACCTTCAGGTTGTCAAAGCTGCGCTTAAGGCTCAGATACCAGGGACGTTTGTCGCCTGCGGACCAGGGGGTGCCGTCCGATGGGCTGTCCTGGGTCGTGGTCACCGGCCGGCTCTGGAGGAGATAAAGGGACTCTCCCCGAATGGTCCACTCCGTGTCCTGAGGCCCTTTGAAGGTTTTCTCCAGGCGCATGGCCATGCCAAACACCCGGTCCAGGGAGCCCTGATCCAGCGGGGGGGCGTGCCGTTCTGCTTCCACCAGCGGCAGCAAGGTGACGCCGCCGTCCACCGGCCGCATGGCCTGTTCCCGGACGGCCGGCGTGTGGTTAATTATTTTGCCGGTGCGGCGGTCCAGGGTCCAGCGATCCGGAACGATGGCGCCATCCACCAAGCCTTGATTGAGACCGTAGACCGATTCCACCACCGCATGGTCGGCGCCGTCGGGACTTTTGGAAAAGGCTACGCCGGAGCGCTCGCCGGCCACCAGCTCCTGAACGATCACCGCCATGGCACTTTTTCGCATGTCCATGCCCAGTTCCTTGCGGTAGAGTAGAGCGCCGTCGGACCACAGGGACGCCCACACCAGACGGATGTGTGCTAAGATCGCATCGAGGCCGCGGACATTGACGTATGATTCGTGCAGGCCGGCGAAAGAGCTGCCGGCGCGGTCCTCCTGGGGTGACGAGGAGCGCACCACCACCGGACGGCCGGCAAATCGCGCCTCCAGTTCCGAGGCGAGCGTTTCTCTCAGAGGGTCGGAGATGGCGGTGTTGAGAAAAAGGTTGCGGATGCGCAGAGCCATGTCCCAGATCTCTTCCCAGCGCATCTGTGCCAGGGGAAGCCGGCCTATCTCCATTTCGATACGTGTCCCCAGGCCGGTGGTGCGGATGAAGTCTTCGTATACGCTGGTGGTTACGCATAGGCCGTCGGGTACTGTGATTCCGCCGCGCATCAGCGTGGCCAGGGCAAGCGCCTTGCCGCCCACCAGACCCTGGTGACGGCGTTCGATGCGGGCAAAAGAAAGGATGCCGTTCATGGCTGCACGATCCGGTTCTTCTGGATTTCCAAGATGGTAACGTCCTGGAAATGAGCCACCACATCGTAGCGGTCCACGGTTACCTCGATGATGGCCGTGTTGGGGGAGGTGGCAAAGCCGGACATGTGGGGCTGTTTGGCCAGGTATACCGTTCGGGCGGCTTCCAGGCGATCCGCGGGAACTTCCTCGGCAGCGCCGGACACTGTCACGGCAATGGACTGGCGGATGTCCGTGGCCATATTCGAGCTGTTGTGCACCAGCAGAGAAACCGACGGGTTCTGCTTGAGGTTGGCAAATTTACGCGTAGCCCGGGGGGTGCACACGAAGAGCGTTTTCAGGTCGTCGCCGGCGGCAAAGGCCACCAGCGTGGTGTGGAGGCTGTCACGTGAGCGGGTCGCCAGGACGGCAAAGTACTGCTCGGCGAAAAGGGCTGAGAGTTTTGATTTGAGTTGGTGGATGTCTTTCACCTGTGATACCTCCGGAGGGTTGGCTTGCAGTCAAATTTCCAGGGCGATGAGGTCCGCATAGGTCTCCCGCCGACGGGCTTGCGTGGTCTGATCGCCATCGACGATTACCTCGGCGGCACGGGGCCGGGCGTTGTATTGGGAAGACATGGTGAAGCCGTAGGCACCGGCGGAGAAGACGGCCAGGTGTTCTCCGGGTTCCACAGCGGGAAGCCGTCGGTCCTGGGCTAAAAAATCGGAGCTTTCGCAGATGGGACCCACCACGTCCACGACAATTTTCTCACGGTATTTGGGGGTTACTTCCCCGATGCGATGGTACGCACCGTAAAGAGAGGGGCGCACCAGGTCGTTCATGGCTGCATCCACGATAACGAAATTCTTGGCGCTGCTTTTTTTGGTATACAGGACCTGGGTGACCAGAATACCGGCATTCCCGGCAATGGCGCGGCCCGGCTCCAGGATGACGGTGAGCGTCCGGCCAGCGAGGCTATCGACAATGGCCTGGCCCAGATCCGCGGGCAGGGGCGGCGCCTCTTCGTTGTAAGTGATGCCCAGCCCCCCACCCAGATCGAGGTAGCGGATGTCCACGCCCGAGAATTGAAGCCGGTCGGCAAAGGCGAGCAGCTTTTTCAGGGCTTCCACAAAGGGGTCGATCTGGGTGAGCTGGGATCCGATATGGCAATCCATGCCCACCGGTTCCACAAAAGGCGCTTCCTTGGCCAGCAGATAGGCACCGGCGGCCTCGAGCATATCCAGACCGAACTTGTTTTTCTTGAGCCCGGTGGAGATGTAGGGGTGGGTTTTGGGATCCACGTCGGGGTTGATGCGGATGCTGATCCGAGCCGGTGTATTCATCTCTGCAGCGATGCGCCCGATGTGTTTGAGCTCTTGGGCGGATTCCACATTGAACATGAGGATGTCGGCCTTCAGGGCGTCCCGGATCTCGTGTTCCTGCTTGCCCACGCCTGAGAAAACGATTTTGCGGGGATCGATGCCGGCCGTTAGGGCCCGGTGCAATTCTCCCCCCGAGACGATGTCCACACCGGCACCAAGGCCGCCCAGCAGGCGAAGGAGACTGACATTGCCGTTGGCCTTGACCGAAAAACAAGTCAGGTGATCCAGTTCACCCAGGGCCGTGTCGAAGGCGTGGTAATGGCGCGTGAGCGTTCTTTTTGAATATACATACAGAGGGGTACCGAAGCGCTCGGCCAATTCCTTGACGCGAACCCCTTCCGCCCAAAGCTCTCCGTCGCGGTACTCGAAATAATCCATGGCTTTCACCTCTTGCTATGGAAGCCCATTGATTCGGGTGATGGTCCATATAGTACCACCGCGGTCACCGGGAAAACAGCGGGAAGCGGCCGGGAAGGACAGTATTGGCGTGAGACGGTCGTTTGAGGAATCGAAATAATTCCCCTTACGCCTATCCCCGCGGCAGGTCGCAGCACCCTTTTTCCGGCAGGTCGGACCCACCCATGAGAAAAACGTCTACGGCACGGGCAGCTTCGCGACCTTCGGAGATGGCCCAGACGATCAGGGACTGTCCACGGCGGGCGTCTCCGGCGGCAAAGACGCCAGGCCGCGAGGTCATGAAATTGCTGCCGGTACTGATGTTGCCCCGAGCGTCCAGGGCCAGCCCGAGCTGGGCAACCAAGGTGTCCGGATCCGGGCCGACAAATCCCATCGCCAGGAGCACCAGATCCGCTGGCCAGGTTTTTTGGGATCCAGGAATCTCTTCGAATTGTTCCGGTCGGCCAGCCTCCCCGGTCCATCGCACGCGAACCGTCTCCAGGGCCTGCACCCGACCGGCGTCGCCGATGAATCGTTTGGTGAGTATATTCCAATTGCGGCTGCCGCCTTCCTCATGGCTGCTGCTGGTGCGCAGGCGCATGGGCCAGTAAGGCCAGGGCTGAGATTCAGGGCGTTCTTCCTGCGGCCGGGGCAGCAGTTCGAAATTGACCACAGAGGCGGCGCCCTGACGGTGGCTGGTGCCGATGCAGTCGCTGCCGGTATCTCCTCCGCCAATGACGATGATCTGCTTGTCGTTGGCGTTTATGGAAAGTGTCCGCACTTCACCGGAGACCACACGGTTCTGGCCGGAAAGAAAATTCATGGCATAGTGGATGCCTTCAAGTCCGCGGCCGGGGATGGGCAGGTCCCGGGGTCGGGTGGCGCCGCAGCAGACGACGATTGCATCGAACTCGGTGCAAAGCGTCTCTCCGGAAATGTCCACACCGGCGTGTACGCCGGTTTTAAAAAGAATGCCTTCTCTTTCCATCAGGTTCAATCGCCGATCGACCACCTGTTTTTCAAGCTTGAAGTCGGGAATGCCGTAGCGCAGGAGTCCGCCGGCCTTGGGGTCCCGTTCGAACACGACCACCGAGTGACCGGCCGTGTTGAGCTGCTGGGCGCAGGCCAGGCCGGCAGGACCGGAACCGACCACCGCCACTGTTTTGCCCGTGCGCCGCAAGGTCGGTTGCGGGCGGACCCATCCCTTTTCGAAGGCGTGTTCGATGATGGTCTTTTCAATCTGTTCAATGGTCACCGCCGGTGCGTTGATGGCCAGCACGCAGGCCTCCTCGCAGGGGGCCGGGCAGAGGCGACCGGTAAATTCGGGAAAATTGTTGGTGGCCATGAGCTGTTTGAAGGCCGCCTCCCAGCAATCCTGGTATACTTCGTCGTTCCAATCCGGTATGCGGTTTCCCAAGGGACAGCCGGCGTGGCAGGTCGGCACCCCGCAGTCCATGCAGCGGGCGGCCTGGTCGCGCAACCTTTCCTCGGGAAAGGCTCTGTAGATCTCCTTGAAATCTCCAATCCGCTCTTTTACCGGACGCCTGTCGGGCAGCTGCCGGTCGTGTTCCATGAATCCCGTGGGCTTTCCCATGGCGTCTAATTCTCCTCTTTGGTCAACCGGGCAATTGCCTGTTTGTACTCCCTGGGCATCACCTTGATGAATCGCCCTTTAATGGGCTCTCGAGATTCAAGCAGCCGTGAAGCCACCGTACTGCCGGTGAAGGTCAAGTGGGCTTCGATGAGGCCGATCAACTCGGCTTCGTCATCCCCTGTTACCGGCTCCAGGTCCACCGATTTACGGTTGCAGCGGTTTTGCCTGAAGTGTCCGTCTGCGTCGTCCAGGACATAGGCGACACCGCCACTCATGCCGGCGGCGAAGTTGCGTCCCGTGGGACCCAGCACCACCACCCGGCCGCCGGTCATGTACTCGCAGCCATGGTCGCCCACCCCCTCCACCACGGCCACGGCGCCGCTGTTTCTCACACAAAAGCGTTCACCGGCGCGGCCCCGGATATAGGCCCGGCCAGCCGTAGCGCCGTAAAGGGCCACATTGCCGATGATGATGTTCTCTTCGGCGGCAAAAACAGCTTCCTCCGGCGGCCGGATGGCCAGCACTGCACCGGAAAGGCCCTTACCGAAGTAGTCGTTGGCATCCCCTTGGACACGCACGGTGATGCCCGGGGCGCCGAATGCGAAAAAGCTCTGGCCGGCGCTGCCGGCGGCGTTGATCACAATGGTGTCGTTGGGCAGCCCTATTTCGCCGTATCGTTTGACAATCGCATGGCTGAGGCGGGTGCCTAACGTACGCTGGACGTTGGTGATGGGCATATCGATCTGCGTGGCCAATCCATCTTGCAGGGCCGGCAGGGCCAGCCGGATCAGGTCGGCATCCGGCGGTGCTTGGGTATCGTTCATCAGCCCTTTGGGGATGCACAACCGCAGGATGTGTTCCGGTGGCACAGGCTGGTGCAGGATGGGGTTCAGGTCCAGGCCGCGGGACTTCCAGTGGTCTAAGGCGGGGTTGATTTTCAGCCGGTCAACCCGACCGGACATCTGGTCGATGGTGCGAAAACCCAGCCCGGCCATGATGGCCCGCAGGTCTTCGGCGATAAAGCGCATCAGCCGGACCAGGTGCTCGGGCTTGCCGGTGAATTTTTTCCTCAGCGCCGGATCCTGGGTGGCGATACCCACCGGGCAGGTGTTCAGGTGGCATACCCGCATCATGACGCACCCCAGCGCCACCAGGGAAATGGTGCCGAAGCCAAACTCCTGGGCGCCCAGCAGGCAGGCCACGGCCACGTCATGGGCGGTTTTGAGCTGGCCATCGCACTCCAGCACCACCCGGTCACGCAGGCCGTTTTGGA
>NZ_JBFELV010000189.1:0-9172 GCF_041551955.1 Desulfosarcina sp.
CTACCGGCTCCAAAAAGCGAGAACGCGCATATGCGCCGCAAGAGGCCGTTTCTGGACAAACACGCCTCTATTTGAGGAAAAACCCCTTCTTCTCCAAAAAGGCCTTCATGTGGGGTCGGATCACCCGGCCCATGAGGTCAGCCATCTGGTGAGTCCAGGCCTCGTCCTTCAGGTTGCTGTCGCGGTTCATAAAGTAGTGGTTGGTGGTCCTGTCGTAGGCCGCGAGCTTGTCGGGGTCATGCCGCTGCGGGTAACGGTCCGTGAACAGCACGGCATCGACCGGCAGCCGGGGTTTGGGGGGCGGATCATGGGCCGGCCAGCCCAGACACATGCCGAACACCGGATAGGCCAGGTCAGGGATCTCCAGCAGGTTGCAGACCGTTTGGGGATCGTTACGGATGCCGCCGATGTATACACCCCCCATACCCAGCGATTCGGCAACGATCAGCACATTCTGGGCCAACAACGCCACATCCACGGTGGCGGTGACAAACTGCTCGGCCCAGCCCTTTTCCATCGTTGTTGCCTGCATGCCACAGGCGACTTCAAGCCGGTTGAGGTCGGCACAGAAAACCAGGAAAACCGGCGCCCGGGCCACCCAGGCCTGGGGGCCGGCAAGCGTGGCGAGGGCCTGTCGTTTGGTCATATCCCGAACCCGGATGACCGTGTATGCCTGGACAAAATGAGACGTGGCCGCACACTGGGCTGCCGCGATGACTGCGGTCAGGGTTTCATCGTCCACCTGCTGGTCCGTAAATTTACGGATCGAGCGGTGGGCTTTGAGCAGATCGATAGTCGGGTTCATGGGCTATTCGCCTTCCTGATCCGCGCCGACGGATATGGGCTCCGCAGGGGCCTTTGGGTTGCTCTTCAAGCGGTCCGCGGCCTGGCCGTCCACACTGCGCAGATGCAGATCCCGCTGGGGAAAAGGGATCTCCACACCTTCGACCCGGAACCGCCGGTCGATTTCACTGATGATGGCGCTCATTACGACGAATCGATTATCAAAATCGGAAATCCAGACCCGCAATTCAAAATCCAACGAACTCTCGCCGAAATTCAAAAAATACACCTTGGGCCGAGGGTCGTCGAGGACCTGGTTGCTCTCGGTGGCCACCGTCATGAGCACACGCATCACCGCTTCCACATCGGAGCCATAGGCAACACCCACCGGTATGATCAACCGCATGCTGCGGTCTCCCAGAGTCCAGTTGGTCACCTGGCTGGCGATCAGGTCGCCGTTGGGCACCACGACCTCCGCCCGATCAAAGGTCTGGATGGTCGTGGCGCGCAGTCCCAGGTTCATCACCCGTCCCTGTTGGCCGTCGCTGAGTTGGATCACGTCTCCCACTTTGATGGGCCGCTCGAACAGCAAGATCAGTCCGGAAACGAAATTGTTGACGATGGCTTGCATGCCGAAGCCGATGCCTACGCCCAGGGCGCCACCGATGATGGTCACATTCTTCAGCTCGAAGCATAGGGCGGACAAGGCGATGAGAAAACCCACCAGCACCAGACCATAGTGCACCAGACGAACGATGGAAAGCCGGGCACCGGTATCCATCTGCTGACTGCTCAGCACCTTTTCCATGAGCAGGGCCTGAAGGCCCCAGGAGAGCACAAAGGCACCGTATAGAATCAGAGCCGCCGTCATCACCAGGCCAAGGGTGACACGCTGCTCGCCGATGGTTACACCGAACGTGAAAAAAGCCTGCATAGCCTCTACCGGGATGGCGTAAAGCTTCCATGCCACCATCAGGTTGGCAGCCACGAAAATGACGATCAGGATGTTGGCAAAAAAAATGGCCCGGTGCAGGATCGCATCGGCGTTCTGGCGAATCAATAAAAGATTGCCCGTGGGCAGGGACTCGGCGCCTAACTCCAGGGCCACACGGACCAGCCGAATCCCAGCCCAGCCCATGAGCAGCAGAATCGACGTGCGGATGGCGCCATCCATGATCTGGACGGCAAAATTGCCAAAACCGATGACATTCGCCACGGTGATGACCACAAACACCACGACGACCAGCCTGAGCAGCCAGACTCGTGCCGCCGGGTTGCCGACGGCTACTCCCTTGCGACCCCGCCACCCGAAATAGGCGATGCCTGCCACGGACCAGACCAAAAGGAACAGGCGCATGAGTGCCATAGGCACCCCCGCAATCAGCAGGGCCTGGAATCCGATCATCACCAGGATCAGGATGTAGATGGCCCGCTTGATCCAGGGCTCCTTGACAAAGGTCGACACCAGCCGTGCGGTCACCACACCGGCAACAGTCTGAATCAGCACCCGCCACAGGGTTGGCGGCGATCCGTAAAGAAAGGAAAGGGTGAAGATGGTCACGAACAGGGACAACGAGACGGGTCGTTTTCCCAGGAACCGGCGGTCGGGATTGTCCAGCAGGTGCGACCGGTAACGGCGAACCAGAGTAAACATGAGCACGAAGACCACCACCTGAAGAACGATGACCCAGCCCTTTTCCGTAAAATAAACCGGATCCGGGGGGATCAGGGTCTTGATCAGCTGGGAGGGTTGGGTGGTCAGTTCGATCAGTTGCTGCAGGTAGGCGATTGAAATCATCGTCGGCATGCCGCCGCGCAGGGTTCCTCCGCGTTGTTGCGCCATCATGACATTGATCTGGTCGGTGAGACTTCGGATTTTCGCGCCGATATCGCCGGCCTGCTGCTGAACGGCCAGCAAGGGCTCCAGCTTCCGGTTTAGGATATCCAACGCGTCATTGATGTCCGTGGTTGCCCGTGTGAAGGCTTCGGCAACGCTCGTTAAGGATAGGTCCTTGCCCAGTTGCGATCGCCACCCATCCCAGCGGGTTTGTGCCGCCAGCCATGTACGACGCCGGGACTCCACGTCCTGAATAGCTTCCGTGAGGAATCTCACCGCCCGTTCGACATCGTCGGTTTCGCTGCGGACCTCCCCTTTTAACGCCGCCAGTTGCTGATAGCTCTGCAGATCTCCATCCTTGAGCTGACTCAGCCGGTTGATGAACCGGTCTATTTCTGAGTTGGCCCGTTTGAGCCGCTGCTCCAGCTTCTGAAGAAAATCGCCGGTCTCGGGCCTGCTTTTCAGTGCAGATAGGCGTTGGGTCAGGGCGCCGGCCTGGTAGACCACGTCGGCCAAGCTGGGAACCGCAGGCGATGCTTCAGGAGTCGCGGCCGGCGGCGCTGCCTCTTCGCATAGCGCCGGGATGACAGTGCTGAAAACAAGCCAATCGATGGTCACCAAGATGAAAAGCACACGAAGGGGGACAACGGTTAACCATCTCATCATTCGGTATTCCTGATCGCTTTAAGCAATATGGCTGGGCTGTTGATGAACAAGGATATGGTCGATTGCCGAAATTTGATGGGATTCTATACCAATCGGACAGGATCAATCAATGCCGGAAATGGTATTGATTTTATAACGGCCTCAGCATTGAACCAGGATTTTTTGAACTGCATCGATGCTTCCTGCGGACAGCAGCGCACGGGCGTAATCCTTGCAGCGGCCGACATCCAGGCCGGCAATGCGCTGGTGCACGAGGGGCATAAACTGTGGATCGATGCTCAGCCGTCGGATGCCGATGCCCAGCAGAAAGGGAACCATTTGATCATCGTGGCCCATTTCCCCACAGACGCTGATCGGCTTGTCGTGATCGGCGGCGACCCTGACCACCCGCTCCAACGCCCGCAGCACCGAGGGATGTTCGGGGCGGTAGTAGTCGGCCACCCGTTTGTTGCTGCGGTCCACGCCCAGCATGTACTGGACAAAATCATTGGTGCCGATGGAAAAAAAATCGGCCTCTTCGGCAAACTCCGCCATGGTTTCCACTACCGAGGGCAACTCGACCATCATGCCGATGGCGGGGTGATCGTTATGGTCCAGCCCATCCGCTTTGAGCCGATCCAAACAATCTCGCACCACCTGGCGGGCCAACAAAAAATCGTCAACCGAAGAGATCAGGGTAAACATGATCCCCACCGAATCGCTTCCGGCGGCGGCGCGCAGGACAGCTCGAATCTGCTGTTCGAAAATGTCCCGGTATGCCAGGGTAAAACGGATGGACCGCAGGCCCAACTCCGGATTCGGATCATTGACCGAATCCGTATAGGCCAGCGTCTTTTCACCGCCGATATCCAGAGTACGAAACACCACCGGCTTGTTGCCCATGGCCGCCACCACCTGACGATAGACTAAGTATTGTTCGGTTTCCGAGGGAAACGACGGCCGGATGAGAAAGGGAAATTCGGTCCGGTAGAGGCCGATACCCGCCGCCCCCATCTCCCTCGCCAGGGGCAGCTCGCCCAGCAGATTGATATTGGCCAGCAGATCCACGCGTGTACCCTCTCGCGTGTGGGCGATTCCCATCTGGATGGGGGTATTTTGCCGGGCCACCTGCTGCAAGGCCTGATGGCGGGCATCGAAGCGGGCAATGATCTCCGCCGATGGATCCACATAGACATTGCCCACCTCGCCGTCCACCAATACCGGCGTCGCTTCGGACAGGTGCATCAAATCCGGGCATTGGACCACCACCATGGGGATTTTGAGAGATCGGGAAACGATGGCCACGTGGGAGGTTACCCCTCCGTTGGCCAGCACGATTCCCGCCACCGATTCGGCGGCCAGCTTGAGCAGTTCAGATGGATAGAGCTCCCGGGCGATGACCACCCGACCGCTGTTTTCTCCGCTGCCCGCCGGTGATGGCGACGCCAGATTGTTCAACAAACGGCCTGCCAGATCTTGGATATCAACCACCTTTTCCCGGATGTAGGGATGGGGGCTGTCGGCAAACAGATCCAGGTAATGGCGGGCCACCTCACGCACCGCCCGGCTCGCCGGATCCCCTTTTTCAATTTGCTCGGCCATCCGATCGATGAATTTGGGGTCTTTGAGCATCATGAGATGGGCTGCGAAGATCAAGGCGGCACTCTCCGGCAACCGTTCGGCACATCGTTGCTGAAGGGCGTCGAGTTGTTCACCGGTTTTCTTGACCGCCCGCCGAAAATCTGCCATGCTCCCGCTGTCGAACACAGCCGGCTCGTTCACCAGACGTCCATGGCTCCTTCCCCAGACGGTCGCCCGGGCAAAGGCGAAGCCGCCGGATGCAGCCTGCCCTTTGATGAAACCGAGGTTGCGGACCGGTCGCTCGGGAACGCTGCACATGCGCTGCAAATCCATCAGCAGCCGGGCATTTTCCAGAACCGCGGCCAGCTGGGCACTGGTAGCTTTCAAGGCCATGACCTCGCTGGTCTCGAAATAGTCCGCTACGGTGTGTTGGACCACCAGCACGCCGATTTTTACCACTCCCTTTTGAATGGGCACGGCCAAAAAGGATTCGTATGGCAGTTCATCGGTTTCCGGAAAATAGCGAAACTGGGGGTTGCCGCTGGCATGTCCCTCACAGACCGGCTGGCGGGTTGCCATGACCGTACCCACCAGCCCCTGACCGGAGCCCATGCGCACCCGGTCCACCGCGTCCGGATTCAACCCAACCGTGGCCTTGAGCACCAGTTCGTCGGCCGTCTCGTCGTAAAGGTAGATCGAACACACCGGCGTTCCCAGGTGCCTGGAAACCAGCGCCACGGTGCGCTGGAGGAAGTTTTCGATGTTTTCACTGCCGGTGACCAGTGCTGACAGGTCGCTCAGGTCACAAAGCATGTTCAGCAGGTGCTGCCGTTTTCCGCCGGTGGGCATGTCGGACCTTTCATCGTTTAAAATGGTTGGCTTGAGTGAATAACCCAATGCATCTCCTGTACCGGATCCAGTACCAGGCAAAAATCGGGTTAATCATGAAAGAACTGTCACAGATTTCGACAAAAATGTATTTGCTCGTCTAAGGTTTATACATTTTTGTATAATATTTCCTTTTATGTAAACCGATAAAATTTTAGGCCCACATGCATGGCAGGTCAATTAAGCGCCTGGCCGCCCCCCCGTCCATCGACCAAATAACTGGTATATGCATTGCAGCACATTAAACAGGCGATATTTCCCTTCGAACATAACGTTAAGCCAAGCCAGGTAGAAGCAAATGACCACAGACGCCGGAAAGTTAACAACGCCACCAGTTAAAGGCCTTTACCGCTCATCATTCGAACATGACGCCTGCGGCGTGGGCATGATCTGCGACCTCTACAACCGTAAAGGGCATACCCTGGTCCAGGATGCCCTGAAGATCCTGGTGAACCTTACCCACCGGGGCGCCTGCGGCTGCGACGAAACCACCGGCGACGGCGCTGGAATCCTCATCCAAAAGCCCCACCGCTTTTTGCAGCAGGCGGCCCAGGATGCGGGCATTCACCTCCCTGACGAAGCGGATTATGCGGCCGGCCTGGTGTTTCTGCCGTCGGACAGGAACCTGTGCGAGGCAGCCCGAGCGGCGCTGTCAGCTGCTGCTGAAGAAAAAGGACTGATTTTTTTAGGATGGCGACGCTTGCCTGTAAATCCGGATGCGGCCGGCGACTTGGCTCGACGGGTGATGCCGGAAATCCAGATGGCCTTCGTGGGCAGGGGTGACGCCGGCGGGGATACCTCAACCTTCGAACGCAGGCTTTATCTCATGCGCAGAGCCGCTGAAAACCGGATCCGCAAGATGTTCGCTCCGCGAGCGTCCCAGTTTCACATCGCCAGCCTCTCTTCGCGAACGCTGGTTTACAAGGGCATGCTGCTGGCGGACCAGATGACCGCCTTTTACCCAGACTTGTGTGACCCGGCCATGACCAGCGCCTTGGCCTTGGTCCACCAGCGCTACAGCACCAACACCTTCCCCTCCTGGGATCTGGCCCAGCCCTTCCGCTACCTGTGTCACAACGGGGAAATCAACACCGTGAAGGGCAACAAAAACTGGATGCGTGCCAGGGAGCCTTTCTTCCGTTCCAGCACTTTCGGTGACAACATCGTGGACCTGATCCCGGTCTCCACCCCCGGTGGCAGCGATTCGGCCACCCTGGACAACGCCTTGGAGCTGCTCTTGCACACGGGGCGCCCCCTGGCCCAGTGCATGATGATGCTGGTTCCCGAGGCCTGGCAGCACCACGAGACCATGAGCCGGACAAAGCGGGATTTTTACGCCTACCACGCCTGTCTCATGGAACCGTGGGACGGCCCGGCAGCCATCCCCTTCACCGACGGCATCAGTGTCGGCGCCGTGCTGGATAGAAACGGCCTGCGGCCCAGCCGTTATACCGTCACCCGGGACGGCCGGGTGATCATGGCTTCGGAAACCGGCGTGCTGCCGGTAGATCCGGCCAACGTGGTCACAAAGGGACGACTGGAACCCGGCCGCATGTTCCTGGCGGATCTGGAGCAGGGCCGCATCATCCATGACGACGAGATCAAGGAAACCATGGCCGCAAGGCAGCCTTATGGACGATGGCTGAAAGAGAACCTGCTGCACCTGGCAGACCTGCCCGCGGTGAAACCGGAGCCGGCATCGGCCGGTAAAAACCTGAGCGTCCAACAGCATCGCTTCGGTTACACCGCCGAAGATCTCAAGCTGATCATAGGCCCTATGGCCGAAAGCGGCCTGGAACCCACCGGCTCCATGGGCGACGATATCCCCTTGGCCATCCTTTCCAAACGGCCTCGCCTGCTCTACGACTATTTCCGCCAGCTGTTCGCCCAGGTGACCAACCCGCCCCTTGACGCCATCCGGGAGAAATTGGTCACGTCCCTTTCCACCACCATCGGTCGAGAACACAACCTCTTTACCGAAACGCCCCTGCACTGCCGTCAGCTGCACCTACCGCATCCCATCCTCACGCCGGTAGATCTGGCCGCCATCCGTGCATCGGACCACGATACGCTGAAGTCGGCGGACCTCTCCATCTGCTGGCCCCTGGCCGATGGTGGGCCGGGATTGACCTGCGCCCTGGAAGCCTTGTGCCGCTTTGCCGTTCGGCAGGTGCAAGCAGGTACTCGCCTGCTGATCCTGACCGACCGGGACATCCCCGACGGCCACGCCCCCATACCGGCCCTCTTGGCCACCGCCGCCGTGCACCACGGTCTCATTGCCGCCGGCATGCGCGCCGGCTGCGGCCTTATCGTCGAGACCGGCGAAGCCCGGGAGATCCACCACTTCTGCTGCCTGCTGGGCTATGGCGCCGGGGCCGTCGTTCCCTGGTTGGCCCTGGCCACCATCGACAGGCTGGCTGATGCAGGCCGACTGAAAAAAACCGATCCCCCGGCCGCCCGCACACGCTATATCAACTCCGTTAAGAAGGGAATACTCAAGGTCTTGTCCAAAATGGGCATTTCCACCCTGCAAAGCTACCGGGGGGCCCAGATTTTTGAATGTGTGGGCCTGGACCCATCAGTCACGGATCGCTGGTTCAGCGGAACGGTCTCACGAATCGGCGGCGCAGACATGCCAACGATCGCCCGGGAGATCAAACTGCGCTGGGATGGGATGGATCGACATGCAGTCACCGACACGCTCCTGCCCGCCGGCGGCCGCTACCAATGGCGCCGGGACGGCGAAGCCCACCAGTACAATCCCGCCACGGTACCCCTGCTCCAGCAGGCCGTGCGACAGGACGATGAAGCGGCGTGGCGGAACTACCGGAAGGCGGTGCACGAGATTAACCGGGAAGAAGGGCTGATCCGCGGCCGCTTTGAATTCAAGCCGGCCGATTCACCCGTGCCCATAGACGAGGTGGAACCCTGGACCGAGATCGTCAAACGCTTCAAGACAGGCGCCATGTCATACGGTTCCATCAGCAAGGAGGCCCACGAAACCCAGGCCATTGCCATGAACCGCATCGGTGGAAAAAGCAACAGCGGCGAGGGCGGCGAGGATGCCGACCGCTTCTCACCCGATGCCAACGGCGACTGGCGCAACAGCGCCATCAAGCAGATCGCCTCAGGTCGCTTCGGCGTGACCATCGGATACCTGTCCAGCGCCGTGGAACTCCAGATCAAGATGGCCCAGGGAGCCAAGCCCGGTGAAGGCGGCCAGCTGCCCGGGGAGAAAGTTTACCCCTGGATCGCCGCCACACGCCACAGCACCCCTTACGGGGGGCTGATCTCGCCGCCGCCCCACCACGACATTTACTCCATCGAGGATTTGGCCCAGTTGATCTTTGATTTGAAATGCGCCAACCCCATTGCCCGCATCAATGTCAAACTGGTCTCCGAGGTGGGGGTGGGCACGGTGGCCGCCGGCGTGGCCAA
>NZ_JBFELV010000190.1:0-9164 GCF_041551955.1 Desulfosarcina sp.
CCCCCCGTGAAGGCGTGTGGCTGGCCGCCACGGGTGATGCGGACGTGGCCGGCGCCATAGATTACTTTGGTGTGGACCTGGATGTGCTGCAGGACGAATTTGACGCCATCCCGTACAAACCGCCGGCAGCCTTCGATGTGCGCCTGTACCAGGCCGCCCGGGCGCACTCGGATTATCTCGTCGCCTATGACAGCCAGGACCACACCGGTCAACTCGACCGCGTGGACGCCGCCGGTTTCGCTTATCTGTCCTATCGCGGCAATGTTTTTTCCTATACCCGCAGCGGCATCCACGGGCATGCCGGTTTCAACATCGATTGGGGCGAAGGCGACGGGGGTATGCAGCCCGGCCGCGGCCACCGCCAGGCGATCATGTCCATCGATGGGGATTACACCAATGTGGGCCTTTCCGTGGTTTCTGAGGACGACCCGGATACGGGTGTGGGCCCTTTCGTGACAACCGGCAACTATTGCAGTGCCAACACGTCGCAGACCAATCATTACAACCGTTTTCTGGTGGGAACGGTCTGGCGTGATCTGAACGGCAACGACCAGTACGATCCAGGGGAAGGCATGGGCGGTATCACGGTGCGGCCGGATCGGGGCGTCTACCACGCGGTGACGGCTGACAGCGGCGGGTACGCCATGCCTGTGCTCGAGGCCGGCGCCTACACGGTCAGTTTCATTGGATCGGGGATAGGCGGCGAGACGCACCGCACGGTGGCCGTGGAGGGCCAGAGCCTGTTGCTCGACCTCGTCACGGTAGGTGACGAAGCCATCACCGGGTCGGCTTCGGCCATCTCAGGAAGCACCGCCCAGCTCAACGGCACCGTGAACGCCAACGGCCAGGATGTGGACTACTATTTCGAATACGGTCCGACCACCCAATACGGTCATATTTCCGATGTGTTATCAACTATTTCCAACCAACGCGTCGCCATTGCCGTGTCCGGCCTGTCCCCGGGCACCTTGTACCATTTCCGGCTGGTCGTCCTGGCAGACGCCGGCACCATCGACGGCAACGACCGCAGCTTCGAAACCGCTGCGGCAAGCGGCAGTGCCCCCCCCACCCCGCCCAGCAGCAGCGGCGGTGGCGGAGGCGGATGTTTTATCGATTCGGTTTTCCGGTAATCCCGACCCGCCGCAAACCAACCCGCATGAAGAACGCCTGCAATACCGGCGCCCTTTTCAAGCCCCCTGCCGCGGGTCGAACGCGACCTCGGTCGACTGGGCCACTTGCAACCCGGAATCAGGCATGCGATGGTTGGCTGCGGCCATCTTGCCGCAGATGCCGTTTGTTGGGATGCGCCAACCGACCATCGCCTCACCGTTGATCAAGCGGTCGGGACGCATACCAGATCTATCGATCCATAGGAGAAAGGGGGACGCATGTTGGATTTTACGCTCACACCGCAACAGCTGGCGCTGCAGCAGAAAGCCCGCGAATTTGCGCTGAAGGAAGTGCTGCCGGTGGCCTGGTACTACGACGAAAAGGACGACATCCCGCTGCCGGTGATCCGCAAAGCCTTTGATGCCGGGATCATGAACCTGGATATTCCCAAGGCCTATGGGGGGCAGGGACTGGGTTTGGTCGAGGCGGCCATCCTGACGGAAGAGCTGGCGGCCGCCTGCCCCGGCCTGGCCACATCGATTTTCGACAACTCCTTAGGGATGGAGCCGGTATTGTTGTCGGAAAACGAAGAGATTCGCAAGCGCTATCTGCCGCGCATTCTCAACGACTTCAAGACGATCTGTTTTGCCACCTCCGAGCCGTTGATGGGTTCGGATGTGGCCGGCATCCGCTGCCTGGCCACGGCCGACGGCGAGGACTTCATCCTGGATGGCTCCAAATACTGGATCACCAACGGCGGATTGGCCGATTACATGTCGGTTTTCGCTACGGTCGACCCCAAGCAGAGTCACAAGGGGATCTGCGCCTTTCTGGTGGAAAAAGACTGGCCCGGTGTGCGGGTCGGCCGCCCCATCCCCAAAATGGGCCAGCGCTGCTCGAACACCGTGGGGCTCAAATTCGAAAACGTCCGCGTACCCAAAGCCAATGTGCTGGCGCCGCCAGGCAAAGGCTTCGTGCTGGCCATGAAAACCTTTGGGCGCACGCGGCCGATTATCGGTGCCTTCGGTGTGGGCGCGGCCCGGTCGGCCATGGAGTATGCCATGGATTACGCCAAAAAGCGCCAGGCGTTCGGCATGCCCATTGCCAATTTCCAGGCGATCCAGTTCAAGATCGCCGAGATGTATCAAAAGGTGGAAACCGCCCGCCTGCTGACCATGAAGGCGGCCTGGGAGGCCGACCAGGGCATGGATCCCACCCTGAATGCCTCCGTGGCCAAACTATACGCCACCGAGGTCGCCCTGGAAGTCGTCAATGAAGCCTTGCAGATCCTTGGCGGCTATGGCTACACCAAAATGTATCCCGTCGAAAAACTGCTGCGCGATGTGCGCCTGCTGCGCATCTACGAAGGTACCAGCGAGGTCCAGCGTGTGATCGTCGCCGGTACCGTGATGAGCCAGTACCAGTCCGCCATGCCGGCGCTGGAAGACCTCCCCCTGCATCGCGAGGCCGATCCCCTCGGGGCTGATGCGATGAAACCGGCCTGGCGCTGCCGCATTTGCGGCTATGTTCATTACGGCGATGACGCACCGGATGAATGTCCCTATTGTTTCTTTCCCAAGTCGGCTTTCAAGAAGGCGGGGGAGGGCGCAACGGCCTGAATTTGACCGGTCTGAGGGCCCGGTACATGGATTCGCATTCTGCCGGATGAATGGGGGCGGATGTAGCGGCCGCTTCTCAATCGCCTTGTTAAAGCGAGGCGACATGCGTGACCATGCGTCTGCGCAGGTCGGCATCCGGAAGGCTGCCAACGCCTGCCGCCATGTTGTCCGTCATGTGTTTCACTTTGGAGGTCGCCGGTATGACGCAGGTGACATCCGGATGGGCGATGATGAATTTCAGAAAGAACTGCGCCCAACTGTTACAGTCGAATTCGGTGCTCCACGCCGGCAACCCACGGCCACGGGTTTTTTGAAACAGGCTGCCGCGCTGGAAGGGGCGATTGATCAAGACGGCGACACCGTGGTCCGCGGCAAGCGGCAGCAGTTGTTCCTCAGCGGCGCGATCCGCGATGTTGTAGCTGAACTGGACAAAATCCAGGGTCTCGGTTCGAAGGACCTGTGCCAGTGCCTCATGGTCGCGGCCGTGGGATGTGGTGATGCCGATATAGCGGATCCTGCCCTTTTGCTTCCACTCCCGGAGCACCGGCAGGTGGGTCTTCCAATCCCGCAGGTTGTGGATCTGCATCAAATCGATGACATCGACCCCCAGCCGTTGCATCGACCGCTCCATTTGAGCGATGCCGGCAGCACGCCCATCGGTCCACACCTTGGTTGCGGCAAACAGGCTGCTTTTTCCCTGTTTCGATCCCAGCAATTTGCCGATCACGCTTTCCGCCGAGCCGTACATGGGCGACGAGTCTATCAGCCGGCCACCGTTGTCGAAGAATGCCGCCAGCACTTGCGCCAGCTGTTCCATGGCCGCCGCATCGCCCTGGACATCGAAGGTGCGCGATGTCCCCATTCCCATTACGGGCAACCGCTCACCGCTGGATGGGATCGGACGCAACAGGAAACGGTTTTCCGCGGCCGGAAGGCGCCGGGGGGGCAACAGCATGACCGACGTCAGTGTGCCGACCGTCCCTAAAAACGATCGACGCGTCATTTTGATATTTGGATCAATCATGAGGGGGTCCTCCTTTTTTGTTCGAGGGGCGGATCGGCCGCTGCACTGGCCATTCGCTCCTGGCGTTTGCCCAGCTTGAATGACACCCAGGCCCAGATGCCGGCCAGCGGCACCGCCGCCAGGGCAATTCGGGAAGCTGCCAGGCCGGCGCCTTGCAGACCGGCGTAAACCCAGGCACTGACCGCATCGCCGCCCCGGTAAACAACCGTGTCGATGAAATTCTTGGCTTTGTATTTCTCTTCTCTGCTTAATACCACATAGAGCATTTCACGCGCCGGCCGCATGACCGCGTAGTTGCCCGCTCGGCGCAACACCTGCACAACCACGATCACCGCCAACACGGGTGCAGCCCCCAATGCCAGAAAACCAATCATCAGCAGCAACGGAATCAATGCCAGCGTCCAGCCCATCCCAATCTTTCTAACCATCCTGCCGGTGAGGAAAACCTGAAAAAACAAAGTGATCGCGTTGACACTGAAATCCATGGCGGCAAACACGGCGGTACGCGTGGCCGGATCATCGAAGCGGTCGCGCACGATCTGGGCCTGCTGGAAGTATAAAAAAGTGGCCAGTGAAGAGAACAGCACAATCAACAGGCAGATCCCCGCCAGGTAAGAAGAACGCAAAACCAGACCGACGCCGGCAAAGATGCTGCCGCCCATGGCTTTTTCGACGGGTCGGTCCGTCGTGGCGCGATCCCGGACGGCACCGGCAGCCGGGCTGATGGCGGCTGCGGATTGCTTCCAAGCGATGAGCCGATGGATGCACACCACCGTCCAGGCCAGCAGGGCGGCCGATACCGGCAGCAGGTTGACCGGCCCCACGTGGACCACGAGAACCGTGGTGAGCAGTGGGCCGGCGAGCGCGCCAGCGGTGCCGCCGGCGGCGATAACGCCGAACAGGCGTTTGGCTTGTTCGTTGGAGAAGGTGTCGGCCATGAAGCTCCAGAATACCGACACGATGAACAGGTTGTATACGCTGACCCAGATAAAAAAGGCGCGGGCCACATGGGCATGGGTCAGGTTGGTTTGGAAAAGTACAAAAAATATCAGTAGGTTGGCAATGAAGAAAGCGTACGTGTAGGGCAGGAACCGCCTGGTGACCCACCGCCTGGTGACCCAGCCGAAAAAAGGAACGACCGCCAGCATGGCCAAAAACGTCCCGCTGAACATCCACTGCAGATGCTCCACACCGCCGGCAATGCCCATCTCATCGCGCATGGGGCGGATGATGTAGTAACTGCACAACAAGGCGAAGAAGTAACTGAACGCCCAGCCAAGCGCCCGCAATTCATGGTGGTTTACGGCCATGGTCCGTCCGATGAGCACGTCCATGATCGGTTGCCTGCCTGTTCCGGTTTTTCGGTGTCCCGGTGCATTCATGCTGAAAACCCCGCCGGTTGCGGTTCAATCCGATCCGCCTGATTTAGACCATAATCACTTTCGGACCGCATGGCCATGGCAGGCCTGGCAAAGTGCTCAGCCGGGCGAACGTGGCTGCCTCTTTTTATTTGGCGAGGATGTATTACCTTTCGAAATAAACCCGCCCCTTGAAATCGATGGCATTGCATCCAAAACGGTTGCGGCGGATCATTCATTTGGTTTGGGGCAATTGATTGTTAGGGATTTTATTGACTGAAAGGAGCAAGACATCCATGAAACGCTTTTTAATCCTTTTTGCAGGTTTATGGCTTGTTTCCAGCCTGGCCTGGGCTGATGGGGCGACGATCAGCATGTTTCTCGCAACGGATGCCGGTCCCGGCAAGGCCGTCGGCACCATTGCGGTAACAGACACACCCTACGGGGCACTGTTCACACCAGATATAGACGGTTTCACACCGGGATTGCACGGCTTTCACGTGCACGAAAATGCAGATTGCGGAACTAAACAAAAAGACGGGAAGATGGTGCCGGGGCTGGCCGCCGGCGGGCATTTTGACCCGGCCGGGTCCGGTCGACATGAAGGTCCATACGGCAACGGCCACCTCGGGGACCTGCCCCCGCTCTACGTCGACGAAAACGGCGCATCGAGCCTGCCTGTTCTGGCGCCGCGGTTGAAGGTGGCCGACCTCAAGGGGCGCAGCCTGATGATTCATGCCGGCGGGGATAACTTTTCGGACCATCCCGAAACGCTCGGTGGCGGCGGTCCCCGGAAGGCATGCGGGATCGTCCAATAGCCGCCATGGGGGCAACAAGGGTTCTGTACTGATATTCTCATGCAACGCCTGATCCTTCGAGCCCGGATGGGTCGCTGTATGTGAGCCCACTTTGCCTGCCCGGCGGCGGGCGGGGTGGGTGGTGTAACAACCGACCAACCCTTTTCTTTGCAGGGGATGCCCTCGATGGCAGCTGTGACCGATAAGGCGATCGCTCTGGCCGTTGAGCGGTTTTTTGCAGCGTCCTGAAATCCATGGCAACCTGGCATTGCTCAACAATCGCCTGCCCGGTTCGGCAGACATCGTCGTTGCCGGTGGCGCCATTCGTAACGTCATCATGGGCGACTACAATGAATTGTGTAAATACCCCTCGTATGACGCCTATCTTGCCGGCCGGGCGTTAAGGTCTTGACCGTCGGCCACCCAGTCAGGGACCGGAGACGGAATCGGACTCGGACGGCGATCCGCCTGTCCGTTCAACCCATGGTTTTTGTCCCACGGTCACGCCGGGACAGTCACTCGATGCTCGTTATGGATCAGCCGGGTAACCATTTGTTCTTATCCGCGACATGATGGTAGATTGAACCTATCACCATGCGGCCAATCGACTCCCATTGCATAATTTTCAGGGTTCGCTAAGATATTATCGCTTGTTTGGCCTGCGACTGCAGGAAAACCAATCAGGGAAGAGGTGATATCATGACCGGACTTGAACAGACGTTGGTCCTGGTGCGGTACTTCATGAACCACTGCCGCTTTGACCGAAAAGGAAAATCCTTCTGCAAACCTCGTGACAAAAAAGATTGATGGCAGGCTGAAAAAACCATAGACGGTACTATCAGACGCTGACAGTACTCACCGCGGTAGAGGAAGGGCCTCGTTCGAGGCGATGCCATTTGGTTTGGGTATGCTCACGCCATGTCCCCCAAAACGATTTCCGATTTACCATCCACATGCACTTTTTTCAAAGGATATGGATTTCCCGCGCCCAATTGGGCCATGTCAGGAGTGGGCCAATCGCGCGATGGATAGCATGTCGTCAACGGTGTGGTGAACCAACTGACCAGAGGTTGGCAGTGGATTTTTTTTTGCAAATTGTTTACGATAGCACAATCAGAGAAAAGACCGCATTGATCTGGGACGCCATCGATTTTTCACAATATCGCAGCCAACAGCAGGCAGGGTGCCTTGTTGCTGTACAATCCGACCTTTTGTTGAGGAGGTACAATGGATCTATCGACGCAATACCTGGGGCTCGAATTAAGAAATCCGATTATCGTGGGCAGTTCTGGGTTGACCAGTTCGGTCGAAAAAATAAAGAACGCCGAAAAATGCGGCGCCGGTGCGGTGGTGCTCAAGTCCATTTTCGAAGAGGAGGTGGCCTTGGAATATGCGGATTTCATGAAAACGGCCAAGGGTTTTGCCGCTGACAGTCAGTACTTCGATTACGATGGACGCAAAATTCCCATCGACTACTACAACTACGTCGTCCGGGAAGAAAACCTGAAAAAATACGTCACCCTGATCGAAGAGAGCAAAAAGGCGGTGTCCATACCGGTTATCGCCAGCATTAATTGCTTTCTGCAGTCGGTCGAGTGGATGGCCTATGCCAAGCAGTTGGAAGCGGCCGGCGCCGATGCCCTTGAGCTGAACATGTTTTTTCCCCCGACGGATTTCAAGCAGAAGCGGGTGGACCTGGAAAGCATCTATTTCAAGGTCACCGAGCAGGTCACCCAACACCTCTCCATCCCCACCGCCTTGAAGATCAGCCACTATTTTACCGATCTGGGGCCGATGATCCAGCGGCTCTCCCAAACCGGTATCGGCGGACTGGTGCTGTTCAACCGGTATTTCAGCCCGGACTTCGACATCGATAAATTCGAGACCACCAATGCGTTCGTCTTCAGCTCCCCATCGGACCTGGCCATGTCCCTGCGCTGGATTGCCATCATGGCCGAAAAGGTCGACTGCGACCTGGCCGCCTCCACCGGTATCCACGATGGGGATGCGGTGATCAAACAGTTGCTGGCCGGTGCCGATGCGGTCCAAGTGGCCTCGTGCCTGTATCAACACGGCGTCGCCTATTTAGGGGAGATGCTTGAGCGCCTGGAGAACTGGATGTCCCGCAAAGGATTCAAGCGGATCAGCGGTTTCAAGGGAAAAATGAGTCAGGCCAAGAGCACGGATCCGTCCGTTTACGAGCGGGTGCAGTTTATGAAGGTCTACGGCGGCAAAAAGAACGTGGTCGTCTGATCCGGCTGCGGAAGGATGCCGAGGCGATCATGGTTCGCTCTCCATAGAAAGCAGGCGGGATGCATCACTATGACGCCATCGTTGTCGGGCTGGGCACCGCCGGATCGGCCACCTGCATGACCCTGGCGCAGCGGGGTGTGTCGGTTCTGGGGCTCGATGCGTTTCATCCCCCGCACAGCCTGGGCAGCCACCATGGTGAATCCCGCAGCGTCAGGCGGGCTTATCTGGAGGGCACCGCCTACCTGCCCATGGCGCTCCGGGCCTGGGGCCTGTGGCGCAAACTGGAAAAGGACTCAGGCGAGAAGCTCCTGGTTACCACCCCAAACCTCACCATCGGGCCGCCGGATGGACCGGCTGTTTCCGGATTTCTGGCCAGCGCCCGGGCCGGCGGCATATCCCATGATTTGTTGACCGCCGCCGAAATCCACAAGCGGTGGCCGCCGTTGGCACCCCCAAGCCATTTTGCCGCTGGTCTTGAAAGAGAGGCGGGGATCGTTTTTCCGGAAACGTGCATCCGGGTGTTCCTTGGTATGGCTGAAACCGCCGGGGCAAAGATTCAGGTCGATGAACGGGTGACCGGGTGGACGGCCACGCCGGGCGGGGTCGAGGTTCGCACCTCCAAGGGCAGGTATACTGCCGGTCGGGTCCTGATCGCCGCCGGTGCACTTGCGCGGGGATTGCTGGGCTTTACCGGCACCATGTTGACGCCCAAACGGGTTCCCGTGCACTGGATCACCCCGCCGGATGCGATCGCTTATCAACTTGGGCGATTCCCGGTCAATTTCTGGCAGGTTCCCATGTCCGGTGCCGCCGGCGCCTCCGACGCATGCCGGGAGTTTTACACACTGCCGGCCATCGAGCCCGGGGGACGGGTCAAGGCCGCCTTTCACAACCAGCTTGCCGACGTCGATCCAAATATCCCACTCCTGCCGGTATCCACAGCAGAGCAGACGGCGATGCGGGCCATGCTGGAGTGGTTTTTGCCGACGCTGTCCGATCGACC
>NZ_JBFELV010000191.1:0-9098 GCF_041551955.1 Desulfosarcina sp.
AGTTGACCGTCGATGACCGCCTGAACCCCTTTCAAAAAGTTATCAAGCGGGTCGCGATCGTAAAAAAAACCATGGATCCCCCTTGAAATGAAATCCTTTTGAAACTCCGCTTCGGCGGGCACGTTGAAGAGAACAATCCGGTTGTCCAATCGATGGTTGTCGATAAAGGGGCCCAACTCGGCAAGAAGGACTTTCAGGCTTTTTCCCTGGCAGTCCACGAACAGGAACTTCTGTTGGTTTTCGTCTTGCGGGTCGTCGTCTGGAATCTGACGGATATCATCTATGGCGGAGCACGCGTTGCCGGTTTTTTCTTTCAGGTAGGATGCCATCAACTCGTTTTGCAGCCGCATGGGGCCGACGATGTAACATGACGCTTTACATTTCTTGGAGGCTGTTTTCTTTTTATGTTTTAACGTATTGGCAGAATATACATTTCTCACAAGGAAAACACCTCCACCGGCTCGGAGACGTTTTTCAATTCCAGAGCCCCCACCGAATTCAACTCATATTCATCCTTGATGCGTTCGGCCGTGCTTTTGGTTATATATATGCCGCCCTTGTTCGCCTGGGCGCCAACCCGGGCGGCGATGTTGGTAAGCTGCCCCCGGGCAGTGTAGGTCCAGCGCGACCCGGTGTAGCTGTCGAACTTGGCCGCCCCCACCAGGGCCATGCCCGAATTGATGCCCATGTTGATGTCCAGAGGGCGGTACAGGGATGTGCACTGGTCGCAGATCTCCTGGGCCTTGCCACGGATGGCCAGGGCGGTGCGCACAGCCTGCAGGGCGTTGGTTTTCTCGTCGTCGTCCAGAAACAGGACCATCAGCCCGTCACCGGCGGTTTCGTTGACATCGCCGTTGTTTTCGTGGATGGCGTCCATGAAGACGGAGAAGTGCTTTTCGATGATCGAGTTGGTCTCCTGGCCGCCCAGCTTCTCACACAGCCGCGTGTACCCTTCGATGTCCAGAAAGAGGACCGACAGGTCCCTTTTCCGGCTTTCCGGCATGACACCGGTGGGGGATTTTTCGATCATGCGGCTGACGGTGACCGGCACGAACTTGCTCAGGTTGTCCTTGATGCTCTCCAGCAGCTCGACCTTGCGTAGGGATGCCTGGAGTTGGATGTTCTTGGCTTCCAGGTCAGCGTTGAGCTGCTTGATCTCCTCGAAAGAACGGGCGTTTTTAAGGGCGATGACCAGGTTGTTCAGCAAGGTCACCAGCAGTTCCTTGTCATTTTCACTATAAGGGTCGCCGATCAGTTTCGGCCCCAGCGCATAAAGGCCGGCCCAATCTTCGTCCAGACGAAAAGAGACGGCCAAATCGATCGCTTCGGGCAATTCCTCAGACAGGAATTCACAGTGGGTCAACTCGCACGTGCACGGCTGCCGTAGCACCGCCTCGACGCTCCACGGTTCGAGCTGGGAACGGTCGTGGACGCCCAAACCGATGGCAATTATGTGTTGAGCAGCCTTCTCAGGCAGGTCGGCCAGGGTGATGATGGCTTCCATGGCGCCGAAGTTGCCCATGGACATCAACAGGAAGCTGCGCAGGATGGTTTTGGTATCGGTGCTGCTGTAGATGTCCTTGCTGACGTCGTAGAGGGTCTTGAGGTGAAAAACGCGGCGATCCAGTTCCTCCTGGATCTTATCGGCTTTGATCAAAGATTGCCGGACCTGTTCGATGTCTTTGTCGAGTTGCATCGCCGTGTACCTGATGCGAGTTGGTTCATTAATGGCTCTGTATTACAATTCCCCAAGCAGTCTTCACTCACGGCAACCCCGCGAAGGCGTTGGCCGATGATTCATCGATTCCACTGGATCGCCGCTTTCGCGGGGATGACAGCCCAGACGGATTTTTTTGGATATATCATCCTTGCATGGCTTCCAACGCTTGTTCGGTATCTTCATAAATCTTGGCAAACTTGGTGATGCCCACCATCTTGAAAATTTTCTTGAAGTGTTCGGACAGTCCGGTGATCCCGATGCGCTGGTCATTTTTGCGTGAGAGGGCCAGCAGTTGGATCAAAACGGCGATACCGCCGCTGTTGATGTAGGCTTCCGGTTCGAACTGGAGTAGAAACCGATCCGTGCCTTCCTGAGTGGCCTTCTGGTAGGCTTCATTCAGGAAGGATTCGGAATACGCCGTAATGTCCCCCTGGATCTTGATCAGGGTCACCGCTGCGTGGTTCTCCAGGATAATTCCGTTGGGGTGTTCCATGTGATTTCAGGTCCTTTGTTCTATCTGTCGCCTCAGCGTCCTCGATGAAAACCATTATCAGACCGCGCACATTCCAGGGAAATCCATCAGTTCTTTTTGACGATCATTTTTACGACATGGCCCTGGCTGTCAATTTTGTTGAATTCGACTTTGTCCACCAGTTTTCTGATTAAAAAGAGGCCGAAACCGACCATGGGGTCCATCTGGTTGATGATGTTGTCGATATCCGGATCGTTGGGGAATTGATCGATCCCGTTGCCCTTGTCCCACACTTCGACTTGGAACGAATCCTCATCATGGTTCATGACCACGATGACGCGGGCATCCGTCTGCCCCTTGTTGCCGTGTTTCATGGCATTCAGGCAGGCTTCGGCCACAGCGGTTTTCAGGTCTTCGATGCGTTCGCGCCGAAAGCCCAGGTTCTTGGCAAATGTTTCTGAACACCCCATGGCGATACGCTCGTAACCGACCACGTTTGGCAAACTCAGCTCCACCGTTTTATCATTTATCATTTTCGATCACTCACTCTATAGAATCCGCATTGTCGCCAAGATACGCGAAACACCAGGCATGGACGATCGCCTTTGAATGGAAGACCATTATACAAGCTTACACTGCATGAATATAAACTGCTGCCACACCGAATCAGCGCGGTAGCCTGCTTTATTTTTTTATCGATACGTGTTGTCGAAATCAACGGAAGGGAAAAAGCCATAATGTTCAGTGCCAAACCCATTCGAACACTTGCTTTTTTATAATTCTATAGATGTTACATCTCATTCACCATCAATGTAAACAATAAAAATATAGCTATAAAACCCTTAGTCAGTCTAAGGGTAACAAATAGATCGTCTGCGCGCGGGGGTACTTGAAAAGTCCGCTCGGAATGATATGATATGGGTCAACGATTCATGGTCTATACCCGTTCATCAGGATCGAACCATATTCAGGCCCAGGACGTTTTCCCGTCTTTGAAATCCCTTGCCCTTCCGCAAACGGGAGGGTTGTTTTTTTCGGTCGCAGGCACGAAACATAAACACGACGATTCCTCCCGGCAAACCAGAGGAGACAATGGAACAGGGCGCTGAACTTTTCGGTACCACCTACCGGCGGGGGGATATCGTGTTCCGGCAGGGCGATCCCGGCGATGCCATGTACATCATTCAGTCCGGGGCGGTGGAGGTGTCTCAATGCAAAAACGGCCGGGAAAGCGTGATCGCCATTCTCGAAAAAGGGGATTTTTTCGGGGAAATGGCGCTGCTGCAAAATGATTCCAGATCCGCCACCATCACCGCAATCAGCCTCACCCGCCTGATCCCGCTGCCCAAGACGTTGTTCATCGACCGGTTGAAACAGGATCCCGATGTGTCGCTGCATCTGCTGAAAAAACTGATCCAGCGCATTCAACGCGCCCACCGGCGCTACCGGCAAAAGATGTCAGAAAACGAGGGGTTCAGAGATGCCGTCGCCAGCCATAGCGAAAAGGTTTGGGGCAGTGGTCGGGGCGGGGTGCCGGCTGAAGCAGCCGAGACGCTGCCCGAGGCCAACCGGCTCATGGATGATCTGTTTATCTCCAGTTCCCGAGCCAACGGGGACCCGTTGCGGCATCATGCCGCCCCGGGTGAGACGATTTTTCGTGAAGGTGAACCCGGCGACGCCATGTACCTGATCGTCAGCGGCAGCGTGGGCGTCAGCAAAGGTGAAACCCATGCTTCGCGGTTGATCGGCACCATCGGCCCGGGGGATTTTTTCGGGGAAATGGCGATTATCGCCGACATGCCCAGAAGCGCTGCGGTCACGGCGCTGGAGCCCACAGACCTGATTGTCATCGACCGGAAACAGTTTTTGGCCAGCCTCGAAAATCAGCCGGAACTGGCCGTTGCCATCATCAAAACCTTGATTTTCCGGCTTTCCTGCCTCGAACACACCCTTTCCGATCCCGACAACCTTCGCGAGCAGCAGCGCTCGCCATGGGTGCCGAGGCTGAAAAAGCGGGGCCGCCTATCCCTTTCCATTGTCTCGCTCTCGACCTGCGCCGGCTGTTCGGCAGTCATGCTCGATTGCGCCACGCTCTCGGAAATCCTCTCCATGGCATCCATCAACTACTGCCAGATGCTGATGGACCAGGCGGATCTGCCGGAATCGGATGTGATATTGGTCGACGGGGTGGTGCGACTCAAAGAGGATGAGAGGCGGCTGATCGAGGCCCGCCGCCGATGCCGGCACCTGGTGGCCTGGGGAACCTGCGCGGCCTTTGCCGGCATACCGGCCCTGGCCAACCGGTTTGAAGCCGAAGCGGTCATCGCGGAGAGTTATGGAAGCACCGATGATGCCTTTGCCTACTATTTTCCCGGCGCAACCGGCGTCGATCGTTCAAGCACCTTCCAACCCAAGGGCATCGAACTCCAGCGCCGCGCCTTCGCCGTCGACAGTTTCGTAAAGGTTGACACCTACCTTCCCGGGTGCCCGCCAACGCCATCGATCCTGTTGAATTGGCTGCGCACGTTTTCCGGCGGTCAGCCGTTCAAGACCGCACCGATCGTGTGCGCCCAATGTGGGCGAAAACCATTGAAAAACAACGCGGACACGGCATCGTCGGTCAATGCTGCCACTTCAGAGAACTATTGTTTCAATTCCCTGGGCAGGGTCTGTCTGGGTTTTATGACCCGGGGTGGCTGTGATTCGGTCTGCCCCAAAAAGGGCGTGCCCTGCTGGGGGTGTAGGGGCCCTTCCAAGAAAACGGTCACGGATATTCAAGCCGGTTATACGTTGGACGAGATTGCCACGAATGGATTCAGACGACGGTATACCCAGCACGAAGGCCGTTTTCGGGCAATCATCAAACGGATCAAGCAAGGTGGCCACTTCATGTTCGACATCGACAGCGAAGCCCCGGAAAAACTGCTGAGGATGAAATGAAACATCAACTCCTGATCAAGAAAGCCACCCGGATCGAAGGCAATGCGACGATCCACGTCGAGATCGATCAGGACCGGGTGCAGTCGGCAAGGATGATGGTCGAAGATTTTCGCGGCTTTGAAAAGCTTTGCCAGGGCAAAGACGTCGCCTACGTCCCCCACATCGTCTCACGCATCTGTGGGTTGTGTAGCACGGCCCATCAGACAGCCAGCCTGCGCGCCATCGAAAATGCACTGGCGATCACCGTCCCCGAATCGGTCAACCAACTCCGCCAGGCGGCCGTGTATGGCGAGTGGATCGCCAGCCATGCCATCAGCTACTTTTTCCTGACCCAGCCGGATGTGCTCGGCACCAAGGAGGGTATTTTCGGCCTGATGCAACACCATCCGCGGATCGCTGAGGTTGCCTTTTCAATTCAAAAAGCCGGCAGCCGGATCGTCGAGATCCTGGGCGGGCGGTCCGTCCACCCCATCGCCATGCAGGCGGGAGGGTGGTCTGTCCTGCCGTCATCGGATAATCTGAAGGAGATCCTTGCGGTTTGCGATCGGGTGGCGGATCAAACCCGTCAAATCCTGTCCGGCTTGAATGGACGATCCCTTCCTGAACAGAGAATCGATTTTCCCACCCACAACCCAGTCAACTTTTTATGCCACGATGAAGATTCCGGCCCGGAAGGCCGCTTCAACGTCTATGCCATGGATGGTGCGCAGGTCGATCGATTCAGGGTTTCGGTCATCGAGGACCATGTTTCCGAAATGCGCGCCGACTGGTCATTTGCCAAGTTTCCCTATCTGTCCCGATTGGGCTTTCCCGACGGGATTTTTCATGTCGGTCCCCTCGCCCGCGCATTTTTTGACGATTCCGCGATCAACCTGCCGGAACTCGAAGGTTATGAAATCATCGACCGGGCCCGGGCATCCCGGGGCGTTCATATCGAATACATCGATGTCCTGCGGCTGGCGGAAATCTTCTGGGCGGCAACCCGGATAAAGGAGCTGCTGCTGGGCATCGACCTGTCGGCGGTCGAAACCGTCCCCATCGATCCAGGCGAGAGCGGGAAAGGCATCGGCGTCGTCGAGGCCCCCCGTGGGGTTTTGATCCACAGCTATACCATCAACCGGGGCCGGATCGAACGATTGAAGCTGTTGGTGGCGACCCAGTTCAACAATCCCTTGATCAACCTCATCATCAAGGACCTGGCCGAAAGTCACCTCGAGCACGGCTCGCTGTCCGAGTCCGGCCAGGAGGCGATCGGCCGCTGCATCCGGCTGTTTGATCCGTGCCTGACGTGTGCCACCCACTGATTGATCAATAGTCCGCCCACACCCTCAACTCGTCCGATCGCGCCCGCAGCCGGTGGCTCAGCACCATGGCGATGTTTTTCAACAGTTTGGCGGCAACTTGCGGTTGATCGGCAAGCAATTTGTCAAAGTTGGCGCGTGAGAGGCAAAGGACTTCAGAATCCTCATCAGCCTGGACGTTTGCGGAACGGGGCTTTCCATCCAGCAGCGCCATCTCTCCGACGACGACACCGGCACTGAAAGTGAACAACCTTTTCTCACCCTGGCTGAGCGGCAGCATTATTTTTACGCTGACCGAACCCCGTGTCAGGATATACAGATCCCGATCCGTGTCGCCTTCCCGGATGACCAGTTCTCCCTTTTGAAACCTGTTTTTTGTCAGCAAGGTTTGGATCTGATTTATTTCATCCGGGGAGAATCCAAGAAAGATATCGAGATCGTTCAATTCATAGTGCCTGCATGATTCCGCCGGGCAAATTTGTTCCAGCAATCGATTTTCCGCCCATTCTATCGCCAGATCCGTATCTGAAAAAAAATAGTCTTCGGGAATTACCAGTTTCACGCCGCTTATCGCTAAGAACTGCGCCAATCCGTGATTGGCATTGATGTGGCTGATCAGAAGCCATTTTTTCATTTTTCGCAGGCTTTTATGCAAACGGACAATAATAGTGGCTCCGGTGCTGTCAATTTCGGTAACCTGCTTCATATCCAGGATACAATAGGTCGCAGCAGCCATCCTGGCCTCGAGAATCTGGGCCAGTCGATCCGCCGATCCGAAAAAAATCGGTCCCTGTAGCTCAAACACATTGATCACGTTTTTGTTTTGATTCAGAATCGTGATCTGCTTGCAGTCTCTGACGCGATTGGAGCAGATCAATTCAGATGTGTATTCTCGCCGGATAACCGAGGTTCCCATCTTGACGATAAAATAGGCGGCAGAGATGGCGACGCCGATGATTACCGCCCAGACGAGATTGATGCTGACGGTGATCGCAGCCACCCCCGCATTGACCAGCAGGCTGACCGAAACATCTCTTCTGACGCTGCCTGGCGTCCGCATTGCCTGGAAAAGGCGCAGCGTCGACCGATCAAACAGATTGATGCCCACGTAAATGATGATCGCCGCAAAGACGGATAATGGGATTTTTCCGATCTGGGGCGCCAGGGTCAGGAATATGAATAGAATCATCAGGCTGCAGATTGCCCCGGAAATTTTATGCCGCCCGCCTGCCCTGTAATTCGCAATGGAGCGCGGAATCGACCCCGCGGCATACAGCGAACCGAAAAACGAGGCAATCAGGTTGCCCATGCCCTGGCCGATCAACTCCCTCCTGCTGTCATGGCGGCTGCCGCGGATGTTGTCGATCGCCACGGCACTCATCAGTGACTCCATCGAACCGATCACGCCGAGAATGATTCCGTACATGAAAATTTTCAACATCCAGGCGCCGGAGAATGAATCAAAGGAAAGCTGTTTCAATTCTGAAAAGGCGGTCGGCGATGGCAACACCGCTCGAAGTTCGCCGATGGCGGCAATTTGTTGTGTCGAGCCGCCAAATACTGGAATCATGAAAAAAAGACCCGACCCCACAATGAGGCCGGTCAAAAAAGATGGGATTTTTTTGAAGTAGCGTTTGGTAACAAAAATACTGATCAACGTGCACGCACCGATGACCAACGTCCACCCATGGACCGGCGAAAAATCCAAAAACACATGGGTTACCGAGTCTGTGGCCGCAAGGCCTAAAAAGGATGGCAGCTGGTTCCAGACGAGCAGGATGGCGATGCCGTTCATGAATCCGGACACCACCGGATAGGGAATGTATTTGACGACGTTGCCCATCCCCAGCCAGCCGGAGAGGACCTGGGTAATCCCACCAACGGCGACACAGAGCGATGCCAGCCCTAAAACGACCCATTCCCTGCCTGTCGAAAGCTCATGCAGAATGGGCTCCGCTGCCAGACTGGCCACAACAGTGGTCATGATCAGCGTCAACGGTGCCTTGGGCCCGGATATCTGGGTTGGAACCCCACCCAGCAAGGCCGCTACGAATCCGCCTATAATGGCGGCATTTAACCCGATCAGCGCCGCATGGGGTCGGAAGTCCGGACCCAGTGCGGAAAACGCCGCGATACCATAGGCGATGGACATGGGAAGGGTGATGATTGCCGCTGACAGGCCACCCACCCAATCGCCTTTACCCATGCGAAACATCTCGTTTTTCATTTTTCCCCGATCGCTTGCGGCCTGTCGTTTGGGTGCAACGCTGAAGCAAACCGATCTTTTCCGATGGTATCATGAGGCGGGTGATGGATTACATTGCTTGTAAAACCTATACGATGGCACGAAGAGGCAGGCAATACCTGAATCACAACTATAAAACCCTGATCCGGAATAGGGGTTCCGGGTTCTGAGTTCCGGGTTCGGGGTTCGGGGTTCTGGGTTCTGCGTTCTGCGTTCCGGGTTCTGCGTTCCGGGTTCTGCGTTCTGGGTTCTGCGTTCTGGGTTCTGCGTTCTATGTTCCGGGTTCAACCTTGAGCCTTTCAGCGCACCAGCATATGAGCTCATCAGTTAGTCTGCGCACTGCTCACTGCTCACTGTTCGCTGTTCAGGGTTCCGGGTTCTGAGGTCTGAGGTCTGAGGTCGGGCGTCGGAAGTCGCCTA
>NZ_JBFELV010000192.1:0-9097 GCF_041551955.1 Desulfosarcina sp.
CCCTTTACGATATCCATCTCGATTCCAGGTTGGGGATCGGATCATTGGCCCATACGCTGGGTAAAAATGGCACCAGGAATTTATTGGTGACCACAGGTATAGCAATCTACCTTCTTCTGATCCTGCAGTTTCTTGTTTTTATGACAGAATGAAAAAATCAATAACCAAAAAACAAATGAAAAACAAATCACAATAGCCAAACTCCAAACGTCAAGGTCTTAGAAAAAGGATATTCTCATCATCAACAGGAGAGAAATAAATCGATGGTTGCTCTTTTTGAGATTTGAAAATTGTAATTTGGAATTTATTTGAGATTTGTAATTTGAAATTTGTTGCTTCCGGTTTATCCGGATTGAGGAATTGTAGGAGCGGCTTCCAGCCGCGATCAGTCGATTGAAAACGGTATCATTCACAAACCTGGAGGAATTATCATGAAAACGCGAACACTTCTTTTTGCGGCAGTAATCTTTACTTTGATCGCCTTTCCGGCCATGGCCATGCAGGGACACGACAGTAGCGGGTCGAGCGGCGGACACGACATGAAATCCGACGACAAGATGGATCACGGTGCCCACGGCATGCAGATGGACCAATCGAAAATGGGGGGCACCTTCAAGCACACGGACATGCAAGGGGGCCTCGATGCCGAGTTCCAGGTGATGAGCCTGGCCAGCATGAACATGACCTCGGACAAGGGGGAAACCCACCACATCATGGTCAACCTCAAGGAGACCGACGGCGGCGAACCGATCAAAAATGCCGTGGGCAAAATAAAAGTGATCGCCCCGGACAAGACCGAGCAAGAGAGCCCGTTGAAGAATTACAGCGGCATCCTGGCCGCCAATTTCACCTTCAAGGAGCCGGGTAAATACGGGGTGATCTGCCTGCTTAAGGACCAGGATGAAAAACAGGTGTTTAAGTTTTGGTACGACCACAAAAACTAAATCGCCAAAACCCAAATAACAAACAAATCTCAATGACCAAATCTCAAAATTTCAAACCATATTGGAGAAACCAAAATGACAGGTGACCGTTTTTTTTGCTTCTTCATTTTGAACATTGAGATTTGGGATTTGTTTGGAATTTGGTTTTTGTAGTTTGATATTTATCTGTATTCAGTTGTTTCCGGTTTATCCAACTTAGGGCACGTGCCCATGAACCTCAACGTTATAAAAACGGGGATCATCATTTTTCTTCTGGCGGCGGTGGCGGTGGTTCACCACCTGCCCATCCATGGATTCCTGGGCACTCACATCCTGCATCGGGAGCTGTTTTTCTTTCCCATCGTGCTTGCCGGTCTGTGGTTCGGCCTCCCGGCAGCCCTTGTCACTTCCGCAGCCGCCAGCATCGTATACGCTCACTTTTTTTACCACAACATCGACGCCGGACGCATATCTGTGGCTGTTGTGGGACTTCAGGTGGCCGGGTTCAACCTGATGGCGTTGCTTACCGGCTGGATGGTGGACCGCCAGCGCCGCCAGCAGCGGGAACGGGATTTTCTGAACGAAACCTTCGGAAGATATGTGTCTAAGGCGGTTCGCGACGAAATTCTCGGCGGCCGGGTGACCCTGAGCGGGGAACTCAAGGAGGTGACCGTCCTGTTTGCCGACCTCAGGGATTTCACGCGATTGGTCGAAACCCTCCCCCCTCGAGAGGTGGTTACGGTCATCAACACCTACTTCAAGTCCATGTCCGAGGCCATCAACGCTCATCATGGCCTGGTGCTTCAGTTCATCGGCGACGAAATCGAGGCGGTTTTCGGAGCACCGGTGGCGCTTGAAAACCATCAACAGTGCGCCGTCGACGCGGCCCTGGACATGCGTACGCGCCTGTCCCAGGTCAATCTTCAGCTGGTCAACCAGGGGTTCCCATCCCTGCGGCACGGCATCGGCCTTCACGCCGGCAAGGTGGTGGCTGCCAACATCGGCAGCAGCCAGCGTCTGTCATATGCCCTGGTCGGCGAGACGGTGAACATCGCCTCCCGAATTCAGGAACTGAACAAGGATTTCGATACGGACATCCTCATCAGCGATGCCGTGCGTCAGGGTCTCCACCGATCCATCCAGATGAACCCGCTCTCTCCGGTTCCCGTCAAGGGCGTCGGTGAACCGCTGCAGCTTCACAGCATCGACGAGCAACCCTTTGTGTGCGTGACGTAACGATGAGTCGGATAATCATGCGCCGGAAGGTTTGCCTGCCAGCGCGCAGGTTGGGCTGAGGGGCGAAGCCCAACCATTACATTTGGTCATGGCCATACCCGGCGGGGGCTTTGAGAAAGAAGTCGCGAAGTGTTGCTGCGGTATTAACTTTTGAACCACTGAACCCATGAACGGTTACGGTTTGCCTGCCAGCACTTCGTGCAGGACCGCACTCAAGTCCTTGAGCTGATAGGGCTTGCTCACGGCCCCCAGGAAGCCGTATCGACGAAACTCGGCCATCACCGGGTCGTTGGAATACCCGCTGGAGACGATCACCGCTGCGGAAGGGTCCAAGGCAAGCAGCTGGGTGACCGCATGCTTGCCACCCATGCCGCCGGGTATGGTCAGGTCCAGGATGACGGCGTCGAACGTTTCGCCCGCTTCCTGTGCCTGACGATAGCGTTCCACCGCCTCGGCTCCGTCGCGGGTGCACACGACCGTATAGCCGAGTGCTTGCAGCATCTCACTGCCCACGGTTCTGATGTCCGGCTCATCATCCATGAGCAGGATGGTTCCGACACCGCGCATGATCTTGCTGCGCGGGTCCGTTTGGGCTGAACGCGCCGCTTCGGTGGCGGGCAGGTACACATGAAAGGTGGTTCCGCCGTCATCCGATTCCGCCGCAATGTATCCGTTGTGCTTATCGACGATTGAATAGGCCACCGCCAGCCCGATGCCGCTTCCTTTTTGCTTGGTGGTAAAATAGGGGTCAAATATTTTGGTCAGGTGAGCTTCGGGAATACCAATGCCCTGGTCGCGAATAGAAATCTTTACGTACTTGCCCGGCACGAGGGGTATCGGGGTCGACGAAACCATCTCAATATTTTGGGCCTTGACTTCGAGAATACCCCCTTCCGGCATCGACTGTTCGGCATTGATGATGATATTGTTGATCACCTGGCCGATCTGGCCTGCATCGACGGTTGCCGCCCACAGGTTTTTAGGCAGGTCGAAAGTGCAGCGCACATTTGAACCTCTAAGGGTAAAAAGCGCCGCCTCCTTGAGCAACTCGGTGATGGACACCATGCTTTTGATCGGTTCGCCCCCCTTGGAAAAAGTCAGCAGCTGCTGGGTAAGCCCCTTGGTGCGCAGGGCGACCCTTTCGATCTCTTCCAGTTTTTCATGGATCCGCTCATTCGGTTTGGCATAGAGTTTGGCAAGGGAGATGTTGCCGATGATGGCGGTCAGCGAGTTGTTGAAGTCATGGGCGATGCCACCGGCCAGCACCCCTATGGATTCGAGCTTTTGGGCTTTCTGCCGTTCCTCCTGCAGGCGGCGCTTTTCGGTCGCATCGCGAAACACCAGAACGACGCCGAGCGTTCGGTTCTGGTGGTCCAGGATCGGCGCTCCGCTGTCTTCAATCACCCGCTCCGTGCCATCTTTGGCGACCAGTACGGTATTGTTGGCCAACCCCACGATCCCGCCGGTTTCAAGCACCTTGGCCACCGGATTGTCGCAACGCTCACGGGTGTGCTCGTTGACGATGTTGAAAACCTTCTCGAGTGTCTCGCCCAGGGCCGTTTCCTGCCGCCAGCCGGTGAGGCGTTCCGCCACCTTGTTCATCAGTGTGATCCGGCCCTGCGCATCGGTGGCGATAACCGCATCCCCGATGCTGCGCAAGGTGACGGCCAGACGCTCTTTCTCTTCCGCCAGAGACGCTTCTACCCGTTTTCGCGCGGTGATGTGATTCCATTCCCGCAGCGTTTGGGTGGCCTGATGGGGCATATCTCTCAGGGTTACCTCGGACTTGACGATATAATCCAAGGCACCCGCCTTCATGGCTTTCACGGCCGCCGTTTCATCCCCATAGCTGGTCATCACCACCACTGGGTAAAGCGCACCTTGGGCCTTACCCTTGCCGGGCAGCAGGTCGCTGCCCAACCCGTCGGGTAGAAACAGGTCGACCAAGACAAGATCCGGGGTGTGGGCGGATAGATATTGCCTGGCTTCTTCGAGACTGCCGGCCACGGCCAGCTCGAAGCGCTCGGCGTGTTTTTCAAAAGCACGGTTGACCAACTCGGCATGAGCCGGTTCATCTTCCACCATCAAGATCCTGAATCGCTTTGCCATTGCTGAGGTTCCTCTCGCGGGCGCATTCCGGAGCGCAGGGATAAATCATAATCTTCATATATGATTTCAAATAGTAATGGTCATTTTAGCATATTTCTTGGCAACGATGGGGTTACGGCTGTGGGTGACGGTTTAAGGTCAGCCAATACGAAACCAAGTTTTCCATCAGCACCACGAACTGGTTGTAATCCACCGGTTTGACCAGGTAGCTGTTGACATGCTGGCGGTAAGCGGCGGCAATGTCCCCATGCGCCGCGGATGAGCTGAGCACCACCACCGGCAGCAGGCGCAGACGTTCTGATGCCTTGATCTGTCTGAGCACCTCGAGGCCATCGACTTTGGGCAGGCGCAGATCCAGCAGAATCAGGTGCGGTTCCGGATACGTAAACCGGTCGGCATAAGCGCCGCGCCGGAACAGGTAGTCCAGCGCCGCCTCGCCGTCTGAAACATGGCGGATCTGCACCGTGATGCGATTCTCCTTCAGCAGTCGAATGATAATTTCGGCATGCGCAGGATTGTCTTCAACCAGCATTACCACCATCGCGTCGTCTTGCATGCTGTACCCCAACGTTGCAAAAATTTGATCGCTTCAGAGCGCAGGCGTCAAGGGTGAAGCTGTAATTGGCTACTGCGATCGCTTGACAACACAGGATCTGAAGTCCACTAGCTTTCCTGGAAGACAATCCCAATGAGAAAAACGATGCCATTCCTGGAATTCACCATGCCGACATCCTGGAAATGGCAGAAAATTGGCTATATTCATCATGATTCCTTTAAGTCAGACATTGTTTATGCAACAACGGGGTAAACCGTCTGCTGCGCGTCCGAACCCAGCTTGGCCGGCAGGGTGAAGCAGAAGGTGCTGCCGTGGCCGATCCCTTTGGATTCAACCCAAATGCGGCCGCCGTGGACTTCGATGACGCGCTTGACAATTGCCAGGCCTACCCCGGTGCCCTCCACCGTCGGGTCCAGCTTTTCGAACAGCCCGAAGATTTTTTCCCGATATGGTGGTGCGAGCCCGATGCCGTTGTCCTGGACGTAGTAAACCATCTCGTCGCCCGCAGACCGCGCGCCAATGAGAATTTCAGGTACCGGCTGCGCGCCCAGGTATTTGAGGGCGTTGTCCAGCAGGTTTTCAAAGACTTCGCGCAAACGCTGACGGTCCCCGTAAAGCAGCTGCCGATCGGCGGCTATTTTTATCTTCACGTTTTTGGCATTCAGGTGGCCGGAAACCGTTTCCAATGCCTCGCGCACGATCTCCTCCAAAGCTATCACTTCGGGCGGGTGCATCAGGCGCCCGATCCGTGAGAGTTCCAGCAAATCATTCAACAGCCACTGCATCTTTTCCGTCGCTTCGGCGATACGTGCCATGTCCGTCTTCATGCGCGGCAAGTCACCGATGGCAGCGTCCTCCTCCAAAAAACCCAAAAAACCGCGGATGGTGACCAAGGGACTCTTGAGATCATGCGAAACCGTATAGGTAAAGCGCTCCAGCTCGGCATTCTTGACCTCCAGCGCGTCGATCAAGTGCTCGCGCTCCTGCTGGCGTGCCGCCAGTTCTTGGACTTTCGCTTCGAGCTCTTTCTGGTAGGTGATAAGCTGGCTGTTTTTCTGCTCGAGCATGTCCAGCATGTCGTTGAAGGTCAATCCCAACTGCACGATTTCATCTTTTGGCGTGCCGGTAAAATCAAAGCGCGAGGCGGTTTTTCCCGTTCTGATATCCCGGATGACGCGCGCCACCGATCGGACAGGACGGACGATCTTGCGCGCCACGATCATCAGGATGAGCAGAAGGGCAAGGGCGCTCAGGGTCGATGACATCAAAAAAGAGAATTTCAATCGCTCCCGAATGGTTTGAGCGGCCATGAATTCCTCGTTCAAGAGGGTTTCGGCCTGACCTGAAATGGCATTGATCAGCTCGGTCAGGGCGACGCTGGTGGTGTTGAACTGCTGGGCAATCGTCTTGAAGCGCTGATTTATACTGAAATCCTCTTCGAGGACCCGGCGGTAGCTATCCATATAGCCGTCCAGGCGTTCGTCCAGGAGGTTGGCTTGGGCGAATTTGCTTTTCAGCGAATCGATCACCACCTGCAGCGCTTGATATTCGGTTTGCTGGTGGTTGCTGACGTATCCCATCTGAAAATGGGCTGCCACCAGCAACGGTTTTAAAAAGTTCAGGCTGCCAACGGCGAGGATGGAGGAGGACAGGGATTGGTAGCTCGAGTCGAGCCGGGTGCGCTGCAACCGATGGTCGGTATTGAGCTGGATCAACTGGTTGAAATCCTGTTCGTAGGTTGCAAGGAGCTGGGCGACGCGTTCCAGTTCCCGTGGTATGAAGGTTCCCTTGGATCGGGTTCTCGCGGTTGACAATTGGGACTTCATCTGGACCATGATTTGGCCGAAATGCCGCTCGGCATCCGGGAAATCCTGGGTGAACACCGCCCGTCCCCAATAGCGCAGCCGGAAAAAAAGGTTCAGCAAGTTGCGGATGTCCCTCTCGACGCCAATGATCTGTTCGCCCTGGGCGGCCATGCGGGTCTGCTGGTTGATGAAATAGGCTACTTGAACGTAGCTGAGACAGAACAATACAACCAAGACGCCGGCAATCGTGTAAAATTTCTGATTGATCGTGCGAAACATGCCTGTTCCCTCTTATTTTTCGGCAACTTCCAGATCGATTCGGATGAGCGGGGCCGGTTTTTCTCCTCGCCAAAAGTGCGCGATGCTCAACACTGCCAGCTCACCCATTCGTTCAGGCTTTTGGGAGATGGTCGCGTCGATTCGTCCTTCTTGCAAAGCTTCTATCGCTGCTTGAATGCCGTCGAAGCCGATCAATACCTTGTCGGCGGTATTCTGGCCCGTTTCCAGGGCGTCCGCAGCGCCCAGGATCATGTTGTCGTTGTGGGCAAAGATCCCGTCAAAAGGCAGATTCCGACGCATGGTCCGCAGGATCACCGCTTTGGCCTGCTGCCGGTCGAAGTCGGCCACTTCCCGTGCGACAACCGTGGTTTCCGGAAAGGCCTTTAGTGCTTCATGGAACCCGGCACCGCGCTCCATGGCGGCCGAGGTGCCCGGAATGCCTTCCAGCTCGATCACCCTGCCCTTGCGGTTCAAGAGACGGGCCATCATTCGGGCGGCCATGCGTCCACCTTCCGCATTGTCGGATTCGATGTGGCAGATGGTGTGACCACCGGCGGCCTTGCGATCCACCGTGATGACCGGGATGTTCAGGGCATTGGCCATTTCGATACCGGGAACCACGGTCTCCGTGTTGGTGGGGTTGACGATCAGGGCATCGCTGTCCGCGTTTAAAAAAGTCAACAGATCGCTCAACTGCTTGGCATTGCTGTCGTGCGCATCCGCAACGACCAACTTGGCGCCGTGCAGTTGCGCCGCTTTCTGCGCCGCCTGCTGGAGTGAAGAAAAAAAGGGGTTGACCTGACTGGAGATCGACAGGGCGATGGTTTTACCGAACGTCTCGTGGGTGACCAAATCCACCGGGGTCGGCAGGTAGGACGGCACCTTTTCCCCTGCAAGGGCCTGCACGGCCAAAGCCACGCCGAACTGTCCCATCAATTCAGGATGCTGTTCGACCGTGGCATGCACCCGGCCGCGTTGCATTTCCGAGCGCACCGCTTCGATGTTGTCGTAGCCGGCCAGCACGGTTTTACCGGCCATGCCCGAGATATCCAGTGCCTGGAGAACGCCCAGGGCCATTTTGTCATTGGCACAGAAAACGGCATCCACCGGCGCGTGTGTCTTAAGCAGTTCAACGGCCAGAGAAAACGCCTCGTCGGTGTGCCAGTTGGCGCTCTCGCTGGCCACCAGCGCCATATGGCTGTCGCGCGTGATCGCCTCCACAAAGCCGGCCTTGCGAAGGTCGGCATTTTCGACCCCTCGGATGCCCTCGATGACCATCACGCGTCCGCGGCCGTTCAGCCTGCGCATCACATAGGCACCGACCTGAGCGGCCCCGGAATGGTTGTCGGAACCGAC
Source organism: Desulfosarcina sp. (assembly GCF_041551955.1). GTDB lineage: Bacteria > Desulfobacterota > Desulfobacteria > Desulfobacterales > Desulfosarcinaceae > Desulfosarcina. The sequence continues at coordinate 8,265 of NZ_JBFELV010000192.1, forward strand.
AAAGGGGATGGCGACGCCATATTGGTGCAAGGTGGCCTTGTGAAACGGATTGTCGATATTGATCACGACGATACCGGTCGCGATGGCTTTTTGGCAGACGGGAACCAGTTGCTTGGAGTCGGTAGGTGCAATCACAACGGCGCCGTAGCCCCGGGCGATCAGGTTCTCCACGATGCTGATTTGGCGCTCCACATCCGTTTCTCGATCGATACCAAAAACTTCCAGGGGGATGTTGTGGCGGTTCGCATAGGCTTTGGCGCCCAGCTCCATTTTGGAGAAAAAAGGATTGGTAAGCGCCTTCATCACCAGCGCCACGGTTTGTTCGTTGGCGGCCGAGAAGCTGGCGGCAGGCAAGAGGACGCCGCCCAAAAAAAGAAGCACGCTGGCCAGAAGAACCGTCCCGGTCGATCGTGAGCTGTTAGCGGGCATCGACACTTCCTCCATGCTTGAATACCAACGGCAAGTGGTCAATCTTTATGCAAGCCAAAGGTCACAGGCCTCAGCGGTTCGGCCAAGCTCAACCCAGATCGAGCGCATCGCGGAGCAGTTTTGAGTATTCAACATGTAGACGACGGGAATTTGCTTACCAGGAGAAATATCTCAAATGGCTGCTTGTGTGTCAATAGCTTAACTGGTAAATTCAATATGTTGAAGATTTGCGCGATCAATGGGACAGGTCAGTGCCATTCCACTTCAGATCCCTGGTCGGGCATCTCCAGCAGGGCCTTGATGTCTTCCAACTTCTCTTTGACCCCAATGTAGCCTTCCTCGATAGCCGAATCCACCTGGTGGAAATCCATCATTTTCAGCGCCCCCAGCCGGGGCTGGACCAA
>NZ_JBFELV010000193.1:0-9014 GCF_041551955.1 Desulfosarcina sp.
CGCCGCGAAGCTCCTTGTCGACGGCTATCGCTTGGAGGTAGAAATCGTCATCAGCGATGGTATCGATAATTTGCAAAAGTGGTGCGAATAGGATTGATACGACCATCATCCGCAGATTAAACCTGCCTGCAGCCCCCTTCAGGGGCCGGTCCGAGGAACAGCGATGCTGATCGGCGGTGTAGCCCGATACCATTCCAACAATGACCTTGTTCCGTTCGGCAAAGGTTACGTTTTGGTAAGATAGGTCATGGTCGGACTGAGTGAAAGCCTTTGCAAGGATGTCCACGGAGCGTCGACCGAGCATAAAACGAAAGAAGCCCTCGGCTGCTTGGTCGAGGTAGCGGGCGAACACCCGGCCCTCCCCGAGTGTTGGTTTGGCGGCTCGTAGCATTGTCGAGTGTGGATGCATGATAGCTGTCTATGGCCGAACAGTGGTGATACATGGAAAAAATTCCGCGTATCACGGTTATAGAATGGAAAATTTTCCACGTATTGGCATATTACGTGCGAAAAGTGGAAAATATACCCAAATATTTTCCACTTTTTGATTTTAGGATATGCCCATAATGGAAACCAAACCGAAATTCACCCCAAATCCTGACCTTAAATTAATGGATCAGGTCCGTCAGGTCCTGCGCTATCATCATTATGCGTTTAACACGGAAAAGACCTATTGTAAATGGATTCTTAGGTATATCAGATACTTCGGCATTCAGCGCCATCCCCGGACAAGGGGTGCTAAGGAGGTCGAGACCTTCCTCAGTCACTTGGCAACATCGCAGAAGGTATCGGCGGCGACCCAGCGACAGGCCCTAAATGCCGTTATCTTTTTGTATAAACAGGTTCTTCATATTGATATAAATGACAAGATCGCCCCGATAAGGGCCAAACGTCGCCCAAGGCTGCCGGTGGTGATGTCAGTAGATGAGACCCGTACAGTGCTCAACCGGATGCAAGGGCCGCATCTATTGATGTCTGAGTTGCTGTATGGCGCCGGCCTCCGACTGATGGAGTGCGTCCGATTGCGGGTCAACAGCATCGACTTCGAGCGCGGCATGATTTACGTGAGGTTCGGGAAGGGCGGCAAGGACCGCGGGGTGCCCCTGCCGAAGTCGCTTGCTGAAAAACTGAACACCCAACTGGAGATGGTGCGGCGCATTCACACTGCGGACCTTGCCGAAGGATTCGGCGAGGCCTGGCTGCCGGAAGGGTTTGCCAGAAAGATGGGTCCTGGTGCCTGCGATCTGGGTTGGCAGTACCTTTTTCCGGCCAAGAAGCGAAGCGTCGATCCGCGCAGTGGCCTTGAGCGCCGCCACCATGTCCTCGCCTCCGGGTTGCAGAAAGCCGTTCGTGTGGCGGCACTCCGCACCGGGTTGACCAAACGGATTACCAGTCACACATTTCGTCACAGCTACGCCACCCACCTGCTCGACAATGGCGTCAATATCCGGATCGTCCAGGAACTGATGGGCCATGCGGATGTTAAAACAACCGAGATCTACACCCATGTTATGCAGAAAAACCTGGCGGCGGTGGCAAGCCCCTTGGACACACTTCGTAACGACGACCCTACTTGAACCGCGATAGTGAGTGCTTTTCCCACGGCCTGTCGGGGCGAAGCAGAGATCCCGTTCATCGTGGCCGCAGGGAAGGTTCAATGCAGACATGCCCGTTGCAGCCATAGAGGCAATCGTTGGGCTCCGACCGGTCGATGCGCTATTGACGAAGCCTCATCAAATGGGCGCACAAGGTCAAAGCGTTTGGGTGATGACGAGCGGTTGTGGAACGGTTCACCGTATACCCGCTTGATGTCGCTCTGTGTCTCAGACCTATCCCACGATCTGCCTGCGGATCACCGTGTCTTTCTTCCAGCGATGGTCGTCTCTTTCGGGATAGGCGATGTTGTAGTGCAGGCCGCGGCTCTCCTTGCGGTGGGCGGCGCACTTGATGATCAGCTCGGCCACGGTGGCGATGTTGCGAAGCTCGATGAGGTCAGGTGAGACCTTGAAATTCCAGTAGTACTCGCTGATTTCGTTCTGGATGGTGTCGATGCGGCGTTGGGCCCTGGCCAGGCGCTTGTCCGAGCGCACGATGCCCACATAGTTCCACATGAGGCGGCGGATCTCGTCCCAGTTGTGGGCAACCATGATCTGTTCGTCGCTGTCGGTGGTGCCCACGTCGTCCCAGTCCGGGATGTCCGGGAGGGCTCCCTTGTCGTTTTCGCCATGTTCGATGACCGCCTGGCGGGCGGCGGCATCGGCGTAGATCAGGGCCTCCAGCAGGGAGTTGCTGGCCAGCCGGTTGGCACCGTGAAGACCGGTGCAGGCGGTTTCGCCAACGGCATAGAGGCGGTTGATGTCCGTGCGGCCGAACATGTCGGTGACCACACCACCGCACATGTAGTGGGCGGCAGGAACGACGGGGATCGGCGATTTGGTCATGTCGATGCCGAATGCCATGCATTTTTCAGCCAGGTTGGGAAAGCGGCCTGTGACGAAAGCCGCCGGTTGGTGGGAGATATCCAGAAAAACGCTGTCATTACCGGTGCGTTTGAGCTCCGTGTCGATGGCCCGGGCCACCACGTCGCGGCAGGCCAGATCTTTTTTGGGGTCATAGCGTTCCATGAACGAATTCCCGGCGGCATCCATGAGGCGCCCCCCTTCGCCGCGCACCGCTTCGGAGATGAGAAAATTCTTTGCGGCCGGATGATACAGGCAGGTGGGATGGAATTGGACGAACTCAAGGTTGGCCACGGTGGCTCCCGCCCGGTATCCCATGGCAATGCCGTCGCCGGTAGCGATGTCCGGGTTGCTGGTGTACAGATACACTTTGCCGGCACCGCCGGTGGCCAGCAGGGTGATACCGGCGCCGACGGTCAGGACTTGGTTCGATTGGCGGTCCAGCACATAGGCGCCACAGCAGTAATCCTCGTGGGTGGTGGTAACCAGGCCGCGTTTGATGCGGGTGGAGAAGGTGATCAGGTCGATGGCCATGTGGTTTTCGTAAAAGCGGATATTGCGGTGTTGGCGGGCCCGCTCTAAAAGCACCTGCTCCACTTCACGGCCGGTCATATCCTGGGCGTGGACGATGCGGTTGCGCGAATGCCCGCCCTCCCGGCCCAGATCGAAGGGCGAACCGCCATTTTCCCCCGGACCGCCGTCTTCCGTGGTGAAGCCGACGCCGATCTCCATCAATTCCCGGATGCGTTCAGGGCCGCCCACCACCACCTGGCGGACCACGTCCGGGTTGCACAGGCCGTCGCCGGCATCCAGGGTATCCTGGATGTGCAGGTCGAAGGAATCCTGCTGATCGAAGACGGAGGCGATACCCCCCTGGGCGAGGTTGGTGTTGCTGTCCACCGCCTGCTTTTTAGTGACGATGGCCACGGTTCCGCTATCGGCCACCTTGAGGGCAACCATCAACCCGGCGATGCCGCTGCCGATGATCAGAAAATCAGTTTGTATATCCATCAATACAGGGAAGAGCGGGACTTGCGCCGGCTCGAGCTGAACAGGCCGATGAAAAAACCCACCAGCATGATTCCGCCGCCGGTGAGCACCCATTGGATGATGCGGCTGCGCTTTAACTGCATGTTTTCTTCATCCAGTTTGGCCGACAGGGTTTTCTCCGCTTCGAGATCGGCGCTCACCTGCTTGTGGCGCTGCTTGAGCTGCAGGAAATCAGCGGCTTCTTTCTTCAGGGTCTCGTATGCGGTACTGAGTTCGTCGCGGTCCTTCTGGTTCTGGGAAAGATCGGCATCAGTGGCTTTTTTCTGCGCATTGAGTTGGTCGAAATTGTCCTTCAGGTCCTCGTACTTGGCGCTCAGCACGTCGAAGTCCTGCCGAACCCGGCCCAGCACCATGGCACAGGGTTGATTGGGGGTTATATAGCGGTTGAGCACCCAACCCTCCTTGCCGTTGGGGTCGCGCACCATGGACCACTCATTACCTTTCTCCAGGATCTCGAGCGCTTTGCCGCTCTGGACCAGTGAAATGATTTTGCGGTCTGAGCCGGGGCCGGTGCGCATGGTAATCTCGAAGTCTTCGGACACGTAAACGGTTTCCGCGACACTTGCGGCCGGCAGGATCAAAAGGCCAATTAGAACCATCAAGAACCCTACTTTCAGGCTTTTCATAACCAATTCACACTCCATTTTATTGGGGTTGTTTCAGACACTGGAAAAAACGGGCCTATTTTGAGTTGAAAAACAAGCATCTGTCAATAATTTCTTTTCAAACCGCAAGCCCTGTGCTAATCCAAAAAGTGCAACAGAAACAGGCAGGTGAAGACTCTATGATTGCGTACGACCTACAATGCAGCAACGGTCACCAGTTTGAAGGCTGGTTCGAAGACAGTCGATCCTTCGACCGGCAGAAGAAGCAGGGGATGATCGCCTGTCCGGTCTGCGAGGACACCGATGTATTCAAATTGCCCTCCATGTTTGCTATCAAGGGTTCATCGGGCTCGCTGCCCCTCGACCCTAGCCCAACTGCGGACGTGGCGGCCCTGGGTAAAAAAATCGTCGACTATGTGCAGAATAATTTCGACAACGTGGGTGCCGATTTTGCCGAAGAGGCACTGAAGATGCATTATGGTGTGACCGAACCCCGGAGCATCCGGGGTGTCAGCACGCCCAAAGAAGAAGAGACCCTCAAAGCCGAAGGCATCCGCTTTTTCAAGTTCCCCATCTCTTCGGAACCCCCGGACTCGGATGCATCCTGACCCAATTTCCCCCTCTCCCCAGCGGGGCGAGGGGGTTAAATAATAATCCCATGCCCTGGCAAGGGTAGATACCGCTCATCCTGAGCAACCAAATCGTAAACAACAAATTACCAATAACAAATCTCAAATAATTTCCAATTTCCAATATCTAAATTTCAAGAACTGCTAATACCAGCAATGGATTGTCATTCTGAGTTCTCCACGATTGATGCGAGGAATGTCCTTTCTTCAAGAATAGGGGCTTGGAATTTCGAATTTGATCATTTTGATTTATTTGAGATTTGTCATTTGCTTTTTTGTCTATTGTCCTTTTTTCGTTTGTCTTCCGACCTCCGTCGTCCGATTTCAGTCCTCGTCCTCAGCCATCTGGCCTTATCCTCTGTCTTCAGTCAACTCCGGGTTCAACCGCCGGGCCAGCATGGAGCGCCGCTGCTGGGGGCGATCGTTTTTCAATGCCACGTTCAGGGCTTTGGCGGTGCCTACTACGACCACTAGCTGTTTGCCGCGACTCAGCGCGGTGTAGAGCAGATTGCGCTGGAGCATGACGTAGTGCTGGGTCAGCAACGGGATCACCACCGCCGGGTATTCCGATCCCTGGGATTTGTGCACCGAGATCGCGTACGCCAGGCTCAGCTCGTCCAGTTCGACGAAGTCATAGGTTACCCGGCGGCCGTCGTAATCCACCTCGGCACGCTCGGCGTCTATATCGATGCTGTTCAGAATGCCGATGTCCCCGTTGAAGACCTCTTTGCGATAGTTGTTGCGCAGGTGCATCACCTTGTCACCTACCTTGAACCGGCGGCCCACCACTTCAACCTGCTCGCCGGCGGGATTGAGCGCTTCCTGGAGCACCCGGTTAAGGTTGAGTGTGCCCACCGGACCGCGATGCATGGGGGTGAGCACCTGAATGTCCCGAACGGGGTCCATCTTTACGTGACCATCCTTCCTGAAGTGGTGCGGAATCTCATGCCGGCAGAGCTTGACCACGGTGCCTACCACCCGCTCGGGATCGGCCTGTTCCATGAAATAGAACTCGGACAGCGCATCCGGGTCGTCGGGGGGGGTGATGATTGGCGGTTGGCCATGACGAACCCGGTGGGCGTTGACGACGATAGCGCTCTGCTCGTCTTGGCGGAATATTTCGGTCAGTTCGAAGGTGATGATTTTTTGGGAGCGGATCAAGTCGGAGAGCACGTTGCCCGGTCCCACAGACGGCAACTGGAATACATCCCCCACCAGAATGAGGGTGGCGGTTACCGGCACGGCCCGGAGCAGGTGGGCCATGAGCAGGGTGTCCACCATGGAGGTTTCGTCCACGACGACCACATCGGCTGCCAGGGGATCGTCTTCACTGCGTTCGAAACAGTCGTCGGCCTGGTTGTAACCCAAGGCCTTGTGCAAGGTGGACGCCGGCCGGCCGGTCACCTCGGAAAGGCGCCGTGCGGCCCGGCCCGTGGGCGCCGCCAGCATTACCCGGCGTCCCAGTCCCTCCATCACGGCGGTGATCGAGCGAAGCAACGTGGTTTTGCCGGTGCCCGGACCACCGGTGATTACCGACACCTTGTGGGAGAGCATTCGCGAGAGGATCTCCTCTTGCTGCACGGAAAGCGTGATGGACAGTTTCTTGAGTACTTCCTCGGTGATCGACCGGCTGTCCGGCGGGGTGTCGGCCAAGGGAATGGACTGCATGGCCGAGATGCGGCGGGCAATCACGGTTTCGGCCTGGTGGAGCAGTCTGGGAAAGACCAGGGGCGATTCTGCGTCATCCGCTTCATCCGTCACCACCAGCTCACCTGCCTGAACGAAGTGATCCAAGGCGGCTGCGCCGTTTTCCGGATCGACATCGAAGGTGTCCCGGCACTGGTCGAAAAGCCGGTCCTGGGCGATGTAGGCATGGCCCTGGTCCACGGCCTGTTCGAACAGGTGAAACATACAGGCCCTGGCCCGGTCCATTTCATCGACGGGGGTATCGGCGTGCCGGACGATGGCGTCGGCAATGCGAAACCCGATCCGGGGAATATCCTCGGCCACCCGGTAGGGGTCGTTGCACAGAATGTCGATGACGTCGCCGCCATACTCACGCAGCAGACGACCGGCATAGGCGGTATCCACGCCGGCTTCCTCCAGAAAGCGCATCAGTTGCCTGGCGGCGTGATGGGATTGCCAGGCCACCGCGATGCGCCCGGCCGTCTTCTTGCCGATGCCGGCCACTTCGGTGAGCCGATCAGGATCGGCTTCGATCACCGCCAGCGTGTCGGCCTTGAAATGGTCGATGATCCGTTCGATCAGCCGGGGCCCCACACCCTTGATGAAGCCCGATTCCAGGTAGCTGCGAATGCCGTCCACCGTGGCCGGCAGAAGCACCGTAAAAGTCGTGAAGGTGAGCTGTTGGCCATAGCGGGGATGGGTCTCCCAGCGTCCACGGACCGCTATCGATTCCCCGACACGGGGCTCGTGCAAGGTGCCCTTGATGGTGATAGTCCGGTTGTTTTCATCGGTGCGCAGCCGGGCGATGGTGAAGTGATTCTCGCGGTTGTGATAGGTGACCCGCTCGATATGGCCGGTAAGGGTGATTTCCGGGGGGGGGGTCATGGGCTTGCACTGGGCCGATCCAGGATCCATTGCACGGCCCGGTCCAAGTCGGCGGCCACGTGATCCGGACGCTGGCCGGTCTCTTCGAGGGTCTGGATGGCGGTCATTCCGTTGCCGGTCTGCACCAGGACGGTCCGGCCGCAGCCCGCGGCCTGACCCGCCAGGATATCCTTGGCGCTGTCGCCCACCATCACGGCGTGGGAGAGGTCGATGCCGTAGCGGTCCCGGGCGGCGAAGATCAACCCCGGTTTGGGTTTGCGGCAGCCGCAGCCTTCATTCGGCCGGTGGGGGCAATAGAAGATGTCCGTGATCCGGCCACCGCTGTCGGAGACGGCTCGGCCCAGCTTGCGGTGCATCTGTTTCAATTCATTCAAGGTAACCATTCGGCGGTTGATGGCCGACTGGTTGGTGATGATGATGATGCTGCAGCCGCTGCGGGTGAGGCGGGCGAGGGCATGCAGGCTGCCTGGAATGAAGTGAAACTCCGCCCAGTTCTTGATGTAGTCGGGGGAGTCTTCGTTGATGACACCGTCGCGGTCGAGGAAAATGGTTTTAACAGGATTCAAAATGAATACTTACCCTTTGGCGACAGCCAGAGATGAAAGGTGACATTAAAGAGGGTTCAAGGATTCGAGGGCTCAAGGGGTCAAGTGAATGTAAACTATCAATTTCTGTCAAAATGTTAAAACCATGGCTCCGGCCGTGCTAATGTCAGGCTCATTATTTTGAAGTAATATTAATTACTTACATTTATCTGCATTTTTTACAGGCGTTCAGACTTCCGACATCCACCATCTGTAGGCATTTTTTGTCATCTGCCGCGGTTTTCAGTCTTTGGTGGGCCTTTCCCTCGGACCCTCGGACCCTCGAATCCTCGACCCCTTGGACCCGGTTTTTCACTCGGCCACAATAAAGGCATCCGGATAGCCGCTGGCGGCCAGGTGCAGTTCATACTTTTCGGCGCTCTCGAGGTCGTTGCACCGGCCCACGCGAACCCGGTAAAAGACGGCGTCGCCGCGATCATAGCGCGTGATGTGGGCGTTGGTGAAGGCCAGGTCCAGCTTGGCCCGCAAACGCTCCGCATTGTCCCGGCTTGAAAAGGCCCCCACCTGGAAGGTGAATGAACCGTTGTAATAGTCCATGGGCACGAAGGCGTCGCCCGAGGCCGTCTGGCGCCGTTCGCCCAGCGCCACAATTTCCACCCGGGCTGTGCCGGGCCCCACCATGTCCATCTCCTTGGCTGCGGTATACGAGAGATCGATGATTCGACCGTGAACAAAGGGCCCGCGGTCATTCACCCGGACAACAATCTGTTTGCCGCTGTCCAGGCGTCTGACCCGGACCCAGGTGCCCAGCGGCAGGGTCTTGTGGGCGGCGGTCATGGCGTACATGTTGTAGACCTCACCGCTGGAGGTTTTGCGTCCGTGAAATTTCTGGCCATACCAGGATGCGATGCCCTGCTGGGAGAAGTCCCGGGCATGGGGCAGGGGTTTATACCAGGTGCCGTACACCCGGTAGGGCTTGGGGTGGCCCTTGGGTGTAGGTGGCGCCGGCGGGGGGGCTGTGGTGCAGGCCTGCAACAGAAGCAAAATCCCGACTAAGAGGGGCATCAGCAATCGTCGTGCGTCTTTGCTTTTCCTCCTGCGGTCTTGCCGACATATCCTTTTTCCACTCAATGGATGGGTTCCTTATCCCGTACC
>NZ_JBFELV010000194.1:0-8942 GCF_041551955.1 Desulfosarcina sp.
GGCATAGACGGCCGTGTACCCGGCAAACACGGTGGCCAACCCCAGCAGGGTGGTGACGAGCGGGGGAAAGTGGCCCAGGCACAAAAGCGCAGCCAACGCCGGCGTGGCGATATCGATAACCCCGTGGGGGGTTCGGGACAGGGCCAAAAGCAGCTTCAGTCGTGGATGGTTCAGAATCGCGTCTACGCTCATGGTTTTTCGATGCGTGTGAAAGTGTTGAGGCGTTTTGGGATTGCCCGCCGTCTCGATGTCAGGATCGATGCAACTTGCCAGAATCGCGGTGATTTGTCAATTTTGATGAAGTCGTAATAAAACTCATGTTAAACGGATTCGTAACAAGCCCGAGATCAAGGCTTGCGAATTTAGAGGTATGAGGGGTACTTACGGTGCGCCGCCGTGACGAGGGCTGAAGCGTAACGCCGATATTTATCCGCCTCAGGCGGATCGAGCTCTATACGAATCCGTCAATTTTGGATTCTGCATCTGTACCTGGCACCGACGCGGTGGTAGAAAGCGTCCAGGTCGTCTGTGCAAGGCAGTTCCAGCCTTGCGATTAAGGTCATCGACGCAACAACAACGAAACGGGTGCCGCATTGATCAGAAACCTGTCACTTTACACCGTTACGGTATTGATCTGGGGATCGACATGGCTGGGAATCAAGTTCCAGTTGGGCGAGGTGGATCCGTTGGTGTCGGTGGTCTACCGATTTAGCCTGGCGTCGGTCCTGCTATTCACCTGGTGCGGCCTGCGGGGGTTGCCCATGCACTTTGCCGTGCGCGACCACCTGTTCATCGCCCTCCAGGGCGCCTGCCTGTTTGCGGTCAACTACTGGCTGTTCTACCTGGCAGAGGTGCACCTGACCAGCGGCATCGTCGCGGTGATGTTTTCCACCATCGTCTTCTGGAACATCCTCAACGGTCGCCTCTTTTTGAAAACCCCGCTGCGGACCAACGTGATCGGTGGCGCGCTCCTGGGCATTGCGGGTATCTGCCTGGTGTTCTGGCCCGAGCTGTCCGGCTTCAGCCTGGCTGACGATGGCTTCAGGGGGTTTGTGCTGAGCATGGCCGCCACACTTCTGGCCTCCTTCGGCAACATCCTATCCGCCCGCAACCAGCGACACGGTCTGCCGGTGGTCCAGACCAACGCCTACGGCATGGCCTACGGGACGCTGCTCATGCTCGCTGCGGTCCTGATCGCTGGGAAGCCCTTCACCATTGATCTGTCCGCGCCCTATATCATCTCCCTGCTCTACCTGGCCCTGTTCGGCTCCGTGATCGCCTTCGGCTGTTATCTGACGCTGGTGGGCAGCATCGGCGCGGATCGGGCTTCTTACGCCACCCTGCTGTTTCCCGTCATCGCCCTGATCATCTCCACCATGCTCGAGGGTTATCAATGGTCGCTGCCCGCCGTGGCGGGTGTGGCCGTCATTCTTGCCGGCAACGCCCTTTCCCTTGCTAAAATCGACCTGCCCGCCTTTCGTTCACGGATTGTGGCCATGAAAAAAGGTCGGCAACCACATGAGTCAAGCCGTCCTGAAGGTTGGAAGCCGTGAAAAGTCTGTTGGATCAGCTTTAACCGGTTTAATAGACAACCTGCGTGGATATCGTTGTCGAGGAACTGCATTTCCAATCTGAAAGAATTTCGATATTGTTTGATGTTCGAGACACGGGTGACCATTAATCCTTTGGGATCATCTAAGCATGCCGCTCCATCGTTGGGGTGAAGGCGTCAATCGTCATCTCTGCAATGGTTGCCTATGCATCCCATCTTGTATAATGTTCAGGAAGTGCACTAGCGTCAACTGCACAATATCCAATCACTGAGGAACGTCGCTCATGAAAAAACTTTCCGTAAAAGCCAAATTCCAGTTCGGTGCCGGCTGCATCCTTTTTTTGTACTGCGTCACCGCCGCAACCATCGCCTATCACTTCCTGAAGGAAATGGTCGAAGAAGAAATCTACAAGGAGACCCAGCTCCTTGAGAGTACGGCCGATGCCACCCGAACCTACGTCAAAGACGTGCTGCGCCCCCATGTGGCGGCGCTGATGCCGGCCGACGGCTTCATGCCCCAGGCCATGTCCACCTCCTATGTCGGACGGGAGGTCATGTCCCGCATCCGGGAGCGCTTCCCGGAGTTCGAATACCGGCGGGCGGCCGCCAATCCGATGAACCCGATCAACCAGGCGGATGGATTTGAAAAGGAGATGCTGCGGTGGTTCGCCGACAACCGGGGCCATGACCAGTGGCAGGGCATGATCACCAAAACCGGCCAGGCCTATTACGCCCGAATGCGCGCCATCTACGCCGAAGCGGAATGCCTGCAATGCCATGGCCTGCCTGCGGATGCGCCGGCGGACATGAAAGATATCTACGGAATCGCCGGTGGGTACGGCTACCGAGTAGGGGACGTGGTGGCGGCCGATACGATTTATATCCCGGTGGGCTTTAGTTTCGTCAGGATCAAGGAGGCGGCCTGGCTCACTTTTCTGGTGGCCATTGTCTCCCTGTTTTTCCTCTGGGGGCTTTTTTATCTGCTGTTCAACCGGACCGTCGTACTGGAATTGAAAGGCCTGCTGTCCACCTTCCGCAATATCCCCGGCCCGACGAGCGGTGACGAGGTGGTGCTGCCCCTGACCAGTGGTGACGAGGTGGACCAGTTGAAAAGTGCCTTCGAAATCGCCGCCCTCGAGCTTCAACAGACCCACAACAACCTGAAAGCCTCTGAAACCAAGTACCGGCTCATGTTCGAAACCAGCCAGGACACCATCCTCATCATCGACGACCAGGAGCGGGTCATGGATATCAATTCGGCAGGCATCGTCATGTTCGGCTTCATGGACCGCGTCGAGGCCCTGTCCATGGAAACCTATTTCCAGATATTTTTCGACACGCGGGATGCCGCCAACTTTTCGCGGGCCATCAGTGAACAGGGTTTCGTCAACAGCCTGGAGGTGAAAATGGTAGACCGGCAGGGCAACAAAATGTCCATCATGGTCTCGGCAACGGCCAGGAAGGATGAAAATGGTTCCTTTGCGGGCATCACCGCCATGCTCAGGGACGTCACCGAAATGCGACGGATGGACAAGTACCTGGCCCAGGCGGAAAAGCTGGCTTCCATCGGCCAGCTGGCCTCCGGCGTAGCCCACGAGATCAACAACCCGCTGGGCGTTATCCAGTGCTATGCCAACCTGATCGCCAAGTCGCAGCCACCGGACCCCCAGATCCTCAGCGATGTGGGAATCATCCGCAAGCACACCGACCAGTGTCGTGGCGTGGTTGAAGCGCTGCTCAACTTTTCCCGGGCCGCCGAGCCCCGCATGAGTAAAACCGACATCAACGCCTGCATCGAAGAAGTGGTCTCCGTACTGGATCTTCAGCTTCAAAAGAACAAGTTCACCATCGAACGGCAATTCGATGCAGCGCTCCCCCGCATAACCGTGGACGGCAACAAGATCAAACAGGTGCTGATGAACCTGCTGATCAACGCCACCCAGGCCATGCCGGATGGCGGCCGCATTACCGTAAGCACCAGGATGGAAAATGACGGCAAGCACCTGGCGATCGACATATCCGACACCGGGCAAGGCGTTTCCAAAGAAAACATCTCCAAAATTTTCGATCCTTTCTTCACCACCAAAGGACCGGAAAAAGGCACCGGACTCGGGCTTTCGGTAAGCTACGGCATTGTCCAGCAGCACAACGGAAGCATCATGGTGGATTCCACCCCCGGGAAGGGCACTACGTTCAATATCCTGCTGCCTGCCGATCAGCCGTGAACGGCAAGGCAGCCGTCGCTTAGGACCGGACGAACACCTGCAGCCTTGGAGCAGCACTGCCGCATTTAAGCTGCATGTGTTTCAACCATCAGGATGGTTTCATTAACCATATTTAATCTATATTTATTTTAAATGATTGCCATTTAACATCATCGGTCTTTGCCGGCATTTCTGAAAACTGATGCCGCCCGAAGGTGACACCCCGTCGCCAATCCCCACCGCAGAGAATCAGCTTATTCATTTGTTATCATTATCGTTTTTAGACTTCCCACATCGTGGCACCCATATTGCTAAACATTTCCTTTCACGGGTTGGCATGCACTTGCGACCCGACCGCCTGAAATTAACACCAGGACCACCGGTCCCTTGATTCAACCTATCTCTATTACCAAAGGAGGAGTTAAATGGCAGCGAATTCGGACAGCCAGATCGTCAAAGACGTTGGCAAGTGGGAGTGGTCGGAACTGTGGGAGAAAGAAGACTGGTGGGCCATCTGGCTCGGCTTTTTCATTCTCCTGGCCGGGGCCGTGCTCTACTTTCCCCAGGCCGGCGCCATGAAGTCCAAACTGATGGACATCGAAGCCAAGTATTCACAGGCGGCCCAACGCACCGACAAGTTTAAAACCATCGCCTGGTACCAGCTCTATGACGCCAAACAAGGGGTCAAGGCCAATTCCATCCCGGCCGGGAAATGGATGTCCACCTTCTCGAAAAAGACCCACGGCTGGAGCACCAACCCCATGGACGCCTTTTTCATGAGCCAGGAAAAAGCAGACGCCAAGAAGGCCAAGGCCGTCGCCGGCTATGACAAGGCCAAGATCCCCGAAAGCGAGGCGCTGGCCCTGGCCACGGCCGCCGAAGCCGCCGCCGAAGCCGCCGGGTTCAGTGACCCCGCACTTAACGCCGAAGCCAAAGCCGCTATCGCAGCATGGCGCAACGCCCATCTGGCCGCCAGCAAGGCCAAAAGCAAAACCAAGGTCAGCCCCTACAACCAGGTCGGCTGGCTCATCTTCCTGTGTGCCTCTTTCGCCGTCTTCTTCGGCATCGGTATGAAAGCCATGGGCAAGGATTTCGGCAAGTTCGTAATCGGGTTCGTCTTCGTATTCCTGGTGGCCGTGCTCGCCTACCTGGCCAGCAGCCAGGCCACCATGAAGCAGTACGGCATCGGGTACGCCGCCTGGGCCATCTTCTTCGGCATGCTGATCTCCAATACGGTGGGAACCCCAAAATGGGCCCTGCCGGCCGTGCAGACCGAGTACTACATCAAGACCGGTCTGGTGCTCCTGGGCGCCAGCATCCTGTTTGAAAAGATCATCACCATCGGCACCGCCGGCATCTTCGTGGCCTGGGTGGTCACCCCCACCGTCTGGTTCGTGACTTACTGGTTCGGCCAGAAGGTCATTAAAATACCCTCAAAGCGCCTCAATGCCACCATCTGCTCAGACATGTCGGTGTGCGGCGTCTCGGCCGCCATCGCCACGGCGGCGGCCTGTAAGGCCAAGAAGGAGGAGCTGACCCTCGCTGTCGGTCTCTCCCTGGTCTTCACCTCGATCATGATGATCGTCATGCCTGCCGTGATCAAATCCACTTTTCCGGAGGACATGCAGCTGGTTCTTGGCGGTGCCTGGATGGGCGGCACTATCGACGCCACCGGTGCCGTGGCCGCTGCCGGCGCGTTCCTGGGTGAAAAAGCCCTGTACGTGGCAGCAACCATCAAGATGATCCAGAACGTACTCATCGGCGTCATCGCCTTTTTCGTGGCCCTGTACTTCACCACCCGGGTTGAGGCCGCCGAGACGGGTCATAAAGTCGGGGCCATCGAGATCTGGTACCGCTTTCCCAAATTCGTGCTCGGGTTCATCGGCGCCTCGATCATCTTCTCCCTGATCTATACGTCCTTCAACAGCCAGGTGAGTGGGCTTGGACCGGCCATGATCGACCAGGGCGTCGTCAAGGGCATGGGCGACTTGTTCCGCGGGTGGTTCTTCTGCCTCTCCTTCGTCAGCATCGGCCTGGCCACCAACTTCCGCGAGCTGAAAGAACACCTGGTCGGCGGCAAGCCGTTCATCCTCTACGTGGTGGGGCAGTCCTTCAACCTGCTCCTGACCCTGGTAATGGCGTACATCATGTTCTACGTGGTCTTCCCCGAGTTGACCGCCACCATCTAAACGATGTATGGTGAACGCATAATGCCCCCGGTGGCAATTGCCGCCGGGGGCATTCATCGAGGTAGATTACCGAAAGGAAGACGATTCCAATGGAATCAGCGATAGCGACTGACAACCGCCCCATGCCCCGCGTCAAGGCATGGGGTATCTTAGGGCTGACCTTTTTATCGCTCTGGCTGTTCGCCGTGGTGGTGGGCCCCTGGCTCCAACCATACATCTTCAGCATGGACGACATCGTTCAGGTCATCGAAGAGAACGACATCGATTCCGGCGCCTATTTCTACACCGAGATCGAAGGGGCTTACACCGGGGAAAAATACCTGAGGCAATCCCTGGATATGGGTGCACCGGACGCGTTCGGCCTGACGTGGCCGTTTATTTCCGGCATCGTCACCTGCCTCCTCATGCTATGCGTCGGCTTCAGATACCTGCCCGAGTGAGCCGGATGACTGACACACCGACCCTGAGCCACAAGCGGGATCTGATCCTGGACGACGAAAAGCGGTTTGCCGCCCAGGTCTCCGCAAAAGTAATCGACAAGCCCCGGCTGGATGTCTGGATGATTCTCATCCCTGTGTTCTTCATTTTTTATTTCTGGCAGCTAAAGCGGTACGCCAAAGGCCGCAAGACCTTTGCCGAAAAATTCCTGATTACGCGGCAACGCGCGCTCGACGAAGCCCTGCAGTCCGCTGAAAACGGTCAACATCCGGACATCGAGAGGCTGGTTCAAGCCTCTGACGTTCCGGCCGAGACCCGGCACGGCTACCGACCCTGGGTAACCCTTCTCGTCGAGCACTACCGGGACCTGATCCTGGCCCAAGGCAGCAGTTACCCCGCGCTGGTCAAATCCACGTATAAAACCCGCACCAACTATCTGCTATTCCTCAACCGCCTGAACCAGGTGGAGCGGGATTTCGATGCAGCCCTCAAACCTCACCTTGAAAAAACCACCGAGAACGTGAACGGCATCATCAAGCTCATGGAAGAGAGCGTCACCAGCCTGCGCCGGCAGCTTGCCGAATCGATTTTTCCCTGAAGCCGCACACCCGGTTTCCGAAAGCGGCGGTCGGCGGATGGAAGGGGACGGATGGATCGGAAAACGGGTACTCGATGCGAAGATCATCGTCCTCTCTCGGACGAAGGTGCCATTTATGGGGTCCGAACCTCACTGGTCCTGAAAAATGGTAATAGGTGCGATGAAGGATTTTATAGCGCTGCATAAGACTTCTTATTCTGCATGTTCAATCCACAGCATCAGGGAAAATCCTTCCCATAAATATGACCGGAAGGGAGTCACGCGTTACGATGGAGAGGGAACGAAAGCTCAGCCGCGTCCGAAGACCGTTGGATGGCGGATGAAAACATGCCAATTTCGGCATTGAACGCATCCGCTCCCATGAGTCCGGATTCACTGCGATTAAAAAAGAACGTGTTGTCTCCGAAAGCCGGTTCCAGTTCATCAAGCCAGCAGGCGCTTTCATTATATTCCGCGAAAAATGGTTTTTTCACCCAATCCGCAGACCGGCCCTGGATAAAAGACAGAGATAGGTATTTTTTCCCGTTGATTTCAGGAATCCCATCGATTTTGATCTTTCCATGAATGGCTGACATGCTTGGTCCTCGGACTGTCCTTGCAAGGCCACTGACTTGACTGAATGCATCTCTGAATATGTCAAATGCCTTGACCAGAGGGATAGAAAAGAATCTGTGGGCGCCGGTATTTCTGGGGACAAACATGTAATAGGGAACAATACCAAGGTTAACCTGATCGACCCACATTTTTTTCCAGACAGCGGAAACGGCATTGACATGGTTTAAAACAGGAGACTGGGACCTGATTGCGGCACCGGTCTGCCTGATGCGTTTCACAGCCTCACGAAACGCGGAAGTGGACATCTCCCTGTAGTGATTAATGTGCGCCATTATGGAAAGATGAATGCCTGAATCGGTTACCTTCCTGAAAAGTTCCAGTATTTTTCCTGAATCCTTGTCAGTCAAGTACCGGTAAGGCCAGAAAGACAGTGATTTGGTCCCGATTCTGATCGTCTTAAGATTGGAATAACCAGAGTTCAGCAGCGCATCGAGATAGATCTCCAGCCGGCCGGCATTCATGATCATGGGGTCACCACCCGATAAAAGAACATCTGTGATTTCAGGATGGCGCCTAAGGTATTCAGCGGATAACTCCGCCTGTTTCAAAGCCATTTTATGGTCACTCATTCCGGTAAACTGCGGCCACCTGAAGCAAAACGTACAGTAGGCATGGCATGTCTGGCCCTGGGCCGGGAAGACAAGCATGGTTTCCCTGTACTTGTGCTGGATGCCGTTCACCTTGCGGCCGTCCAGTTCAGGGATATTGCATTCAAGCTGACCGGCCGGGTGCGGGTTAAGTCCAAGCCTTATTCCCTGAACTGCCCGGTTGATGACGGAACGGTTCGCACCGGATTTCAATAGATCGGAGATCCGGTTGAAATGCTGCCGGGCCATCAACCTTTTCTGGGGGAAATTAATGGTGTACATCGGATCATGTTCATGGTTGTCCCAATCGATAAGTTCATCAACCACATAATTATTCGTTTTAAATGGCAACACCCTGCCAACAACATCCATGTCGGATACGGCGGTGTCTCCAAGACATTTCAATTGCGGAATCGTATGAATATTTTTAAGTGTAAACGATTTGTATTTCATATAGTTTTACGTTTTTTCCTTTCATTTATTACCGGTCGTCCGGGTTGGGCGGTACCAAAACTGCCGTCCATACGATGTACAGCTCTGAAACCACGATATCCGAAAGGTTCGTCAAGGTCTTTGGGAAAAGACACCGTCGGTTGTTTAGTTTTTCAGTTTTTCGCGCGTTGGTCTGGACCTTGAAAGGTGCCTGCTGGATAGCCAGGCGAATCTGGAGGACATAAGAGGAATGTCTGGGAGCGGGCAAAACGGGCAAACATCCATTCTTACAATTTACTTCACTGTGTGACTATGCCTGCATTCCAC
>NZ_JBFELV010000195.1:0-8923 GCF_041551955.1 Desulfosarcina sp.
GCGGGTGGAGAACAAAATGTGGTTTTCTCAGAATGAAAAAAAATTCCAAAAAAACAAATCTCAAATTAACTTAAAGCTCCAAACTACAAACAAGATCATATGGTCTGGAAATTAAGATGTTGGTCATTGTAATTTATTTGTTTTTTGTATTTTGAATATTGTGATTTAGTAGGCTTATGCTTCGCTTCGCATCACCCTATTTTCTGTTTCTCATGCTGCTGTTGCCGGCGATCGTCTGGCATCGTTATCGCCGCCACCGGACGCCGACCATGGCCAACAGTGCCCTGTTCCCCGCCGCAGGCATCCCGGCATCACCGGCCCTGCGGCTGCATCGTCTGGTGCCGGCCATCAAATACACGGTGCTTTGCTTGATGGTTCTGGCCCTGGCCCGGCCCCAGTGGGGTACCGAGCGCACTGAAGTCCTCACCGAAGGCGTCAACATCGTGCTGGCCCTGGACCTGTCCGAAAGCATGGCCGCCCTTGATTTCAAAAAAAAAGGCCGCGTTGTCAACCGGTTGGAGGCAGTCAAAGAGGTGGTGCAGGAATTCGTCTCCAAGCGCAGCGGTGACCGCATCGGCATGGTGGTCTTCGGTACTCATGCCTACACGCAGCTGCCCCTGACCCGGGACTACAACACCATGGTCAGTATTCTGGACCGCCTGGAAATCGGTGCCGCCGGCAAAAGCACGGCCATCGGCGATGCCATCGGCATCTCTTTGAAACGGCTGGCCGACATCGAAAGCAAGTCCAATATCATCATCCTGCTCACCGACGGCCAGAGCAATGCCGGCGAACTCTCGCCGGACACCGCCGGTGAGATCGCCGCGCAAAAAGGGGTGAAGATCTACACCATCGGTGTGGGCACCCGGGGCAAAGCGCCCTTTCTGGTCAAGGACCCCCTGTTCGGCGAGCGCTATGTCTACCAGCAGGTGAATATCGACGAAGACGTACTGCGCGCCATCGCCGACAAGACCGGGGGGCTCTATTTCCGGGCCGAGAACATAGAGGGATTGCAACGGATCTATGACACCATCGACGCCATGGAGACCACCGCGGTCAAGGTGGACATCTTTGCCGAATACAACGAGATCTACCCCTGGCTGTTGATTCCGGCATTGATAATGCTGCCCCTTTACGTCATCTTGCGCAACACGAGATACCTGATCATTCCATGAGATTGTTTTGGCCATGACGTTTTTCAAAACCGAAATGCTGTTTTTCATCTGGGCCGTACCGGTGCTGTTCTTGGTGATCTTCTACGGAATGCGCCGGCGGCGTGAGATCATGCATCGCTTCTCTTCCGTCCATGGCCTCGAGGCTATCGCTCCGGACACCGTTGGCGGCCGGCGATGGGTCAAGGGATCTTTGCTCATGGTCGCAGTGCTCTTTACCGCCGTAGCCCTGGCCGGACCCAAATACGGCTACCGCTGGCAGGAGATCCGCCAGCAGGGGGTGGACATCATCATCGCCCTGGACTGCTCGCGCTCCATGACCGCCGCCGACATCCATCCCACCCGCCTGGAACGCGCCAAGCGAGAGGTGTTCGACCTGCTGGCCATGCTGAAAGGTGACCGTGTGGGGCTGGTGGCCTTTGCCGGCACGGCCTTTCTGCAATGTCCGTTGACCCTGGACTACAGCGCCTTCAATCTGTTTTTGAATGCCCTCTCACCGGACTATCTCCCGGTAGGCGGCACCGACATCACCGGCGCCCTGACAACTGCCCTGGACAGCTTCGACCCGAAAAGCGCTTCGGACAAAGCGGTGATCCTCATCACCGACGGTGAAAACACGGGCGGCGGCGAGCCGTTGAAGGCGGCCGAAACATTGAAAGAAAATAAAATCAAGCTGTTCTGCATCGGTGTGGGCGGCAGCGACGGGGTGCCGATTCCCGAACCTGCCGGCGGCTTTAAAAAAGATCGCTCCGGACAGATTGTGCTCTCGCGCCTGGATGAAAACACGCTCAAAAAAATGGCCGTCCTTACCGGCGGCACCTACGTGCGCTCCGTCGCCGGGGACATGGACCTGGACGCCATCTATACCGATGAAATCCGCCGGAAGATGGAAGCGGATACCGTCTCCTCGGGACGCAAGCAGGTCTGGGAGGATCGTTTCCAGTGGCCCCTGGCCTTGGCGCTGCTTTGCCTCGTGGCCGAACTGATGCTGCCCGTGACGCGTAAAACCATGGTGCCGGTACTGCTGGTAACCCTGCTGGTGATGCCGTCGGCTCCGGCTCGGGCCAACGATACCAGCCAGGGGATCAAGGCCTACGCGGCTGGTAAATATGAAAAAGCCCTCAAGCACTTTACCGATGCTCAGCTGGATGCTCCGGACAAGCCGGAATCCCTTTACAATGTAGCCGATGCTTACTATAAAACCGGAAATTTCGATGCTGCTGTCGAACACTACGAACAGGTGCTGGAGACCCATGACAACGCCCTCAAGCAGAAAGCCCTTTATAATCTGGGCAACGCCGAATTCCGGCGTGGCAATGCCAAGGCCGCCATTGGCCACTACGAGGCGGCGCTGGCCGTGGATCCGGACGACCAGCTGACCAAAGAGAACCTGGCGTTCGTCAAAAAAACGCTGGAGCAGCAACAGAAGCAACAACAGTCGGGAGACAGCCAGCAGGACAAGAAAGACCGGGAACAAAATCAGGAAAAACAGGACCAGGCATCTCCATCCGAGGGTGAGCAGGATCGTAAGCAACAGGAAGATCAGGCACAGGAAAAACCCTCTCCCTCTGATGGTCAGCAGGACCAAAAGCGGCCTGAATTCGGGGACGAGATGGATCAGGAACAGCAAGCGGATCAGTCCGGCGCAGTTCCGCCCAATGAACCCCAAGACGACCAGCAGACTGCCGCCTCATCCCGGCAGGCCCGGCCAGGAGAGCCAAGCGGCGATCCAGGGCAGGCCGAACGGATGCTCAACCGCCTGCAGGATCAGCCGGGACGGGCCCTGATGCCTGCCACCGGTCAGCAACGGGTGGAGAAGGACTGGTAATGGTCAGACAGCTGGTCATGGCGATCGCACTGTTTCTGACGGCAACTTCAACCGCCGATGCCGCCACCGTGCGCGCCGTGGTGGACCGCAACCAGGTTGCCGTGGGGGAGTCAATCAGCCTGCAGCTCACCATCGAAGGTGGCGACGGCGAAGCTGATCTGTCAGGGCTGGCGGACTTCAAGACCGTCTCCCGCGGAACCAGCAGCAGCTTCCAGATGATCAATGGCCGCACCTCCCGACAGATGATCTATAATTATGTCCTGATTCCCCTGAAAGCCGGAAGTCTGACTATCCCGGCCATCCCGGTGACAATCGACGGCAAGATGCACTATACGACCCCCATCGGCATCACGGTTTCCAGGGAACCCCCGGCCGACAGCGGCCAGCGCGATGTGTATGTCACCGCCGAGGTGTCGGATCCGGTACCATGGGTCGGTCAACAGATAGTTTACACCTTCCGGCTCTTCAACGCCGTTCAGGTGGCCGACGCCAAGTTCCAGGCCCCGGAATTCAACGGGTTCACAGCCGAGGAATTGGAGGATCGCCAATCCCATCGAACGGTGGTCAACGGACGGGAATTCATCGTGACCGAGGTCAAATTTATCCTGGTTCCGGTGAAAACAGGCGCTCTAGAAATTGATCAGGCAGTGCTTCAGGTGAGTTTGCTGCAGCGCAACCGACGGCCGCGGCCCTTCTCCGGCATGGACAGTTTTTTCGGACGCAGCCAAATGACCACCCGCATCCTTGAAACCGACCCCATTGCGGTCCAGGTAAAAGACCTGCCAACCAGGCCGCCGGGGACGCCCTTCTCGGGTCTGGTGGGCCGGTTCGTGATTGCTGCCAGTCTGGACAAAACGACCCTCAAGGTCGGAGACTCAACCACCCTGGCCGTCACCATCAGCGGTACCGGAAACATCATGGACGCCCAGGCGCCGGTCATTCCCACACCGACCGAATTCAAGGCTTATGCCGACAATCCCGAAGCGCAGATCCAACCGGGCCCGCAAGGCTACTCGGGAGACAAAGTTTTCCGTACGGCCCTGGTCCCCGTCCAGACCGGACAATATCGCATCGACCCTATTGTATTGACCTATTTCGACGTGGAATCCGGGGAATACCACGACATCGCTACATCGCCTTTCGATCTCACCGTGTCGCCTTCCGAGGCGGCGGCCGACATCGACGTGTTCCGGGCATCCCCCGAACAAACCCCTTCGCTCAAAAAGCGGGTCGAGTTTACCGGTCGGGATCTCCTTCCGCTGAAAGAGGGATTGGAGGCCCTGAAACCCCAAAGATCCCTGCCGACCAGATGGTTCGGCCTATTCATGGCGATACCGGTATTGCTTTTTCTGGCCGTCAGAACCGTCATGCAGATGGCCCAGAAGGACGACTCACCGGGCCGAATCATGGCCGATCGAGCCAGAGTGGCGCTTAAATCCGCCGCCTCCGCCGACACCACGGATACCGACTTTCTTTCGGCCCTTTACCGGGCCCTGGTGTCGGCCATTCTCGGACGACAGGGCGTCATGGGTACATCCCTCACCTGGTCGGAGGCTAACGCTCGACTGCTGGAAATCGGGTGGAATGCGGATGATGCCGCGGCCACGGCGCGGCTTCTCGAAACGATCGAATCCTTCAACTACTCCGGCGGCAGTCTGGACATGCAAAAACGGGCGGATCTGCTGGAACGGACCCGGCAGGCGGTGCGGAGGCTGACCCGATGAAAGCATGGTTGCTCACCACCGGAAGCCTTGTGCTGCTCCTGGCGGTTGCCGCCACTGCCCCGGCAACGCCAAACGCACGCACCTTCATGGACGGCACCGAAGCTTACCGCAACGGGGATTGGCCGGCGGCCATCGCCGCCTTTGAAAGCCTGGTCGCAGCGGGCGTAAATAACGGCAACCTCTTTTACAACCTGGGCAACGCCTACTTGAAAAACGAGGACCTGGGACATGCCCTGCTGTGGTATGAGCGGGCCCTGAAACGCATTCCGGACGACCCGGACCTGCGCTTCAACTACGACTACGCCTTGACCCTGACCAAGGATGAACGCGGCCAAAAGGAATCACCCCTGCTGCGGATCCTCTTTTTTTGGAAATACCAGCTCAGTGAGGCAACCGTGCGCTGGGCAGCCCTTCTGCTCAATGCGGTGTTGTGGACGGCGCTTTCCGTATTGGCCGTCCGTAAGAAAAGACGCCTGCGCCCCAGCATCATCCTCGCCGCCGCCGCCACGCTGATCTTCACCGCCACGGCTGTCTTCAACTATGTCGAAGCCGTCCGGGTGCGGCATGCCGTGATTCTGTCCGAACAGGCGGCCGTCCGCTCCGGTTTCACAGATAGCGCCACCCAGCTCTTCGTCCTGCACGCGGGCACCAAAGTCCGTATCACACGCCAAACCGACACCCACCTGCTCATCCGCTACACCGCGGACAAGATCGGCTGGGTGAAAAAATCTGAAGTCGGGATTATCTGATTGCCGCCCATCTTCCATTGGGTAAAAATAATTAAGAATTCCAATGCCCAACCCTGCCGCCAAGCCTTTTTTCCTGTCCGCCCTTGCAAAGGACTACCCAATGCAATAGATTTGCATTGGAATTTTTTTTCGCGGATAATCAAAATATGGCCATGTAGATAAGGTTGGTGATGAAAAACATTACCGCATCGATTGTAATTGTTTTCACGATTATATACGGACTTTCTGGCAGCGGGTGGGCGGCGGAACGGGTTCCCGTGTTCGTCAGCATCGCCCCCCAGGCCTACTTCGTGCAACAAATTGGCAAGGATCTTGTCGATGTGCAGGTGCTGGTGGAGCCCGGCGCCGATCCGCACACCTATGAACCCAAACCGCAGCAGATGGTGGCCCTGTCCAGGGCGGTGCTCTATTTTGCCATCGGCATCGAGTTTGAGACCGCAAAATTGGCCAAAATATCCGCCGTGAATCCTCGCATGCAGGTGGTTCACACCGACCATGGCATCATGAAACTGCCCATGGCGAACCATGATGACCACGGCAAGAAAGATGAACATGGAGAAGATCACCACCAGGGCAGTCTCGATCCGCACATCTGGCTCTCCCCACCCCTGGCGATGCTGCAGGCCCGGTCGATCCTCGCGGCACTTCAAGCCGTTGACCCGGTCCATCGGTCGACCTACGAAGCCAATTACCGATCGTTCATCCTGGACATCGTCGATCTGGATGCCCAGTTGCGAGCGACTTTTGACGGATTGAAGGGATCACCATTCATGGTGCTTCACCCCTCCTGGGGTACATTTGCCCACACCTATGGGCTGAGGCAGGTACCCATCGAAGTCGAAGGCAAAAGCCCGAAACCAGCCCAACTCCAGGATCTGATCGCGCGTGCGCGAACCGATGGAGTCAAGGTGGTTTTCGTCCAACCCCAGTTCTCGTCAAAAAGCGCCGAACAGATATCCAAGGCGATCGGCGGGCGGGTAGCTGTTGTCGATCCACTGGCCCGGGACTGGTCAAATAATTTGCGCCAGGTGGCCGAGGAATTTAAGAATGCATTCGAATGATCACCCACACGGCGAGCCCATCATCCGGATCGCGGATCTCGACTTTGCCTACAACGGGCAGCGCGTGCTCCAAAACGTCAATCTGGAGGTATGGGAGGGGGATTTCATCGCCATGATCGGTCCCAATGGCGGCGGTAAAACCACCCTGCTCAGGCTCATGCTGGGACTGCTCAAGCCGGAGCGGGGCCGAATCCGGGTCATGGGAAAACCGGCGACACGGGTCTCCCATCACATCGGTTATGTGCCCCAGGATGTTCACATCAACCGCAGTTTTCCCATCACGGCCCTGGACGTGGTCCTCATGGGTAAGCTGGCGCCCGGAAGAAGATGGTCAACCAACGCGCAGCAGGACCGCCGGGATGCCCTGGAGGCGCTGGAACGAATCGATATGGCCGACCTGGCTCATCGCCGCATCGGTGAACTGTCCGGCGGCCAGCGCCAGCGGGTGTTCATCGCCCGGGCCCTGGTCACCCGTCCCCGGCTGCTGTTGTTGGACGAACCCACGGCAAGCATCGATTCAAGGGGACAGACGGACTTTTTCCGATTGCTTAAACGGCTGAACAGCGACATCACGATTATTGTGGTCAGTCACGACCTGTTGGTGATCTCCACCTACGCCAAGTCAGTGGCCTGTGTGAACGGCCGGCTGCACTACCACCGGCAGGCTGAAATCACCGGTGACATGCTCGAGACCATGTACCCGTGCACCGTCGAAGAGGTCTGCCCGGTGGAACTGGTAACCCACGGTCACCTGCCCCACCGGGTGCTGCAGCACCACAAGGAGTGATCGATGATCGAGGCCCTGCAGTTTGAATTCATGCGCAACGCCCTGGCCGCCGGTCTGCTGGCCAGCATCATCTGCGGCATCATGGGCACCCTGGTGGTGGTCAACCGAATCGTTTTCCTCTCCGGGGGCATCGCCCATGCCGCCTATGGGGGCATCGGCCTGGCCTTTTACTTCGGCTGGCCCTACCTGGCGGGAACCCTGAGCTTCTCACTGGGCGCAGCCATGATCATGGCCGCCGTTACGCTGAAGGCCCGGCACCGGGCCGACACCATCATCGGCGTCATCTGGGCCCTGGGCATGGCCTGCGGCATTATCCTGATCGACCTGAGCCCCGGTTACAACGTGGATCTGATGAGCTACCTGTTCGGCAGCATCCTGACCGTACCGGACACCGATCTGTGGATCATGATGGTCATGGGCCTTTGCATCGTTGCCCTGGTGGCGGTCTACTACAAGGACCTGTTGGCCCTCTCCTACGACGAGGAGTTCGCCCGCATTCGCGGGGTGCCGGTGACCGCCCTTTATTTCCTGCTCATCGGCATGCTGGCCGTGACCGTGGTGATGGTGATTCAGGTGGTGGGATTGATCCTGGTGATCGCGCTGCTGACCATTCCGCCCTTCATTATGGAAAAGCACGCCCGGTCCCTGCTGCAGATGATGATCGGCGCCAGTGTGCTGGGTGTGGTGTTTACCGTAGTCGGGCTTTGGATTTCCTACGCTTTTGACCTCACCTCGGGGGCTTCCATCATCATGGTGGCCGGCCTCTTTTTTTTCCTGAACCTGCTGGTTGAGCGGTGGGTCCCCAAGCCAGGAAAACTACCGCGATCCCGGACCGCGGAAGAAGATACCACAGTGGATCCGCAGAGGAGCTAGCATGTGCAATCAGTGCAATTATGAGGACCTGCTGAACACCGCCCGTCTGGATGCAACCGACAACCGGGTTCGTGTGCTCGAAGTCATCGGCAACAACAGCTGCCCCCTCTCCGCCGCCGATATTTACAACACCTTGGGACGTAACGGCAGCATCAACCGGGTTACCGTCTACCGCATCCTGGACCTGCTGGTGGAACACGAACTGGTGGACCGTATCAGCACCGGCGGCCGGGCATTTTACTATGGTATGGCCCCCAATGCGAACCACCACCCCCATCCCCATTTTTACTGCAAACGTTGCGGCCAGATGGACTGTTTGACACCGGACAGCCTGAATGTTGACAGCGACCATTTGTGGAAAACTTTTCCAGGCCGCATCGACAAGGTGGAAGTCCGAGTGGACGGCATCTGCAAAAACTGCATGAAATAACCTGTCGCACGTTTCGTGCCGGCCGGGGTGCACGGGTTGTGTTCTTCTGGCGGCCATGATCGATCCGCTCACCATTCTTACCGGCAGGCGCAGGTTGGCCAACGCTCATGGTTCCACCAGCCGCACCTGTTGGAATGACTGCATGGGCAGTCCGACAGCCTCCGGCAGAATAGCGGCAAAATTGGGGCTGCCGATGCGATGCAGGTAAACGGCCGGGGAATCCCGTCCAGATTCGTCCAGGTGGGTCAGGTAAACCCGAGTATGGATTCCCTCGTCAGGTTTGGACGAAAAAACCATCC
>NZ_JBFELV010000196.1:0-8902 GCF_041551955.1 Desulfosarcina sp.
GCTTACAATTTGGATTTTATCTGGGATTTGATGCTTGCGATTTGTATTTTTAGTTTTTCCCCGGGTCAGGAATTAAAATTTAAGCAAAGGAATTTAAGATATGGATTTTACGAAAATCATCACCGCTGCGCGGGGTGACGCGCCGGTAGACCTGCTGCTGGTCAATGCGAAGATCGTCAACGTCTTTTCCGGCCGGGTCATCGACGGCGCCATCGCCATCAAAGATGGAACTATCGTAGGCTTCGGCGACTACGACGCCGCGAAAACGATGGACCTAAAAGGCCGCTACCTGGCCCCCGGGTTTATCGATTCGCACGTCCACATCGAAAGCTCCATGACCGGCGTCGCCGAATTCGCCCGCACCGTGGCCCCCTGCGGAACGACCACCGTGGTGGCCGATCCCCACGAAATCGCCAATGTGCTGGGTGCGGCGGGCATCGACTACATGCTGCGCTCGGCCGAGGGCCAGCCGGTGAACTGCCTCTTCGCCCTGCCCTCCTGCGTACCGGCCACAGACATGGAAACCGCCGGCGCCCGGCTGGATGCCGCGGACCTGGCACCCTTTTTCGCACACCCGCGCATCGTGGCACTGGCCGAGATGATGAACTACCCCGGGGTGATCTTCACCGACGCCGATGTGATGGCCAAACTGGCCCTGG
This sequence comes from Desulfosarcina sp., assembly GCF_041551955.1. GTDB lineage: Bacteria > Desulfobacterota > Desulfobacteria > Desulfobacterales > Desulfosarcinaceae > Desulfosarcina. The sequence continues at coordinate 660 of NZ_JBFELV010000196.1, forward strand.
CCCGCAGCCACCGCCGCACCATGGACGGCCATGCCCCGGGGCTTTCCGGCCGCCAGCTGTCTGCCTACGCGGCCGCCGGCATCGCTTCGGACCACGAGTGCACCCGGGCCGACGAAGCGCTTGAAAAACTGGAGCTGGGCATGCACATCATGGTGCGCGAGGGCACCTGCGCCCGCAATCTGGACGCCCTGTTTCCGATCATCGACGAACATACCTGGCACCGGATGATGTGGTGCACCGACGACCGCCACCCCCACGATCTCCTGGCAGAGGGCCACGTCGACGCGGTGATCCGCATGGCCGTGGCCAAGGGGTTGGATCCGTTGACGGCCATCCGCATGGGAACCATCAACCCGGCCGACTACTTCGGCATCAAGGATGCCGGGGCGATCGCCCCGGGCCGCAGGGCCGATCTGGTGGTTTTTTCCGACCTGGCGGACATCCGCGCAGAAAAGGTGTTTTACCTGGGCCGCCAGGTGGCTGAAAACGGCCGCCTGCTGCCCGGGGTGCAGCGACCGGCCCCGGTGGACGTGCCGCCGTCCATGCGTCTGGATCCACGGGGCCTGGATTTTTCGATACCGGCCAAAGGTCGGCGAATGCGCGTCATCCGGGCCATCGCCGACCAGGTGGTCACACGCTGCGAAATCATGGATGTGACGGAGAAAGATAGCCTGGCCGTTGCCGATACGGCCAGGGACCTAGTCAAAATGTGCGTGGTTGACCGCTACACGGGGCTGGCCCATACCGGTAAGGGATTCGTCACCGGACTGGGGCTGAAGCGCGGTGCCATCGCTTCCAGCGTGGCCCACGACTCGCACAACATTATCGTAGCAGGGGTCACGGATGCCGAGATGCTGGCGGCTGTCTCTGCCGTGGTGGCGATGGGCGGCGGATTGGCCGCCGTCGACGGCGGTGCGGTCCTGGCCGATCTGCCCCTTCCTGTGGCCGGGCTCATGTCCGACCAACCGGTGGAGACCGTCCTGAAACAGATGGACAGGATGATCGCCGCCGCAAGCGATCTGGGCGCCGGCCTCTCCGACCCCTTCATGACCCTTAGTTTTTTAGCCCTTCCAGTCATCCCGGACCTCAAACTCACCGACAAAGGGTTAGTGGATGTCACCCGATTTGAAGTCGTCCCCCTTTTCATTTGACGAAAAGCATATCACTCAACCGCTGCCGCGGTTCAACCCTTCTCAGCAATTGCCGCATCAAATGCCGCCTGCACCTTGGCAGGAAATGGAGTGGCCACCGGCCGCCCCTGTGCATCGCGCAGGGCCCAAACGGTCCGGTGCATGCCGGTGGCGATCTTCATCCGTGAGCCGTCCGCCTCCAGACGGAAATAATCCAGGTGGAAAATCACGCTGCAGGACCGCAGCTCCTTGACAGCCAGGGTGAGTACGAGGCGGTCGAAGGGCATGGCTTCGCGCAGGTGGTCAACGCGGCTCTCCAGGGCAAACAGTTCTCCCTTCTCACCAATACCTGTGAAGCATTCCGGGATCAGTTCGTAGAAGAAGCGGTCGCGGATCTGGCCCTGCCATTCGTAGTAGTTGGCATAATAAATATTGCCCACCAGGTTGGCGTGGGCCAGGGTCGTTTCAAAAGATTGCTCACGCACGATGGGGTGAACAACGGGCCCGGATGGCGCCATGTAAACGACAGGGTCATCCTCGACGTCAAACAGGTGGCCCAACGATTCCGGCAACGGCTCGGGCGTATCCGGCGCGTCGAACTGAGGGCACATATCCTCGATGAACTGGCCGTAGTAGGCCGGATACGGGGCCACTTTTGCTATACCCGGACCGAGGATTTCCACCCAGGTGGTCTGCAGCCGGCAGAATGCCAAGCGCTGGTATCCGCCGCCTTTGAGCATTTTGCGGAAATCGTAGGAGAGGGTCATGGTGGAGTTCTCCGGCCCGCTGTTGTCGGACACCCACATGAGAATCTCAATCTGGTCGCTGGTGCCCGCTTCACCGAGGATCTTCAAGTGGCCGTAATTCGTCACCCCTCCCCAGCGGCCGCTGGCAAACTGATCGGACATTTCCGCCAGCACCGGCCAGGCCGACGCCTCACGGGTGTTTCCCATCCACTTGATGAAGTTGGAGAAGTAAATGGTGCGGCTGAGGTTGGCACTGGGTTGGAAGGTCACCGGCAGCCGCTGCACGAACACCAACTGGCCCTGGGGGCCCCCTTCGATCATCTCGAAAGGGCGGGTCTCATACAAGGGTTCATATCCCGGATAATTTGAGGTCAACAGATGTTCCGGAACCCGCGGCACGGCCTCCGGGGCAACCGTGACGGCCAGCACCTGGGGGTCTCCCCAGGTCAGGCGGATCACCAGCGTAAGCACCTGGATGGACGTCCCGTCGGCACCGCCGCCGGTAAACAAAACCGCCCGGTCCCTTATACTCACCATCCTGAGACTTGCACCGGACCGGCCGCCGGCTTTGGCCAGGGTTTCGGCTGCCGCCCAGACCCGTGTGCCTGCATCGTTCAGGGTCTCTCCATGGTCGATCAGGCTGTCCAGCAGATCCATGCGACCATCGCCCAACAGGCCGCACCAGCCCCTGCGGTCTCTGTCGGTAACGGTGGCCAGGTCACACCCCACCGGCCCGGGCCCGCATACACACATGCAGGTCCGATCTTCGTGGGAGAGAGAAACATCCAAAACGGATGGTGCCACATCGGCAACCACCGGCTTGCCGTTTTCCTGCCACTGGACCGCAAGCGGCCTGCTGTCGACCTCGTATCGTTCGGCCGCGGTAGAAATTGCCCGTTGCATCATGGGCTCCTCCGCGGCCCGCCGTTCCCGCCTGTGCTTGTGATGGATATCGGGGATACAGTCCGATTCCAAGTGGGGTGCAGCCACTGAAAAGAGTCGACAGGCCTCGTCAAGCGCCTGACGCATCATTCGACAATCCCGCCCCCCCGGCGAGACGAGATCGGTCACTGTCGGATAGTCGTCATGGTGCTTGAGAATTCTCAGTCGATAGCCCTGCAGCAGGGCTATCACCGCGCCATCTTCACTCACGGCGGCCACCCGGTATACAAGGTCCCGATCCTCCTGCCCCACGAGCTCCACGTGCACGGTGGCGGGCGAAGCAGTGCCGAAAAATTCAGGGAACAGGTCCATGCGGTCGATGGACACCGGCAGGCTGGTATCCTGGGGAACCAGCAGGGCCGCACTCTGCAGCAGGGTGTCGGTAAAAAATACATCGCCCATGCACAAGCCGGTAGGGTTCTCCTCGCCAAAGGCGGCGATCGACACCTGATCCGCCGGCGTCATGCGGGCGGTAAAGAGCGCTGTCCCGGCTTTCGCACCGGTTTCACGGATATCCCAGATGGTCTGGATGTGCTGGAACCGAGGTCCCTGGAATAGCAGGCTGGGCCGATACAGGTCGGTCTGGGGCACCAGGGGTAAGGCCATGTCCGGACGGGCAACGGTTTCCATCGGTGCGGGGTCGGGCGCCCCGAAGACCAATGTGGCTGAAAAAAAGTCCGACCGGACTCCGGTTCCCTGCTTGACGATACCAGCGTGAACCACGCGTTGGCCGTCGCCGTGAGTCTCGGCCAATATCGCGCGGACGGTGATGTCGGCCCCCGTTTCGGGGTCGACAGTGATCGGCCGCAGAAGGCGAACGTCACGGATATGCACGCGCGACAGATCGGTATCTCCGCAAAGGTAAAGCGCGGCCTGGGCCATGGCCTCCAGCCCGAAAACCGTGGGAAAAAGATAGGATCCCTGGAAATGATGGTCACCCAGGTAAGGATCGCTCTGAAGGGACAGATGCGTTGAGAAAACCACTTCTACACCGGGGGTCAGATGGGTTCGATCCTCCAGGAATCGCCACCCCTGAGGTGCATCGGGCGACACCTGGTTCCAGGTATCCAGCCCCCCCATACGGGCGGTCACCACGGTCTGCCTGCTGCCCGGATCGTGGGTGAAAACCTTGACGAACCGACTGACACCCTCTTCCGTTGGGATTGCATCGATGCCCTTGTCGCGCAGCAGGTCCACGCTGCCCATGCGGGCCCCCATCCCTTCGTCGCGCCAGATGCTGTAGGCCACATCCGCCGTAACGGTCTCGGGGTGATCGGCGGCGAAACCTCGCAGGGCGATGTCCATTATTTCGTTGGAAAAGCCATACCAGCCGTTGCCGGGCATGCCGGTGATGCCGATGATCGACCCCATTCCGACGATCATCTTGGGCGGTGTCGCTTCGAGTGCATCCAGCAGATGCAGCAGACCCAGAACCTTGGGGGCGGTTTCGGCAAAGGCCTGTTCGGGTTTGACCTGGCCGGTGAGTCGCGGCCGGTTGAGCCCGGCACCGTGGATGATCCCGGTAACCGGTCCGAGGCGATCGGTAACCGCCGTCAGCATCGCCGTCACCGCATCGCGGTCGGCCACGTCACAGGCAAAGTAATCGACCACCAGCCCCAGGGCGGCATATTTGTCCAAAAGGGAGCGGATCTCCTGCGACGCGTCGGTTGGCGACCCCTGATCCGGATGCGGTGTCCGCCCCACCAGGGCCATGCGCACGCCGGTTTCACGTGCCACGGCAAGGGCGCACACCGCTGTGATGCCCTTGGCCCCGCCGGTCACGAGAATCACGTCATCGCCCGACCACTGGAGATTCCGTTTTTCATAGGTTGCCGGCTGAGCCAGCCGGGGAGACAGCGTCCGGCGGGTGCGGTCCAAATCGTATCCTACGGCGGCAAATCCGTCCTGGGTGATGGTCTCGGCCAGGGTTTCCCAGGCAATCGTCTCCGCGGGCAGGGCTGGACAGAAATCCAACACACGAACCCGAAGGTCCGCCCGTTCCAGGTGAAGGCTGGATGCCAAGGCCACGGCCCCGCATCGATCCAGTCGTGAGAAGTAAGGATCCCGACCGAAGAAACCACCGCCGAACTGAATCCAGGCCACGGTGGTGCGCCGTCTCGGTGCACTGGACGCCGGCGGCACCGAAGTCAGGCTGGCCCGCATGCGGATCAACCGATGCAGCAGCGCCGATCGATCTTTTTCACCATGACCATTTTTTGGCAAAATGGCCAACAGGTGCGAAAATGACGGATCGTGAACCGCCTCTAAGGCGCCTTCAGCGTCGAAACCATTCACACGGGTGAAGGCCCCCCGTTGAAAAAAATGTGCACCGAGTGCCTCTGCCACATCGGTCGCATCTTCACTGTGAAGAATGAGTATCCGGGCCTTCTGCAAGTCATTTTCAGATCGCAACCGCCAGGTGTCGGAAAACTGCGGATAAGGGGTTTCCACCACTTCCATGCTGAAATTGCGCACCCAGGAAGGCTGGTCGACGGCCATCGCCGATCCTGACCCGGCGCCCCCGACAACGGGATCATGCTGTTCCGCAGCTATCCGGTCCAGGATCTCGCTGATCTGCCGCAGACTGCGCGTGCGCAGGGGTTCCAAGTCCAGGTGAGCCTGAATTCCCACGGCTGAGGCGGTCCGCTGGATCAGCGATTTAAGCTTGTCCGGACCCAACTGAAGGTCCCGCTCAACCTGCAGATCCGGATCTAGGGCGTCACCCGCAAAGCCGGTGATTCCAGCGGCTTGATCGATTAGTTCGGCCAATACATCCGTCGGTGCTACCGCCATGGCCGGCATCGACGCCTGTCCGGCGGCGATCTGTTCTACCACCTGCTCCAGACTTGCATTGGCCAGTGAAGACGCATCCACCCGCCCTAAAACGCCTGCCTCCGCGGACAACCGCGCGATCAGGTCGCCCGCCTTGATGGAATCCAGGTTCAGATCGTCCAGAAGCCGCATGGACAGATCGAGGCTCGATTCGGGAAATCCGGTGATCTCTGATACCATGTCCACCAGCCGACCACTCAGTTCAGCGTGATCAACTGGCGAAGGACCGTCCGTTCTCGGGCCATCGCCGCACAGCCGCTGGGCAGCGTCGGCCAGTTCGCCTAAAGCGGCATTGGCCAGCAGCGCCGGATCGGGAAACCTCACACCGCAAGTCTCTGCAAAGCGGCTGATCAGGTCACCGGCCTTGATGGAGTCCAGGTTCAAATCGTCCAATAGTCGGGACTCCCGGGATAGGCTGTCGGGAGAAAACCCGGTTACATCGGCGATCAACCGCCACAAAATGGCCTGGGCCGGCGCTTGACGATCCGCAGCCAACATCTTTTTTCCCGCCTCACCGGCATCCACCAACCGGGCGTCTGGATCCCAGAAGGCCAGATCCGCCTGCACCACCCGGTTGATAAATGCCCCTCGGGACTCCAGGTAGCGACCCACCAGCGCATCAGGGACACCGGTGAAGGCCTCAGCCAGGATGGGGTGGATGTCGTCAGCCGGCATGCACGCGATGTCGGCGTCATCTTCATCGCTCCGGGGCAGGCTCTCACAGGGATTGACCACAAAGGATTTTTGATCTGCCGGAACAAACGGACGAATCAGCCGGCTTTCAAAAAACACCTCCCAATGGATCGGCACACCTTGGGCAAAGACCGCACCGAGAGCGCGGTTCAGATCCAATGTGCCGCCGGCAGTTCCCTCGACCGGCAGGCATGCCGGCCCTGTTTCACCAAAAATCTCTCCGGTGAGTCCGGTCAACACCCGACCCGGCCCTATTTCGACGAGCAGGTCACAGCCCGCCGCCATGTCCCGGGCCATACGAATAAACTCGACCCTTGACTGGATCTGCCGGGAGAAGTGTTCGTTCAGGCGTTGTCCAGGCGCTATCAAGTTGCCGTCGATGCTGGAAAAGATCCGGCATGCCGCTGCTTCCATGGGTTTCGAAAGCAAGGCCATATCAGCCACCTGCCGGGCGGCATCCGCGCACAGACGGCTGTGAAAAGCGCCTGAAACCGGCAGCGTTCGTGCGCTGATTCCTTGTTCCCCGGCAATTCTGACCATGGCCTGAACCGCCTCCGACTCACCGGAAAGTACGGTCTGGCGGGGGCTGTTGAGGTTGGCCACGGTGAGGTATCCGTTTACCTGCGGTATCAGGGCCCGCGCGGTGGACTCGTCGCAACGCAGACCGACCATGGCTCCCGACACCCCGGATTGATCGGACATGACCAGCCCGCGACGCGCCGAAAATTTCAAAAGGGTATCCGCATCGAATCCACCGGCGGCGAAACAGGCCGTCAGTTCTCCCAACCTGTGTCCACCCACGGCTACCGGACGGATTCCCAAACGGGTGAAAAAAGCAAGCCACAGCATGGAGGCCAGGCAGATAGCCGGCTGGGCGTTTTCGGTTCGGGAAAGCGCACTGAACCAGTGATCTCGATCTTCCGCACCGGGGGCCCGGTCCGTGTCCCGGTATATCAGTCGACTCACCGGTATGCCGGTCAGGTCGCGGGTAATGCTATCTGCCCGCTCCACAAGCGAACGGGCCCACGAAAAACGCTCCACCAGCATCCGGGCCATGTTGAGCTGCTGGGAGCCCTGGCCGGGAAACAGGAATCCGATCCGCGGGTTCTCGACATCCATTCCCAGGTAGATATCGGGTCCAAGAGCAGCGACCGGAACGGCGGTATCGTCGGTCCCATCCTGCCGAAGGAAGGCTTCCAGTTGGGCCAGCCGGGCAACCAGGTCGTCTGGGCAGCCGGCCACGATGGCTGCCCGGATGGATGCATCGGGTGGCAGCTGCCGGCTCAGGTCGGCGGCAAGATCGGTCAGTTCGGCCACGCTGATGCCGCCACCAATCTTGATCAGGTCAGATATGTTTTCCAGCAGGGCTGCCTTGCTGCCGGCACCCATCACCAGCAGTTCACTCTCCTGGGCATGTGCCAGCAGCACCCTTTCATCCATGTGGGGCGCCAGTCGGTCGTCGGGTTGGTCACCGGACACCAGCGTGATGTGGCAGTTGATGCCGCCAAAACCCATTGAAGACACGCCGGCGGCCAGCTGCCTATCGGCAGGCTCCTTCCGGCCCAGGCGAACGGGGTAAAGGCGCCTGGCATCCGAATCGAAGACCTGGTGGGGCTTGGAGCAGGCGGCGGTCGGTGGGACCACCCGGCGGTTGACCGCCATCACGGCCTTGAGCAGTCCACCAATGCCCGAGGCGGCCTTGGTGTGCCCGAGGATGGATTTGAGGGAGGTAATACCGCAGGGACGCAATTGGCCGCGGGGGACCGGGGTCCGCCCCATCACGCGGGCGATGGCTTCCAACTCGGTGCGGTCTCCCACGGTGGTACCGGTGCCGTGGCCCTCGATGAAATCCAGGTCTTCGATGCCATGGGGGGCATGCAGGTAGGCCCGTTCCAGGGAC
>NZ_JBFELV010000197.1:0-8862 GCF_041551955.1 Desulfosarcina sp.
AGGGCATGACCTTGAGGGATTCGATCTGGCTGTCGACGATCACCGCATCCGCACCGGCGTCCCCGATCATCCCGTGGTAAAGGGTTTTTACCAATTGGGATTTTTCCAGGCCGACACCGGTGGTTGCATTGGCTTGGGGGTCGCAGTCCACCAGCAGTGTCCGTTTTTCAGAAACGGCCAGCGCCGCCGACAGGTTGACTGCCGTCGTGGTCTTTCCCACGCCGCCTTTCTGGTTAGCGATGCATATAGTCTGTGCCATGGCGCCCAGCTTTAACACAAAACATGCTGTTTGAAAAGAATATTAGAATGTGCCATGCTAAGCTAAAAGGCAATGGAAACAACCGTCGCCGTTAACAATTTAAAGATTATTAACATGCCGATAAAAAATAAAATATTCACTATTGTCACGATGGCCGCATTTCTCATTTCCACCATCGTGGTCATGGTTCCGAAAGGCATCTGCCTCACCATTCAGGAAGAAAGGGAAATGTCCTCGGAGTTTATGAAGGTAGTCAGGGCCGAGTTCCCGCTGATCGAGGATCCGGTTATCACTGACTATGTCAACCGGGTGGGCAAACGCATCCTGGCTGCCATACCGCCCCAGCCATTTGACTACCAGTTTCATGTGCTCCGTGAAGATGTCTACAACGCCTTCGCTACCCCGGCGGGCCACATTTTCTTCAACAGCGGCCTGTTCGCCGCCCTGGAGTCTGAAGAGGAACTGGCCGGCATCATCGGCCATGAAATTGCCCACGTGGTCTGCCGCCACATCTCCGACCGAATCGAAAGCTCCAAGAAGATCGGCATGGCCACGCTGGCCGGCATGGTGGCCGGGGTGTTGCTGGGTGCCGGCGGTGCAGGTGCAGCAGCCAGCGCCTTGACCGTCGGATCGGTGGCCGCCGGTCAGACCGCTGCCTTGGCCTACAGTCGTGAAAATGAAATGCAGGCGGATCAGCTGGGCCTTGAATATCTGACCCTGGCCGGCTACAGCGGAGAAGGATTGCTGACGTCACTGAAAAAAATCCGCAGCAAACAGTGGTACGGTTCCGAACAGATTCCCACCTACCTCACCACCCACCCGGCGTCCGAGGCGCGCATGAGCACCATCGACAATTGGCTGCACCAGCAACGATCCGCAGCGGTTCAAAAACGTGGCGAAGTCGGCGGATTTAACCTGGCACACACCCGGTTGGTTGCCCTCTACACCGATAAAAAGGCAGCCCTGCAGCGGTTCAAGACCAACCTCGCGGCATCGCCGGACAGCTCGCTCGACCATTATGGCTATGCGTTGGCATTGACCCGGTTCGATCAGTGGCACGAAGCGGCCGAGCATATGAAACGGGCCATCGAAGGCAACGCCATGGTCACCGCGATGCTTCAGGATCTGGGAAAAATTTATTTCCACGACGGCCAGTATGCAAAAGCCATGGAGGCCCTGTCCGCCAGCAGTTCCGAAAAAAATCCCGAGAGCCGACTCTACCTGGGACGCACCCAGATGGAAATGGGTCGCATGGCTCAGGCGAGAGACACCTTCGAGAACCTCGTTCGCTACAAACAGAACTTTACCCAGACCTACTACTATTTGGGAGAAAGCAGCGGTCGACTGGGGGACATGTTCAGCGCCCACTATAACTTAGGCCGCTTTTACCGACAAAAGGGAGATCTGAAGAACGCCGGTTTTCATCTGAACCGGGCCTTGAAGCTGGCGGTTGATGACGCTCAAAAAGAGAGGGTGGCGCTGCAGCTCAAAGCGCTGGATCCCAAAAAAGAAAAAAAACCAGGCGCCGGGTGACGCGCCAAAGGACATGGAAAACAAAATCACGGTTAATCGCAAGGCGTCGTAGGTCAGCCTTAGATGGGGTCGATGCCGGCTTCCCGTGCCTGCTCGCCATTCAACACGCTACGTATGGCAACCGATAGCTCCCTCATCACCAATGGTTTTTTCAGGTAGGCCGAAAACCCCATCCCTCGTGCAACTTCATCGCTGATGGAGGTGCTGAAACCTGAACTCAAAATGATCGGCAGGTCGGGTCTCAAGCCATGAATCTTTTTTGCCAGGGCGTCGCCGGCCAGGTGCGGCATGGTCAGGTCCGTAATCACCAGGTCGAAGGCGGTCGGATCTTCCTTGAAGATCGCCAAGGCCTCAAGGCTGCTGGTCTTGGCGACAATGGTATACCCCAGCCGAACGAGTACCTGCGTGGCCAGATCTACCTGAAACTTTTCATCATCCACGAACAGGATACGCTCGGTCCCGGTCTGCATGACCGGCTGCACCTGAGAAGATTCGGCAACCGGCTCGGTCAATACCGGCAGGTAGACCTTAAAACAGCAACCCGTTCCAGCCCGACTCTCGACGGTGATCGCACCACCGGTGGCAGCCACGATGCCGTGGACCACGGACAACCCCATACCGGTTCCCTTGCCGGCGGCCTTGGTGGTGAAGAATGGATCGAATATTTTCCCCAGAATAGGTTCTGCAATGCCTTTTCCGGTATCGGCGACCGAAAGCTGAATATGGGGGCCGGGCCGGATACCGGGTTGGGCTGAAGCAAAGTCATCATCAAGGTTGATATCCGTCAATCGCACCTCCATGACCCCGCCATCCGCTTCCATCGCATGTCCGGCATTGCTGAAAAGATTGATGCAGATCTGATGAAGCTGCGTGGGGTCACAGCGAACATACGACTGGCTCTCGAGGCAGTGTCGAATCTCAATGCTGGAGGGCGTCGTGGCCTGAATCAGCTTTATCGCCTCGGTGACAATGGCGCATACCTTCACGGGTTGATTGACGTTGTCGGCCTGTCTGCTGAAGGTCAGGATCTGCTGCACGAGGTTCTTGGCCCGGTTGCCGGCAGCCAGTACCTGGTCCAGATTTCGGTAGGCCAGGGAATGCTCATCCAAATCCAAGCGAACAATTTCAGTGTATCCAATGATAGCGGAAAGTATATTATTAAAATCATGAGATATACCGCTCGCCAAGCTGCCCATGGCCTCCATTTTCTGGGCCTGCTGAAGTTGAGACTGGAGTTGTTTTCGATGGGAGATATCCCGCAGGCTGATGACCACATGGCGGCATCCGTCCATGTCCAGTCCGACGCCTCCCCCCTCAACCTGGATGAGTGTCTGGTTTTCCCCGTTGATGACGGATTCCTCGATGTAAGCGATTCCTTCCCGGGCGGCATGGGCAAACGCGCTGTGGATTTTATCCACCTCATGCTCGGGAAAAAGGTCGGTGACCTTACGGCCGCAGAGGCTGTTCCTGGAACAGGATATCAGGTGGCAGGCCGCACGGTTGACGTTCTGGATCCGACCATCGGCGTCCAGCAGCAATTGGGCGTCAAACAGGTTGTCGAAAAGCATTCGGAAACGGTGCTCGCTCTCCCGAAGCGCGTGTTCGGCCTTCTGCCGCTCCTGAATTTCTGTCTTCAGGCGGAGATTGGTATGCAGCAATGCCCCGGTGCGCTGCTTGACTTGTGCCTCCAGTTCCTGGCGAAGGGCCTTGGCAAACCGTTCCTGCCGCTGGTGACGGTGCAGATCCAAGGCCAGCTGTCGACCGGTTTGAATCAGGGATTGTTTTTCCGAATAATCATATTCGCAAGACTCGATGAGCAGAACCTTTAAATCGTTCAGCAGCACAGCACTGGCTTCAAAGGCCATGTCATCCCCATCGGGCGCCGTCTGGACGCATACCCCCGACCGGATCCGCCCGCCCTTGCCGAGGTCCCAGAATTCACGGGCGTCCACCAGAAAATTCATCAGAAAGGGGAACCGCTCTTCCGGTGAGGCCGGCAGGCTGCCGGGTAGAACGTCAGGGCATAGCTTGCAAAACCAGCCGGGTACGTCGCCCAACAGGGTGCACCGGTCATCATCCAGGTAGACCAAAACCACCATATCCAGTGCCTTGAAAAGATCTTGTTGGCAATCAATGCTCATGGTGGGACCTCCAGCCGCAGGTTGCTGTAGAGCCGTCCATGCCTTTCCCCCCTATAATCCGTGCAGGGGCATCGAGGTAAAAATAGGCCAGGAGGTGGTTCCTATCCCTGCGAATTAAAAGATAGCGGGTGATGGGCGCCTGATGGTCCACCGTCTATTCCTCCAGCATCATCTCAGCTAGGGTGGTAAAAGCCTTTTCCACGCCGGAACCATCCTTGGCACTGGTCTGGACAATCAGCATGCCCTGTTTCTCCAGCGCCTCAAGCTGGATCGGTTCGATCTCCCAGGTGTCCATCAGATCGGATTTGTTGATCACAAAAATTACCGGTATATGTCCTACCGTCTCTTGGGTTCGCTTCAATAGGTCATGGGCGGTATCCAGGGTAGATCGCCGGGTGCCGTCAACCACCAGCAGACATCCGGACGCCCCCCGCAGATAGGATGATCGCACCGCCTGAAAGTCGTCTTCACCATAGATATCCCAGAGGAGCAGGTCCGCCGACGTCCCGTTTATGTTGACGGGCTTTTTATCGATCTTGACGCCCACGGTGGTATGGTATTTTTCCGAAAACAGACTATGGACATACCGCTGCACCAGACTGGTTTTTCCAGCGGCAAAGGCACCCAACATGCAGATTTTCTTTTTTATCATCGGTCGGTTCCAAACATGAAACCCGCATCAACGACCAATTCGAAGCCGGCGAATCGGCTCCCGGCCCGAAGACGATCATCGGTTTCATCGGCCGCCATTGAATATGAACCCATCCCGACGGCCATGATAGCGATGTTGACCTTGCCGTTGTCAATTAAAAAGCGACGCACCGCCTCAGCGCGGTCATGGCTCAGCTTCAGGTTGGCCGTCATGGAATTAGAGACGTCGGTGTAGCCGACGATTCTGAGCCCAATCGATCGACCCAGCTGTTTCGACAGGCTCTCCACCGTATGGATGTCGCGAGCAAGATTGGTTAGCAGCGGTTCCTGATCGGGCGCAATCGCACTGGCGCCAAACGGAAAGAAGATCCGGAGGCTTTCGATTCGTTGGCGGGTCACCTGCAAGGCTCGAAGGTCTGTGTCGATGAGGTTATCCGTCCGGATTTGACTGATCCCTGCGCTGGCCGTTCCCAAGGCGTGAAAGCGCCGAATCCAGGCGTGTCCAGCCTCCCCGGTGGCCACAAGCACGTCTTTATCCAGGCTCAGGGTAACCGTGGGTGGAGGTTTAAGCGTATGGTGCGCGCGCATCATGATCAACTCCGGCTCAAGCGAGACGTAAGGGCGCCAGCGATAGTCCACGCGGTCAGTGGGGAAATACGAAGCGGACAACCGGTTGCCTGGATTGTCTGCCAGCGGATCTTTCAGGCCGAATATCAAAAGCCGGCCCCCGCGTTTTTCTGTTCCCGTGAGCACAATTCCGGGCTGATCTCTGAGTGTTGCGAGAAAAGCCTCCGTCCGCCGGTAGAGACGAAATGCAGTGAAGGCCCACAGGACAACCGCTGCGACCAGGACACTCGATATCACCCACAACAAGGGTGAGGTCTTCTTTTCCGAGGCCCTGAATTCAGTACCCAGACAAGATAGCAGTTCTTCCCGGGCGGCCTCGAAGGCAACGGCATCCCCTTCGTATTGGTCCAGTGCGGGGTTAAACGTGCGGTGGATGTCGCTTAGAATGTCAGCCATTCCATCGCGCAGTTCGACGGGGGGTGTTCCACGAATCACCGCGGCAAGAATGGCTTTGGGTCCCTGTTCGATCCAGACGCTGCGATCGCTGCCGACGCGAAGGGTATCCAGACTTTGATCAGCCGCTACATCAAAAGAATCCCGAACGAAATCCTGGATGGCTGTAAGCATTCCCGACACCAGATCCGGATCCTGGAATTTTACTGAGGGGCCGACGACGTGCTGAAGGACTAGACCGTTTTTTCGATGGATGAGAAACACCTGTTCCACCTGGTAGAGCAGGGTATTCAATAGAACGATTTCAGCGTAGGGTTTCCGGGTTCGAAGGGCCTCCACCCGCCATTTGAGTCCCTGAATGGAAAAACTGTGGTTGAGCAGCTGGTTGAAGGATTGGATCATCCCCATGATGGTAGATGCGATGGCCTTGCGGATACCGGGTCCCATGAGCGGGAAAATCGCGTCGGCCAGCACCTCGGGATTTTTCTGGACGGAAACCCGGATGGATTCTTCAATGGTAGGCTGCAACAATCTGGCGATTTTCTGATCTTTTGCGGTGCAACGGGCTATGGCATCGGGAAGTACACGGCTCAGCTCATCCGCCCGGATGCCTGACTCATCCAGCCGGTTTTCCAAGCGATGGATCCGCGTTTTTTCCGGCCCGACGATGATGCCGCGAAGGATCTCCAGATCATCCGCCGGTTGTCCGGAGTCATTTCCGCCAACCAGTTTTGGTCGCGCTTTAGGGGAGGCCTCGGCCACGGGACACCTTACTCGGGTTCCGGAAGTTGAAGGTCATCCTTTAGCCGCACAGCGGCTTCCATCATCAGGTTGGCCAGAGCCAGACGATCGGTTTTCTCCTTTGCCAGCGCTTTGATGGATTGATCCATTCGTTTCTGCAGCCCATCGTTCTTCTCATGCATCTCATCAAGCAGGCTCTTGGTCTGCAAAAGAATCTGCTCTTGTGTGTCACGCTGGTCTTTGACCACCTTGTCATTGAGTTGGCCGAGTTTTTTATCAAGGGCTTTTTGGGTATCGGCTAACCGTCCCGAAAGGCTATCCACGAATTCGGTCCGCTCGGATCGTTCACGGTTCAATTGGTCGGACAGGGATTGAAGCTCTTTGCGCACAAATTGCTCTAAGGCCTCGAGGGTGGTCTTCGTCTCACTGCGTAAAAAATCGATTTCCTTATCAATTTTTTCTTCCACGGCACTCAGCTTTTTCTCGATCTGACGTGACTGCGAGCCGAAGAGAATATCCCGGATCTTGTCGATGTTTTCGCCGTCGGGTGGTGTCGCGGCCTCCGTCGGATGGTCCGGGGCTTGTGGAGCCGGGTCTTTTTTCGCAGGTTTGGCCATGGGTCCTCCTTATTCAATATTCAATTCTGGGAAGCAATCCCCTCTTTGAAGCCATACTGAACGACACACCGACATGGAATAGAAAAAAGGGGTTGGAGACAAGGCGTATGGGGAATAATAACATGGTCGATCTTGGTGTCAAGACAAACCGACTACCAATGATTTTAGAAGCTTAGTTCCTATGTCACGGAACCTTGTCCAACGGTCCGATTCCGGCAAGCCCCGTATCTCACCCAAAACACCACAATGTGTGATGAAAAAAGTTGACAGGTTGGCGATTTCATAATAGTGATTAAGTCATCCCGACATGATTTCTTCCGCAATTAGCCATACTGAACTGGTCGTCTATCCGGTCATCGCTTACGTAAAATGATGGACAATCGAAAGCATTCGGCTGAATCACCTTCTCGACAGTCGCTGCGCCGAGGTTCATAAAATTAATGACGGGAATAAACAGGCCTGACATACCAAGGATTGATGCATGAAAAAATGGATAATCCCGGCCGTTTTGGTTGGTGTAGGCATCATCATCGCATTTCCCTTGTTCCGCATGACCTACTACACCATGGTGAGAACCTCCACCCCCGAATTCTGCGCCTCCTGCCATGAAATCAAACCGGCGGTGGTGGCCTGGCGGTCGTCCACCCACACCAACAACGCTGCCGGTGTCGTCGTGGACTGCATGGACTGCCACCTGCCTGCCCCCCAAAACACCTTCGAGTTTTTCTTTGCCAAAAGCTACCACGGCCTTAAAGACGTTGCGGTCCATTTCTTCGTGGGCGAGTACGATCAGGAAAAAGCCCGCGAAGCAGCCTATGCCGCCTTTGACAACGACCAGTGCCAGAAGTGCCATCGCAACCTGCTGCACATGCCCACCCAACGCGGTGCCATGCTGGCACACCGGTCCGTGGTATACGCCCGGCCCGGTTATGAAAAAAAATGCGTGGACTGTCACTATGACCTGGTCCACTCCGAGCGCGGCCTGGTCATGTTCCGCCAGACCCGCCAAATCCCCTACCAAGCCAAGGGGCTGAAACAGCTGTAAACCCACATTCGTGATAGGGTTTTTTATTTCGTCGGATATAGATAACAGAAAGGAGCGGCATCTATGAGGCGTACATTGATGTTCTTAACCATTGGATTTCTGGTGGTTGGCCTGATGGCTGTACCGGCCCTGGCGCAGCCCAACTTTGCCAAGGTCAAGGAGTACCGCATCGAACGCAGTGTGCCCCCTGAAGCCCAGGCATGCATTGAATGCCACCGGTCGACCACCCCCGGTGTTTTTGCTGACTGGGCCAAGAGCCGCCACGCCAACGCCAACATTACATGTCTGGATTGCCATCTGGTCCAGCCTGGCGATCAGGACATCGCTCAGGACCACGAGAAGTATTACAGCCGGTCCGACATGCCCTGGGGCGAAGCCAAGTACAAAATGCCGATTGCGTCCATCGTGACACCCAAAGACTGCTCCCGCTGCCATCCGGACGAAGCTACCCAGTACAGCAAATCCAAGCATGCCAACACGATCGAGATCATGTGGAAGCTGGATCCTTGGCTGAACAATGGCATGAACTCGGACATCGAGCGCAAAACCGGCTGCTTCAACTGCCACGGGACGGTCATCGCCATTGATGATAGCGGTAAGATCGATCCAAACACCTGGCCCAACGCCGGGGTCGGCCGGCTTAACCTGGACGGCAGCAAGGGGTCGTGTACTTCCTGCCACACGCGCCATCGTTTTTCCGTTGGTGAAGCCCGAAAGCCCGAGGCCTGCGACCAGTGCCACCTGGGCCCGGACCACCCCCAGATCGAGATCTTCGAAGAGTCCAAACACGGCACCATCTATCATGCCTACCAGGACGAATACAATTTCGATGCGGCCGGCGGTACCTGGACCGCC
>NZ_JBFELV010000198.1:0-8861 GCF_041551955.1 Desulfosarcina sp.
AAAACCGCGTGTATAGTAGCCGAGATGAAACTCCACATGACGCCATGGGGTCTCTTTGGCCCAATCAAAACCATTCAGTTTCAGAGCCAGCAGGAATTTTGAATTCTCATAGTCGGTGGTAAAATCCATTTGGTTTGGTTGGAAACCAGGCTGCCAGCGAAAATCAATCCTGTCGGCGATATCGTCATGCTTGTAAAGCAAAAAACCCAGCAAGGCGCCGGCAGTGTTGGCCAGCATGTCCTCGTAGGAAAAACCGTAGTCACTGAAGGAGTCCCCCAGCTCCATGTAACCCATAATGGTAAAGGAGGAGAGGGCGCCGAAAAGGGCGGCGTCCTCCTGGGAAAAATCCCAGTGGCGATAGAGGCCGGCCAGTCCATGGGAAAGGACATAGGTGGTGTACATGTGACCCAGTTTATCAGCTCCGCCGTTGTCGGTGTCCCTGCCGAACCAGCCCTCCGACTGGGCATGGGGCGTCCGCGAGAAATAGTCCCACTGCAGCACACCCCACAGAGTCACCACACCGACACCGGCCAAGTTGGTCTGCAGCACACGCTTCCGGCGCTCCTTTTGGGAAAGGGGTCGAGAATCGTCATCCGGCCCAGCACTGTCCTCCGCCCAGGCCCATCCAAGCCCCATACAGGCGATCAAGAAGGATAAAAAAATTGGCCTAATGAAAATCATAGAACATCCATGGTTTCCTGCTATTTTTTATCGGCAGACCCGGTTTCCTTTTTTGATAGACGATATCGACTGGCGACGGCTGAAAATTGGCAGAGAACGCGTGCTATCCTTGACAATAGCTTTCCTATAGCAGAAATGGTCATATTTAAAACGATTATATGACGACATCCACCTGAATGTTACCATAACAGCCGGCGGGTGGGATCGTCCACTTTTTAGAGCAGCTTAATCAGCAAACCCGGTTCCACGTTCGGCACGTTCCCTCTTATTTCGGTTGACACAACCCAAGCCCGCCTTACCATTACCTATTGTCCATCCAGAAATAGGCAAATTGGGTTGAAATCAAGGCATGCGAAAAATTTTACCGCAAGCTTATAGCTGATATGCCGAGGATAAAATTTTGAGCATTATGCAGATATCAGGCAAATTGGTCATTTGTGGACGAGCACTACCTGACTATCCGCGCAGAGCGGTTGCCCTTAATGCGAAGGGAACAAACATTCATTTCCAAACAGCAATCCTGCAATAAAGAGCGCTTACCGGCCAACGGACACCAGGTCCGCAATGCATTACGACTGATCCCCGCCATTGATATGACCGTCGGTAACACCGCCAAGGAGGTCATATGAAACGAACCATCGTCACCCTTGCCGCCACCTTTATGATTGCCGTGCTGATGGCAAACCCGGCGATTTCCGAGGCACAGTCGACACTGCACCGTATTCTTGAAGCCGGCGAGATCCGGGTCGGCACCACCGGCGACTGGAATCCGATGACGGTCCGCGACCCGACCACCAATACCTACCGGGGGTTTGACATTGATGTGGTTACCGAACTGGCCAAGGATCTTGGTGTTCGGTTGGTCTTTGTCCCCACCGAATGGAAAACTCTGGTCAGCGGCATGGTTGCCGGAAAATACGACATCAGCACCAGTGCATCGGTGACCCCATCTCGTATTCGCACCGTCGGCTTCACTCGCTCCTACTTCCAGGTCGGCACCGTTCCCGTGGCCCTGAAAAAAGATATCAGCCGTTTTGCCGGCTGGGAGGATATCAACCGAGCCGATGTTCGTGTGGCCGTCACGCTGGGCACCTCATTCGAACAGCAGGTCAAACAGTTTTTTCCCCGTGCCGACATCAAAGCTGTCGAGGCCCCGGCGCGCGATTTTCAGGAAGTCCTCAGCGGGCGTGCCCAGGTGTCGATTACCAGTAACCTGGAAGCCTCCCAGTTGGTCCAGACTTACCCGCAGCTGGCCGTTGTTCCGGTGGACAAGCCGCGCAGCCCGGCAGACCTGGCATTCATCACGCCGCAAACCGATCAGGTCTGGATCAATTACCTCAATCATTGGATCACCATCAAAAAGAACCAGGGGTTTTTCCAGGAGCTGCAGGAGCGTTGGATGCCATAAGCCGAGGATAATTCCATGAAAATTCGTACGTCATGGCTGCTTGCGGTCCTGGTGGTGGTTGTGGCCGTCGGCTGCAGCCGGCAGGATTATCAGTGGGGCTGGTATGAGGTCCTGCCAACGACTCCCCAGGGTGCGGCGCACCTGAGGTTCCTGCTGGCCGGGCTTGGCCTGACCATTTCCCTATCGACGATTTCATTGAGTGCGTCGATCATCCTCGGACTGCTGGTGGCCCTGCCCGGGCTGGCCAGGCAGCCGTGGCTCCGGGCAATCAACCGGGTATATGTGGAAACCTTTCGATCCATCCCGGTGCTGGTCATGATCCTGTGGGTCTATTATGGTTTCCCTGTCGTGATCGGCCTGGCCCTTGGCCCCTTTACCGCTGGCATCCTGGCATTGACCTTGTGCGACAGTGCCTTCGAGGCCGAGGTGTTTCGCGGCGGCATCCAATCCGTCGAGAAAGGGCAGATCGAGGCCGCCGACTCGCTGGGCCTGAATTATTATCAGAAAATGCGTCTGATTATCCTGCCCCAGGCTATTCGCAGGATACTTCCCCCGCTGGGCAACCAGTTTGTATACATGCTCAAGATGTCTTCGTTGGTATCGGTGATCGGTCTGCAGGAGCTGACCCGTCGCGCCAACGAACTCACGGTTACGGTCTATCGGCCGCTGGAGATTTACTCGGTGCTGGTCCTCGAATACCTGCTGTTGATACTGGTAGCATCCTGGATGGTGCGGCGGGTTGAAATGCGTATGCGGGTGCCAACTGAGGTCTGAACAGTGCCTCTGAAGCTGGCTTTCTCCTTTTATAGGCTGCCTGGCCCTGGCAGGCGGATGCCTTTCCTGAACGCACGGTCATTATGAAGGAAAAAGAAGACAAAACACCATATCTCGGTCTCGTACCCTGCCTGCGATGAATGCGGTGAGAGCTTTAGACGAAGTGCATGGATCGCCCCGGCAGGAGAAAAGGCGCCCTGTGTCTGTCTTGTGCCGACCTGGACCATCTCGTCTTTTTTTCCTTCCAGGAGACGCGGCGCCCAGCCGGCGTGCGCGAAAATATACGACATTGGATGTGGTTACCCATATCCGGCACGTGTAAACGCCTTAGGATGAGCTGCTGCTAATGGCCATGGTCGCTGGGAGGCGCGGGAGATGCTCACGGACAACGTCGATCGAATTATGGAGCAATGGGGATCGCCGATACCACAGGTCCTTGAGTGGGCTTACCTTTCTGACATCAACATTCCTTTACCAAATCCTGCCATCTGCCGATAAAGCAAATAGAGAAACCGCACGCTAATGGGCATCTTTGTTTTACGCGCATTGATCAACCGATCAATGCGGTGCCTGTTTGCCATGGCTTTTTTTAAGCCGCAACCCGCACACAATTGGATCAACGGGTTTCGGTCAGTGATGTTGACACGGGTGCGTTGCCATGCTCTATTAACCTGCACGCCGTTGGGGCTGTTTAACGCCTCTGGTCGAAATTGATTTCCTGGTCGTCTCCATGCAAATGCGTACTGCGTCAATTCTCCTCCTGATTCTCTGCCTGCTTCTGTCACCCTGTTGTGCTGCCGGATTGAGTGATATCCACGCGGTGCCGGCCCCGTCCAGCGTGACCATCCTTTGCTACATGAACGGAGACAATGATCTGTCCACTGAGGTGCTTCATGCATTGGACATGATGGAGATGGTGGGCTCTTCCGACAGGGTCAACGTGATTGCCCTGGTGGACGGCCATCCCAAATGGATAGGCCCTTACGATACGGCTTGGTCAAGAACGCGGCTGGTTCACCTGCAAGCCGATCCGCGTATCGGTCGTATTACCTCGCCGGTTCTGGAAGAGTGGGGGGAATCCAATATGGGGGCGCCCCAAACCCTGGAACGATTTTTACGCACGGCCATGGAGGCTTATCCTGCTGAGCAGTTTTATTTTTACATGTTTGCCCACGGTCAGGGCGTTTTGGACACCCGGGATTATGGGCCAGTGCAGCCAGTCAAGACCGTTTCCATGTCGCGGGATGACACCAGCAGTCAAAAAATGCCTCTGAACGATTTTCACCAGGCCTTGAAAAAGGGTTTGAATGGTCGCCGTTTTGAACTGATGGTCTTTTTTTCCTGTCTGGCAAACATGGTCGAGGTGAACTACGCCATGAGCGACGTGACCCGATATATGGTGGGCAGCCAGGACGAGATCCGTTTAGTGAACGAGCCGCCGGGCCGATACCAGATTCGCGGAATGCGGTTTGAGCATTTGATCGCCGAGTTGAAACAGACGCCCTCAGCCGATGTCCGGGAGGTTGGTCGGGTGTTGGTGGACAGTCACGTCGACAGTTATGAACGGGCGGTAAGCTTACCCTCGATTGACGGTGTTGGAAAGACCTGCCGCTTTTCAGGTGGAATGGCCCTGGTGGATACGGCTGCTATGCCGCAGCTGGTTTCTGCGTTGGATCTTTTGGCTCAGCGGTTGATTCGAGGCGCTGAAAAAGCCGGCGTGGTGCAGGCCATGCATGCGGCCTTATATGCGACCCAGCCTTTCGCTAGCTTTATGAAGATGGAATATTATGACCTGGTCGGTTTTGTGCGCCATTTGGGTGCCGCTGTCAACCAACCCGAACTGAAAACCGCTTGCGACCGCGTATTGGATCTAATGGCGAGTCGTGTCCTCGTCTATGCGCGTCACACCTCGGATTGTGCTGCCACTGGTATCTCCATCTATCTGTCGCACCCTCTGGTTCCCGACAACATTTTCCAGACCCATCAGGCACTCTACCAGGCCAACCGATTCAGCCGGGAGACTCAGTGGGACGAAATGATCACTGTCTTCAGAGCAAGCCTCAAGGGCGCAATGGCTGCTGACCTGATCCAGCCGACGGCCATAAAAAAGGGATGGGGCTTATCTTCAAGCACCCACCCCTGAAGGGTTTTCAATTTGGTCCGCACATCCCAGAGTCTTCAGCCAGAGCGTTATTCTGGGAGAATGACCTGGTCGATGACATGGATGACCCCATTGCTGGCGGGGATATTCGCCTTGACCACAGTCGCTTTGTCCACCATCAAACCGCTGCCCGATTCGGTGATGCGGAAGCTTTGTCCGTTGACTGTTTTGGCCGAGGTGAGCATGGCGGCGTCCGAGGCCATGACCTTGCCCGGCACCACGTGGTAAGTAAGGATGGCCTGCAGTTGGGACTTATTTTCCGGTTTGAGCAGGTTTTCCAGGGTTTCCGGCGGCAGTTTGGCAAAGGCTTCGTCTGTGGGCGCAAATACGGTAAACGGCCCCTCACTTCTCAAGGTAGCTTCCAGATCGGCAGCCTGTATGGCAGCAACCAGGGTGTTGAAAGAACCCGCCGCCACGGCCGTATCGACGATGTCAGTCATGTTCATGGCGTCCGATGTAGTCTTTGATGTTCCATAGCTGCCGGCAAATGCCGATAGCGGGAGGGCTAGCAGGATGATCCATACAATTCCAAAATTGAGTTTTTTCATATCTCGTACCTCTATGTGTTGGTTGTTTTTACTTAGGAGTGAACAGCGGTGTCAGCACGGCTTCGAGTAAACATCTGCCGGCACTCCAGTGAAAGGCCAACTTAACTTGCTTGGGGACGAATGACAAGCAGTGCAGAATAGGGGTAAAGTGGTAGACGGCACCTCTCATTGGATATGAGGGCAGCAAGTCGATGGGGTTCGTGTTGGGAGCGACGTCAAATAGCCATACACGCTTAAGGTCAGGCCCTTGATGACATCCAGATCCTATTTGCTTTCCTGCCCCTTGTGCAGCGGTGGCGACATCGATCCATTTCACGCAGACGGAAACAGGACCTACCTGAACTGTTTGAATTGCAAGTTGGTCTTCGTTCCCCGCTGCGATTGGCTGAGCCACGAGGATGAGAAGGCAGCCTACGATTTGCATGAGAACGACCCGCAGGACCAGGGATACCGTCAATTCCTCTCCAGGTTCAGTACGCCGCTCATGGAGCGGTTGGAAGGCAGGCAAAAAGGATTGGATTTTGGTTGTGGGCCCGGTCCGACCCTGTCGATCCTCTTGGAAGGCCACGGTCATCAGGTGGATCTATACGACCCGATTTACCACAACGATCCGTCCGTATTTCATAACACCTATGACTTCATCTGCGCCACCGAGGTCGTAGAGCACCTGCACCATCCCCGGCTGGAATTTACCGCTTTGTTCAGGATGTTGAAACCAGGCGGATGGCTGGGTATCATGACAAAGCTGGTGAAGGATAAGCAGGCGTTCCGCCAATGGCACTACATTCGTGATATGACCCATATTTGCTTCTACAGCACAGGTACGTTTGAATATCTCGCGCAGCGGTTCGATGCCCGCCTCGACGTCGTTGCCGATGACGTGATATTGCTCAAAAACAAGTCAATGGTCAGCCAAATGGTCGATAAATGATCGATACGCTAAAGCGCGTGGCACGGGCTATTCAGGTGCTTCGCCTGCCGTCGCTGGGGGTTGGGCTGGTCAGCTTGGCATCACTGGTGGTGATCGTCTTATTTTTTACAGGCGGCCAGGGTGATCGACTCATTATTCCCCTTTCAGCCGGGTGGTTATGGGGGCTGAGCACGTATTCATTTATCGTGACCTTCCGCGCCGTACCGGATAAACCCAACGCCCCCTTGAAATTCTCCAGTAAACTGAAGCACATCATTTCGCGGCTGTGGTATGGCTTGGTCAGCCTCTTTTTCCTTGGGGCCACGGCCGCGATGCTTGTGGTTACCATTCGGATGGTCTCGATTTGGTTGCGGGACCATGGCGGCTGAGCAGGCGAATAATTATCCAAAAGCCAAGCGTTTGATTGAAAACTGGAATTTTCCATATCCGTCACTGGCCCCCAGAGAAAATATGCCATAAAACACCCGGGATCCTGATCTTGGCATACCGGATCGACGGGGCGGTGCCTGACGCATCCTTTGCTGAAAAATACTGGCCGGGCGTTGAAAAATTTCAAATCCTTCGACGATGGATGGATGCTTCCTGACAGACGTGGAAAGCCTATGTCTGGAGTCGGTGATAAGATGAGAAGATCGAGCATTCACGCCCAAATGTGCCGTGAACGGCCGCAATACACTGATCGCGCCTTACGACTGCGGCTTTTACTGCCAGGCGAAATAAGGCTGCTCATAATGCGCCACGCGCACATCATTACCCAACAAGGCGACTTCCCGGAATTGATACATGATCGCCGCCGTGGGCGCCGCTACCATGCTGTTTCCGATAGGCATGAATAGAACCGGGTGTTCGCTTTCCGGAATCTCCTGGAACATCGGGGCGTCATCGCGCAACAATTCAGCCAGGGGAATTCGATGAATCGATGCCACTTCATCGGGGTTGGCTGTCAATTCGAGATCGGTATCCCCCCAGACCACCATAGGCTTGATGATGAATCCTGACCGAGTGCTATAGTCGTCCAATCTACCGATAACGCGATTGTGGCCGAGCGTTAAACCGACCTCCTCCTCGAGTTCTCTTAAAACCGCCGCTTCCGGGCTTTCCCCATCTTCCATATGGCCGCCGGGCAGCGCCCATTGACCTGCGTGGTTTCGCAGATTGGATGCCCTTCTGGTCAGTATCATTGCTGCATGGCCAGTCCATGGTTCCGAAAATGGGATACCAGGAATACTTGGTTCCTGCTGATTTTCAACAATCGTGATCGCCACTGCCGCTTCTTTCAAGCCGTTATTGGCCTGCTTTCGCTTTGAAAAGCGGTTGAGATTGGCTCGAATGCGATTCAACAGTTTTTCGTCAAAGGCATAATCGATCATGGTGCGATGACATACGCTGCAAATTTGTTATCGGTATATTTTCTGATTCATCCTCATGAGGTCAACCGTTACTGAAAGGTAAACAGATCCACCATGGATTCTTTCTTTCTGACAAACATTCTCTTAAAACCTTCGGTGATGTGGGTTCGCACATGGTCGAGATGGGCAGACAAGGTGTTGTTTAGGCTTTCGACCTCTCTTTTTTTCAAACTATCGAAAATATCCGCATGTTCATTTAATGAACTGTCCATAATTCCCAGCAGGACTAAATTGCGGGTGTATTTTAAGAGCAGCATATCGAACAGCTCCTGAAGCATTTTCAATTGGATGCGACATTGTGAAATAGAGGCGAGGGTCAGATGAAACTTCATGTCAGTCATCAGCCGGCTGTAATAATTCTCTTCATCCACTGCAGCAAAATAGTCATCCTGGGATTGTTTCAGCCGCTGTATGGATGCTTCGTCAACCGAGTTGATAATTTCCGGAACCAGTGAGACCTCCAATAAAAGCCGGGTGTCATAAATCTCTTTGATTTCTTTCAGGCTGACCTCATTTACGAAATAGCCACGGTTTGGTTCGTGGCTCACAATGTTCTTAAATTCCAGCCATTTCAACGCATGAATAACCGGCGTAATGCTCACGCCGATTTTATCGGCCAGATCCTGGTATTTGATTTTCTGCCCCGGAATGATTTCATTATAAAAAAGCATCTGCCGAATGCCCTGGTAAGCTTTCTGGGCCAGATCCATCTTTTGAGGTTTTCTTCTCTGTTTTTTATCAGCCATGCAGTCTCCGATTTAAATCTGTATAATCGTTCGGGCGATGTGGGTGCTGTGGATATAAAAAACGCATTTTGTTTTTATTCTTATAAACTATTTTATTAAATTGCAAACCAATATTCTCCAGAGGCGGGATAACAAATCTAAATAAACGCAAGTTTAAAAATTATAAATTTTATAAAAAAAATAATTGGGAGGGTAGGTGTTTA
>NZ_JBFELV010000199.1:0-8860 GCF_041551955.1 Desulfosarcina sp.
CCGATCAGCCCGGATTTTGCAGAGGCGTGCTTCAGAGATGCCTGCGGAGTCGACCCGGTGCCCCGCTCCCGTGCCGTGATCGCTTGGCTGAAGGAAAACCAGGCGTCGTTCGCCCCGGTGGTGGATGCCGCGCTGCTGGCCGGCGATCCGCCGGTCATCGACCTGAGCGTGGACACGCCGCTGCTGGGCGCCGGGCCGGAAAAGGACGATGCGGCGGCGATGACACGAATGATCTTCCGGGAGATGGAAGATGCCGGCAGCCGCCTCGGCATCGGCCGCTACAACGAGGCCCGGGTGATTTACACCGCCGATGCGTTCAAGGTGGCGACGGATATGGCCCCCGAGTACCGCACCGTTCACCTGGGGCTGGATCTTTTCACCCGGCCGGGTGAACCGGTATATGCCTTCATGGGCGGGCGGGTCCACAGCTTTCGGAACAACACCGCCTGCCAGGATTACGGCCCCACGATCATCCTGTCCCATGAGACGGACAGCGGCATTCCGTTTTACTCGCTATATGGACACCTGGCAGCCACATCGCTGGATGGCCTGAAACCGGGCATGCCCATCAGGGCCGGACAGACGATCGGCACCATCGGCACCGCAACGGAAAATGGCGGCTGGGCACCCCACCTGCACCTTCAGCTGATCACCGATCTGCTGGAGCAGGACGGCGACTTTCCCGGCGTGGCCCGGCCCAGTCAGCGACGGGTGTGGACCGCCCTTTGCCCGGATCCGGGTGTGGTCCTCGGGCTAGACACGGCGCCGCCGGACGTGGAAGTCCGAAAGGCGGACGAGCTCATGGCCATCCGGCGAAGACACCTGGGCAAAAGCCTCAGCGTCTCCTATGACACCCCGTTGAAGATCGTTCGGGGCATGGGCGGGTTCCTCTACACCGAAACCGGACAGCCATATTTAGACGGGGTGAACAACGTCTGCCACGTGGGCCACTGCCACCCGACCGTGGTGGCCGCCGGTGGCCGCCAGATGGCCGTGCTCAACACCAATACGCGCTACCTCCACGACAACATCGTGGACTACGCCCGTCGTCTGCTGGCCACCTTTCCGGATCCGTTGAGCGTGTGCTTTTTCGTGTGCAGCGGCAGCGAAGCCAACGAACTGGCCCTGCGCATGGCGCGCACCCACACGGGACAGTGCGACATCATTACCGTGGACGGGGCCTACCACGGCAACACCCAGGGACTGGTGGACATCAGTCCTTACAAACACGACGGGCCCGGCGGGACGGGGGCACCGGACTGGGTGCAGACGGTCGTCATGCCCTGCGGCTACCGTGGGCCCCACAAGGGCACCGGGACGCCGTCCGGTATCGCCTATGCCGGCTACGTGAAGCGGGCCATCGAACGTATCGAGATCGGCGGCCGCAAGCCCGCGGCCTTCATCTGCGAAAGCATGCTGGGCTGCGGCGGCCAGGTGCTGCTGCCCGACGGCTACCTCCGGACCGCCTTTGGTCATGTGCGCGCTGCCGGCGGCGTCTGCATTGCCGACGAGGTCCAGGTGGGCTTCGGTCGGGCCGGCACCCATTTCTGGGCCTTCGAGACCCAGGGGGTGGTGCCGGATATCGTTACCCTGGGCAAACCCATGGGCAACGGGCACCCGGTGGCGGCGGTGGTCACTACACCGGAAATTGCCAATGCCTTCAACAACGGCATGGAGTACTTCAACACCTATGGGGGAAACCCGGTTTCCTGCGCCGTGGGCCTGGCCGTGCTGGACGTGATCCAAAGCGAAGGGCTGCAGGAAAATGCCAGGCAGGTGGGGGCCCACCTGCTGGAGCGGCTGTCCACCCTAAAAGATAAGTCAAGGTTGGTGGGTGACGTGCGCGGGTTGGGGCTCTACCTGGGGGTTGAACTGGTCACGGACCATGACACCCTGGCACCGGCAGCGGACGAGGCCGCCTATATCTGCAACCGCATGAAGGAATACGGATTTCTGATCAGTACCGACGGCCCCCTGCACAACGTACTCAAGCTCAAGCCACCCATCATCTTCTCTAAAGCGAATGCCGACGCCCTGGTCGACGCCTTGGAGAAAGTCTTTGCCGAGGATTGCCTGCAGGGATGAGCGGTTGGAATGATTACCGGTATCAGGATGTCATTCGTAAATTCCGTGTTGAATGAAGCGGGTTAAACCATAAGAGGAGCTTGCCATGGCCTACAACATCGCCCTGATTCCCGGAGACGGTATTGGCAAGGAAGTTGTCCCCGAAGGGGTCCGAACCATGAAGGTTATGGCCAAGAAATTCGGCTTTGCGGCTTCTTTCGCAGAGTTCCCGTATTCCTGCCAATACTACATCGACAACGGCGTGATGATGCCGCCGGATGCGCTGGAAGAACTGAAATCGTTCGATACCATCCTGCTGGGCGCCGTCGGCGCCCTTGGTGTTCCCGACCATGTTTCCCTGTGGGGTCTTCTGCTGCCGATCCGCAGAACCTTCGACCAGTATGTCAATCTCCGGCCGGTGCGCCTGTTGCCCGGGGTCAAGAGCCCTCTATCCGGCCGGGACCCCGAGGATATCGACTTCGTGGTCGTGCGTGAAAATACGGAAGGAGAGTATTCGGAAATCGGCGGACGTCTGTTTTCCGGAACGGACAGGGAGGTCGTCGTTCAGGAAACCCTGTTTTCCAAGAAGGGGGTTGACCGCATTCTGCGCTATGCCTTCGAACTGGCGCGCCGGCGACCGGACCGGCACGTGACATCGGCAACAAAATCCAACGGCATCCGTTACACCATGCCCTTTTGGGATGACCGGTTCCGGACCATTTCAAAGGAATACCCAGACATTCGCACCGACCAATACCATATCGACATCCTCACGGCCCACTTCGTGATGCATCCCGACTGGTTCGACGTGGTGGTAGGCAGCAACCTTTTCGGTGACATCCTTTCCGACCTCGGTCCGGCCGTGGCCGGCGGCATCGGCATCGCTCCGTCCGCCAATCTGAATCCGGAGCGCCAATACCCCTCGATGTTTGAACCGGTTCACGGTTCCGCCCCGGATATTGCGGGCAAAGGCATCGCCAACCCCATCGCGACGCTGTGGTCCGTGCAGATGATGCTCGATTTTCTTGGTGAGACTATGGCGGCCGACGGTTTGATGAAGGCGATTGAAACGGTGACGGCGAGCGGATGTTTGACGGCCGATCTCGGTGGCACCGCTACCACCGTTGATTTTACCGATAGCGTCATCGCTCACATCGACGGGCAGTAAGGCGGCTAAGCATGCAGATGAAAGACGGAAAGATAGGTCACGGCTCCTAAGTCGACGGTGCTGCGGCATTGAAAGCCCAGAGGTGCAAGGACGTTATGCAGCCCTTCCGGGGACAGGCGCACCTTCTCCGGCGGCCCCGGCGGTCCGGGCATCTTCTTGAACTCGACCACCGCCAACCGCCCGTCCGGTTTGAGCACCCGGACGATTTCCTTCAATGTGCCATGGTGGGTGCCGTCCTCAATCAGGTCGTGGAGCACCGTGGCCATGAGGCAGATGTCGACGCTGTGATCGGTTAGGGGAATATTCCTGCTGACGTCACAGACTGCCGCGTCGATGTTGTCCAAGCCCAGGGATCCGGCTTTTAGCCTGAGTTTGGCGATGCCTTCCTCCCACAGGTCAAAGGCATGCACCTTGCCCGTCTCCCGAATCTGGCGGGCGATCTCAATGGCATAATTGCCAATGCCGCAGGCCACATCGAGGAAGACGATCTCGCCGCGCAGGTCAACAGCGGCCAGGAAGGTGGCGAAATCGATGAGATCGAAGCTGCTCTTGCCGGCGGCGATGGGTGGGTGTGCCATGGTTCTCCTTTGATTCAACGTTAAAATATAAATTAGGGTTGACTTCACCATCGCGTTGGCTCGATTGACAGCGGGATAGTAAACGCCACGCTGCCACTGACCCGTTTTTCAGTCCACGATGGGTTAGCCGCTTGCAGGGGAGGGTTTGCCCAGAAGATCGATGGCCGCCCGGCAATAGGTTTCGACACCGGATAGCAGAATCGCTTCGTTGAAGCCAAAGCGCGGATTGTGGATGCCGGCATAGGCATCGTTGCCTGCGCCCAGGCAGAAAAAACAGCCCGGGACCTGCTCCAGGAAAAAGGCCATGTCCTCTCCGCCTAAGGTCATGTCCGGAATGACCACCCGTTCAATGCCGACGACTTCTCCGGCGATGCGCTTCATCCGATCGGCCATGCCCGGATCGTTGACTGTGGGCGGATACCCCTGCTCATGGCTCATTTCGTAACCGGCGCCCATGGACTCGCAAACGCCTTTGACGACCGTTTCGATGATCCCGGGCCAGCGTTCCCATGTTGCCTTGTCAAAAGTCCGTGCGGTGCCGCAAATCGCAGCGGTCTCCGGGATCACGTTGAAGGCGGTGCCGGCCTCGAATTTTCCGACCGTGATCACCGTCGGGCTCGTAGGGTCCATCTGGCGGCTGACAATGCGTTGCAAGGCAGCCACCACCTGGCAGGCGGTTTCCAGGGCATCTACGCAAAGATGGGGCATGGCCCCGTGTCCGCCTTTGCCCTTGATGGTGATGTCGAAACGGAACATGGCCGCCATCAGTACACCGGCCCGGATGCCGATGGTTCCTTCGGGAATCGTGGGCCAGATGTGGCAGCCCAGGGCGTAGTCCACTTGCGGATTGTCCATCACGCCGGCGTCGATCATGGGTTTGGCGCCGCCCGGGCCCTCTTCGGCTGGCTGGAAGACGAATTTGATCGTGCCGTTGATGCGGTCTTTGAGGGCATTCATGACCGTGGCGGTGGCCAGGGCCATAGCCATGTGGCCGTCATGGCCGCAGGCGTGCATGACGCCGGGGTGCTGTGAAGCAAAGGGCAGGCCGGTTTCCTCGGTAATGGGCAGCGCATCCATGTCGGCCCGGATGAGAAGTGTCGGACCGGGGCGGCCGGTTTCCAGCAGCCCCACCACACCGGTGCGGGCAACGCCGGTGACCACGGAAAGGCCTTCTTGTTTGAGGTAGTCGGCCACGAAGGCGCTGGTCTTCTCTTCCCTGAAGCCCAGCTCAGGAATGCGGTGAAGCTCCCTGCGGATTGCGATGAGCCGTTCATTGCACGATGCGATCTGGGCCTTGATTTGCATGGCGATACCTCTATCCGCTTTCAGTGGTTTGGCGATTTGGGTCATATCGGGTATTGACCGAACAACCCCATCGCTGGCGTTTCGGCAGCAAATCCGGGACCAAGGCGTGTTGAGCGCAAGCCGCACTGACGAGTAATGGCGCGCAACGCAGGCACCGGGTTTGTCGCTGTAACGTCATCATTAACTCAGAAGCAGACGGCATGCAACCATGGCGAAGGTCACCCCGGCCGCATCGCTGCTTTCGAATTAGGCACGGGCGGTCATTGGCGTGGTACATGGGAAAGGGTAACATCGACAGGAGTGGGACGCTCTTTGCTTAGAACCTTTCCATCGGCATTTTTATTCAATCTGTCAGATCTGGCGCGTGAGCGAAAGACGTGATCGCCTCTGTACATAGAAAATATCGGCGTCTTTCGAACCGCTGGTTTAAACGAATGAAACTTGCATCGTTGAGCCGCAACTTGATACCCAGTGTATTCATGATGCTTTTGGGATCGATTCTGTTGATCCCTTCGGCAGGCAAGATCTACGCATTTTATACATTCAGGAATAATACGGTTGCCGTATACGGGACAGTCGACAAAACGCCTCCGGCGGGCGGGGCGGGTTTTGGCGGCCGGCCATTGATTCGATACGAAGACCGTGAAGGGAACGTTCATGTCTTCAAGAGCAGAGACAAAACGCATTTCTTCGTTGCGCCCCGAAAAGGGGAAAGAATCAAGGTGCTGTATCTAAAATCGGATCCGCGAACGGCCATGGTCGACAGCAGGTTGCACCATATCATCATACCATTGCTCTTTATCGCTGTCGGTGCGGCGGCCATTTATTGGTCTCTTAAAAATATCTGGTCTGAAATAACGGCACATTAACTGCCGGCTGATTCCAATCAATAACGGTATAAAGGATTCCAATGCGACTCTTTCAATTCAGGGTTTCAATTGTCGGTGTGCCCAAGGTCTATCGAATCATCGATGCCAGTGAAAACTGCACGTTTGAAGACCTCCATGAAGCGATTTTCAGTGCCTTCAATCGGTACGATCCGCATCTTTACTCATTTTTCATTACCAAGTCGGACACCAAAAACTTTCGAACGATTTGGAGCGCACCCGAAATCACCCATCCGGAGAACACTGAGGATTTTATGGGGTTCGGCGAAAAGAAGATGTCGGTCGCAAAAATCAAGATCGGTGACGTCGGATTGGCAGAAAAAGATGTGTTTCACTACCTGTTCGATTTCGGCGACGACTGGTGGCATCGCATTCGCGTCCAGTCGATCAGAGAAGGCGCATTGAGGACCAAGCACAAGCTTATAAAGGTTGTTAAATCGGTGGGTGCGTCGCCGCCGCAGTATCCGGACGATGATGAGTATGAGGATGATGAGTATTGATGGTTCCGCAAAAACGCCGATATCTGCGCTATGCTTTATCTCTCTTCACTGCGGCGTACACCTAAGTGCGCCTCGTTCCTCGAGGCTCGCAAGCCTTCCTGTCCCGTTTGGTCTTTAGGGAGAGGTCTCGGCGCTTTTCACGAAACCATCCAAAGTGGATCTTTTTACCGGTTCAACAGAATTGATGGCTGTGAAAAAACGCTTTTCCAGGCCACCAATGGCCACCAACCCGAAAGGAAGAAAATGGCGTAGGAGCTTCCAGCCGCGATCAAATGGGACAAATCGCTGCGAGGCGCCGCTTCTAACCGTCCATAAAACCTTCAACGACCTGCTCGACATCATGGCGAGTAAATTGAACATACGCAAAGAAACGGCTGCGGACATCGAAGCCATTAGCGCGGTCACCGCAGCGGCATTCAAGGACCACCCGATCAGCAAGCAAACCGAGCCATTCATCATCCGCGCGTTGCGTGCCGCGGGCGCACTGACCCTGTCCCTGGTTGCGGAGATCGATGGGCGCGTCGTCGGGCATGTCGCCTTCTCGCCCGTAACCATCTCCGACGGAACCGGCGCGTGGTATGGCCTGGGACCGGTGTCCGTCCTGCAGGACCTGCAAAAGCAGGGCATCGGCAAGGCGCTGATCAACGAAGGGCTGTCCCGCTTGAAGACAATGGGTGCGCAGGGCTGCGCGCTGATCGGCGATCCGGACTACTACCGGCGGTTCGGTTTCAGGAATTATCCGGAAATGGTTTACGAGGGCATCCCGCAGAAGTTTTTCCAGGCGTTGCCCTTCATCGACGAGGTCCCGCAGGGCATTGTCGGCTTCCACGACGGGTTCCAGGCAACCTCCTAACCCAGAAACAGCCAACAGGCAACAATGGCGAAGACCACCCCGGCGGCGTCGGCGGTCAGGGCGGCGGCCATGGCGTGTCGGATGCGCCGGACCTGGACCGCGCCGAAGTAGACGGCCATGACGTAGAACGTGGTTTCCGTGGAGCCCTGAAAGGTGGAGACCAGCACGCCGGTGTAGCTGTCCGGCCCGATGGCCGGGTCGTTGATGATCGAGGCCAGGATGCCGTAGGCGCCGGAACCGCTCAAGGGGCGCATCAGGGCCATGGGCAGGGCTTCTGCGGGCAGGCCGAAGCGGCCGGTGACCGGGGCCAGGGCGCCCACCAGCAGGTCCAGGGCCCCGCTGGCCCGCAGCATGCCAACGGCCACGAGAATGGCCACCAGGTAGGGAATGATGCGCAGGGCTACCTGGAACCCCTCTTTGGCACCATCCACGAATACCTCGTAGACCGGCACCCGCCGAACCGCGCCGAAGATCAGAAAACCCGCCATCAGGAGCGGCAGGATCCACGGTGAGAGCGCCTTGCCGAAAAGGACGGCCCCGGGAATCAGGGCGGCCAGGGCGGCCAGGGCCAGGACGCTCACCCATATCGGATAGGCCCCTTGAGCCGCTTCCAAGGTGGATGTTTCGTCCGGAATCGTGGCATCGGTTTTCTCATCCGTACCCGCATTTCCGCCATCGGCCGGATGCGATTCTTCCAGGGGCGACAGGCGCTGGTAGAGCTTGGCGGCCAGGATGGCCACACTGGTGGAGCCGATGGTGGCCAGCAGGGTGGTGGGCAGGATGATCGCCGGATCGGCGCTGCCTGCCGCCGCCCGCAGGGCGATGACGCCGGTGGGCAGCAGGGTCACGCTGGAGGTGTTGATGGCCAGGAACAGGGCCATGGCGTTGGTGGCCGTCCCCGGCCGGGCGTTCAGGCTCTCCAATTCCTGCATGGCCCGGATGCCGAAGGGCGTGGCGGCGTTGCCCAGTCCCAGGGCGTTGGCCGACAGGTTGAGGATCATGGCCCCCATGGCCGGATGGTCGGCCGGCACTTCGGGGAAGAGTCGCACCATCAGCGGGCGGATCAAACGCGCCAGGATGACCAGCATGCCTCCTGCCTCGGCAACCTTCATCAGGCCCAGAAACAGGGTCATCACGCCCACCAGCCCGATGGCCAGTTCCACCGCACCGGTGGCCGAGTTCACCATGGCCGTGGAGAGGGCCTGCATGGGTGACGGAAGATCCGGCGCCGGCTGGAAGCCGATTTGCTTCCAGCCGGCAAAGCAGACGGCGGCGAGAACGATGATCAGGAAGATCCGGTTCACGCAGGCTTACCCGCTTTTTCTTCCTCGGACGTTGGTTTGAGCAGGATGCGGGCGTCGACGATGCTCAAGCCCTCGTGGTGAATGACCACCGGGTTGAGATCCATCTCCTGGATCTGAGGATAGGCCTCGATGATTTCCGAGCAGACCAAAAGCAGGTTGACCAGCGCTTTTTTGTCGTAGGGCTTGTCCCCGCGAGCCCCG
>NZ_JBFELV010000200.1:0-8854 GCF_041551955.1 Desulfosarcina sp.
AGTCCAGGGAGCGACGGGTGCCGTCCGGCAGCAAGGCAGACCATCCTGTAGCCGGCACCAGGGCGGTGGCCAGGCAACCAGTGCCGATTCTTTTAATAAATTGTCGTCGACTGCATCTACCCATGTTTATCTCCGCAATTCAGCATATTGGAAGTGTTTCGGTCGTCAATCCAAATTGTCGGAAATAAAAGCAAAAATCATACCTGAATGCTGCAATGCGCCGAGGATTAAGCGACCAGGCCACCAAAAACATTCTAAACTATTCATATTATTTGCTATTTTGAATTCTCATTTTTGTTATATGGCCGATTGATTATGGCGGGGATTTGTGGCTGTGGCGAACACATATTGTCAACCGGTTGACGAAAAACGGGACATTAAACAATCCGCTGGAAATGCTTTTCCAGATCTGTAAGGCGCCATTGGATCCAGATGGGTCTGCCGTGGGGGCAGTGCGAGGGGTTGTCGCAGGCATCCAGCTGTTCCAGCATGGCCTGGATCTGCGTATCCGTAAGTTGCTGGTTAGCGCGGATCGCATTGTGACAGGCCATGACCATGAGGCATTCATCCAAAATGGTTTCCATTTCGGCACGCACACCGACTTCCGCTGTTTTTTCTACGAGTTGGGTAACCAACCCCGAAATACCAGCGCTGTCAAGCAGTGTGGGCACGGCCTTGACCACGAAGGTGTTCCCGCCAAATGGCTCGATCTCAAGCCCGAATCGGTCCAGTTCCGGAGCCAGCTTTTCCAGGATCTGGGTTTCGCGGAATCCCAGGTCGATGGTTTCGGGAAGCAGCAGGCGCTGGGCGGCGGGTCGGTGCGCCTTGGACTGGCGCTTGAGCTGTTCAAAAACGATCCGTTCGTGGGCCGCATGTTGATCGATAAGCATCAACCCGTCATGGGATTGGCAGATGATATAGGTGCCCTTGTACTGGCCGATGACGGTCAGGTCGGCAAAAAACCGCTGTTTCCAGAGCGGCTTCTGGTGGGCCAGCTTACCGTTGCGAGCCGTCGGGTCGATCGGCGGTGCCGCGGTGTCAACGGGTTCTGCAGCCGGCAACGGCTTCTGCATGTCGTCTGCCCCGGCCGCGCAGGACGTCGAAGCTGCTGTCCGGTCCGCTGCAACACCCACCTGGGGCCCCTGATGGTCATGCGTGGGCGGCATGTTGTATTCGGCGTGCGGCTCGGAAATGGTTGCCGACCCCCGAGGCAATTCGGCAATTCTGGGCTGATTCGTTCTCCACCGGGTAGGATCGGATTGCCTGAGCGCGTCGGCCACGGCATCGCGCATGGTGTCGTGAACCAGTTTCTGGCGGACAAAACGGATTTCGTGCTTGGTGGGGTGAACATTGACGTCCACCTGGTCGAAGGGGACCTTTAAAAACAGCACCGACACCGGGTACTGCCCCTTCATCAATCGCCCGGTATAACCGGCGAACAGGGCGTGCTGAATCACCCGGTCCTTGACCCAGCGACCGTTGACGAACAGATAGATACCGCGGGCGGTGGACCGGTTTATACGCGGGGAGGCGATCCACCCGCTGATGTCGATATCCGCGGTGACCCGCTCAACCGTATACAGCTCCTTCTTGATGGCCGTCCCAAGGACATCGGCCACCCGATCCATGGGTTCTGCGGCCGGGGCCCAGCTTTTCACAATCCGATTGTTGTGCGACAGCCGGAATTGAACGGTCGGCCGGCACAGCGCCATGCTGGCAATGGTGTCTGCGATGTGACCCATCTCCGTGTCGATGCTTTTCAAAAACTTACGCCGGGCCGGGATGTTGTAGAAGAGGCCGGCGACGGAGATCAGGGTGCCGGGAGGGGCTCCCACGTCGGAGACTTTATTGATCCGCCCCCCCGCCACCTCAATCTGGGTACCTACATCGGCGCTGGTTTCCCGCGTAACGAGGGTGAACCGGGAGACCGAGGCGATGCTGGGCAGCGCCTCTCCCCGGAAACCCAGGGTGCTTATGGCAAACAGGTCCGGATCGGCAGCTATCTTGCTGGTCGCATATCGCTCCAGACAGAGCAGGGCATCATCCCGGCCCATGCCTTGTCCGTTGTCCGATACACGGATGAGCTTCCGCCCGCCCTGTTCAATTTCCACGATGATCCGGGTGCTGCCGGCATCGATGGAATTTTCGACCAGCTCCTTGACCACCGAAGCCGGACGCGCCACCACTTCTCCGGCGGCGATTTTATTGGACAGGATTTCCGGAAGGATTCTGATTCTGGACATCTAAGCGCTCTGATGTGTATTCAAAAAGGGTAGATTGTGGTTCAGATCAAGGCCGCAGCGTTTTGAAAACCGCAGGCGTAGAAGCGCTAGGTCGAGGACTTGCCAACCGTGAGAACGCAGCGCTGGGCCACAAGACGCCCTTGATTG
Organism: Desulfosarcina sp.; assembly: GCF_041551955.1. Lineage (GTDB taxonomy): Bacteria > Desulfobacterota > Desulfobacteria > Desulfobacterales > Desulfosarcinaceae > Desulfosarcina. Next base: position 2,391 of record NZ_JBFELV010000200.1, read on the forward strand.
GATGGACACTACTTGGCAATCTCCTTGAAACTGCGCGCCAGATACTCCGCCTCCATGGGGGTCAGGTTGAACCTCAGGCAAGCCGCGTCGATGAGTTGCTGCCGGCTTTTGGGTGACCCGGCCTTTTTTTCTTCGGATATCCACTGGACTGCTTTTCTCAGGCTTTCGCCTTCGGGTTGTATGGTCATGGAAACCTTCCCTGACGGTTCCGTTAAAATCCGATATCTGCGTGACGCTTCACCCCTCGTCACTGCGGCGTACGATAAGTACGCCTCATTCCTTAGGGATTCGCAAGCCTTGATCTCGGACTTTTTACGAAACCGTCTGATTGGAACCGTTAAGACTTCATTTTCCTGTAACGATTTGGATTTTAATTTTAATCCTGTCGACGTCGGCGGCAATGCCGTCTCCTGATTATCTATGCATCACGGAATGCGTAGATGGTTGTTATAGCTCAGACCTCGGTCACAAGGGCGGCTTCTTATCCGAGATGTTCGCCGCCTTTTCGAACTGCCTGGCAATTTTAAAAAGCATCGGTTCGTTAAAATGGCGACCCATGATCTGCAGACCGATGGGCAGACCGTCGTCCGAGAAACCGCAGGGGACCGAAATCCCCGGGATGCCGGCCAGGTTGGCGGACAGGGTGAAAATATCCGACAGATACATGGTCAGCGGATCGTCAAGGGTTGTGCCGATGGGGTATGCCGGTGTGGGTGCCACCGGGGAGACAATCGCATCGCAGGATGCAAAGGCCGATTGAAAATCGTTCTTAATCAGCGTGCGAATCTGGGAAGCTTTGCCGTAGTATGCATCGTAGTAACCGGCGGACAGGGCATAGGTCCCTAAGATGATGCGACGCTGCACTTCCGGACCAAATCCTTGTGACCGGGTGCTGCGGTACATCTGAAGCAGATCGGCCTGGGACTTGTCGCGGAAACCGTATTTCACGCCATCGTAGCGGGCCAGATTGGAGCTGGCCTCACTGGGGGCAATCACGTAGTAGGCAGCCACGGCATATTCGGTATGGGGCAGCGAGACCTCGATACATTTGGCACCTAAAGATTCGATCGCTTCAACCGCCTGTTCAATCGCCGCTCCCACTTGGGGATCCAGTCCTTGAGCGGTGCTGTATTCTTTGGGAATGCCCACGACCACATCCGACAGCCCGTCGGTGTCAATGTCGGAAAATACTGGAACCGGTTCGGGGACGGAGGTCGAATCGTTGGGGTCGTAGCCGGCGATGGCGTCCAACATGATGGCACAGTCGGTCACGGTTTTACCCAACGGACCGATCTGGTCCAACGAAGAGGCAAAAGCCACCAGCCCAAAACGGGATACCCTGCCGTAGGTCGGTTTGATCCCTACCACGCCGCAGTGGGAGGCGGGTTGGCGGATGGAACCGCCGGTGTCCGAGCCCAGGGCACCCAGGCACATGTCGGCCGCCACAGCCGCAGCCGAACCGCCGCTGGACCCCCCGGGGATGCGCTCCAGATTCCAGGGGTTGCGGGTCGTCTGAAAACCGGAATGCTCGGTGGTGGAGCCCATGGCGAACTCGTCCATGTTGAGCTTGCCCACGATCACCGCGCCGACCTTTTTCAATCGGGAAATGACGGTGGCGTCGTATGGCGGGATAAAATTTCCAAGCATCTTCGATGCACAGGTCGTGCGAAGGCCTTGGGTGCAGATCAGATCCTTGATGCCCATTGGGATGCCGGTCAGGGTTGGCGTGCCGCCCTTGGCCAGGCGACAGTCCGCCGCTTCGGCCTGGGCCATGGCGCCGTCGGCATCGACGGTCAGAAAGGCACCGATCCTGCCATCGACTGTTTCGATGCGATCGAGGACGGCCCGGGTCAGCTCCACGGAGGCAATGTCTTTATTCTTCAACAGGCCACTGGCCTGTTCGATGGTCAACTCATGCAGTTTCATGGCATCGGTTCCTTGCGGCGTCAGAGTATCTTGGGCACCACAAAGGCACCGTCTTCCTTTTCCGGGGCATTGGCCAGGGACGCCTGTGGGCCCAGATGGTCCTGCGCTTCGTCCTCCCTGAACGCATTGGTCAGGGTGATGGCGTGGGAGGTGGCAGGGACCCCGAAGGTGTCCACCTGATTCAAGGTATCCACATAATCGAGAATGGTGCCAATCTGGTCGGCCATCCGGTCGACGTCCGCTTCGGCGATGTCCAGCCGGGCCAGGTGGGCGACGTGCAGGACTTCCTTTGGGGATATTTTCATTTTTGCCCTCTCGGCATCAGTCCATGTTGGAATCGGTTAGGGCTATCGTGCAACCAGAATGGGTTTTTTCTTATTTCGGGTCAACCGCTGCATGTCCGCTGTCGCCTGTTCACGGTCCGTGTAGCGGCCCACCCGAACCCGAAACCAGACCCCTTGACCGGGGATGACAATTCTCGACACGTAGGCAGGATACCCGTCCTTTTTCAGATTTGCAACGATTCGCTCGGCAGCTGTCCCGTCCTTCAGGGAGGCCACCTGAATGGTCAGTTTACCCGTAGCTTCAACAGCCGCCGGCGGGGACGACGGCGCTTTATCGAGCGTTGGTTGCTCAGGGACCTTGGATCTCTTGGCCCTGGTGACGGTTCGCGACTTGTGGGGCGGCAGAACCGTGGCGCGGAATGAGGGTTCAGCCGTCGGCACCGCTGGCGCGGGAATCTGAACGGCGGTGTCCAGCCCATCTTTTTTCAGAGCTTCGTAAAACTCCAGGGGCGCTTTTTCATCTTCTCCCCGGATGGCTTTTTCTACCGCTTCCCGCTCTTTTTTCATCATGGCGTCACGCAGGGCGGCAAGCTCTTCCTGCAGCGCCTGGGTGTCGAAATGCACCGGAGCCGTTCCCCGTCCAACCAGCACGCCAAGTACGAACATCCATGCCGCAACGAAAAAGACCAGCAGATATCGCCCCCAGGCGATCCGGCGTTTTGACGCGGTGGCTTTGCCCTTAGTCACAGGTTTGTTCCGTAGGCGTTCACAGTTCGACGTTCACCGTTCTGGGTTTGCTATTTTTCATTGATCTTGCTCATCGCCTTAAACGCTTAAAGATGAAACCTCGAATCACAGCGTGAGTACTTCTGGCATGCAGTCATTCATCAGATCGCGTTTTTTAAAATGGTCTCTTTGGTTGAGGTTTGCAGTGCACACCGAACCCTTGACGCCTACATGGCGTCCGGCGCCGACACACCCAGCAATGCCAGTCCGTTTCGGATCACTTTTTGAACGGCCGAGATCAGGTAAAGCCTGGCCCGGGTCAACTTCAAATCGTCTTCATGCAACACCCGATGCCGGTTGTAATAGGTGTGGAAGGCGGCGGCCAGGGTCATCAGGTAGTAGGTGATGCGGTGAGGCTCCATTAACGCCCCGGCAGTTTCGACGGTTTCCGGATAGCGGGCCAGGGCCTTGATCAGTGAAATGTCTTCCGGCGTTTCAAGGGCCGACAGATCCGAGGGCCTAAATCCGTCGACGTCAAGCCTGTCGCGCTCAGCCTTGCGATGGATGCTCGAAATGCGTGCATGAACATATTGGACGTAATACACGGGGTTGTCGTTGGTCTTCTGTTTGGCCAGTTCCAGATCGAAGTCCAGGGAGCTCTCATAGTGGCGGGTCAGAAAGATAAACCGCGCTGCATCCCGGCCAACCTCCTTGACCACGTCGGCCAGGGTGACGAACTCACCGGCCCGTGTAGACATGGCCACGGGTTGGCCGGCCCGCAGCAGGTTAACCAGTTGCACCAGCAAAACGTCAAACTGGCCGCGTTCGTATCCGGATGCCTCCACGGCGGCTTTCATACGCGGGATGTAGCCGTGGTGGTCGGCTCCCCACACGTCGATCACTTTTTGAAACCCGCGTTCAAACTTGTCCTTGTGATAGGCGATGTCCGACGCAAAATAAGTCGTCTGGCCGTTCTGGCGAACCACCACGCGGTCCTTTTCGTCTCCGTAGTCGCTGGTCTTGAACCACAGGGCACCGTCTTTCTCGTAGATCAACCCCTTCTCCTGAAAATTGCGGATATCCCCTGCCACCTTACCCGAATCGTAGAGGCTCTGCTCCGAAAACCATCGGTCGAAGGTCACCCCGAAATCCACCAGGTCGGCACGCATTCCTGCGGTGATTTTCTCCGCCGCATACCGGGCGCAGGGCATGATGGCCTCCGCCTCGCTTTTGTCGAAAAGCGCCCGACCCTCCCGCTCCAGCAGTTCCCCGGCCAGGTCCCGGATGTAATCACCCTGGTAGCAGGTGTCGGGGAAATCTACAGTTTCGCCCAGCATCTCCTTCCCCCGCAGGTAGACTGACATGCCCAGGGTCTGAATCTGTCGGCCGGAATCGTTGATGTAGTACTCTTTTTGTACATCAAATCCGCAGAAAGAGAGAATGTTGGCAGTGCTGTCCCCCACGGCGCCGCCCCGGCCGTGGCCCACGTGAAGGGGGCCGGTGGGGTTGGAGCTGACGAATTCGATCTGGATGCGGGTCCCCTTACCCAGGTCGCAGCGGCCATACTGGTCGTCCTGTTCGTGAATGGCGGCCAACACCGGGTACCAGGCGGACGGGCGAATGAAAAAGTTAATAAACCCCGGCCCGGCAATTTCCGTACGGTCGATGATGCCCTTTTTGTCATCCAGATGACCAATGAGCGTTTCGGCGATTTTTCGCGGTGACATGCGCTGGGTCTTGGCCATCTGCATGGCCATGTTGGTCGACAAGTCGCCGTGGCTGTCGGCCTTGGGTTCTTCCAGCACCACCTCACAAAAATCGGACGAAGGGAAGATGCCTTTTGCGTGAGCGGCATTGGCTGCCGCCAGAATAGTTTCCTTGAGCGCGTTCTTCATGAATGCATTCCTGACGACTGATTGATTGGGACGGGTCAGTCGATGCGGGTTGGTCAAGTTGATGGTTGCCGTCATCCGGCAACGGCGTCTGCCGCCGGGCACACACCTTTTTCGATAAAGTCCAGTTCATAAAGAGTTTTCCGATTCAAGTCAAGAAGGTTAACCCCGACTGCAGGATGCTTGCACGGGGTGTTTTAACAGGCAAAAACCCATTGGCTGCGGAAACCCGTGGCAACCAATGTCACATGAAGGATCAGGCCCCTTATTGCACACCAACCTGCCTGCCATTTGGTGGCGGGCGAGCCGGGTGTGGCCTTTTCCCTTGCATATCCACCATTTCCAACGTATTTTATTTGTCTGCTGGACACTGCAACACACTGGTTTGGATTCTGGCACGGCCAAAAGGTTTATAATCATTATGAATGTGAGTATCTGCAAGCAGCGGCAGAAGCTTGCCGTTGATGTTGATGCGGTGTGCCGTCTGATCATCGCCACCCAGCTTCCTTCAGGGGAGATCCCCTGGTCAACGGGAGAAAAAACCGACCCCTGGGATCATGTGGAGGCAACCATGGGGTTGATGGTGGGGGGATATCTGGAACAGGCTCGGCAGGCCTTTTATTGGCTGCGTAGCATGCAGCTGGCCGACGGCAGCTGGTTTGCCGCCTATCGAAACGGTATCGTCGAAGACCGGACCCGTGAAACCAACATGAGTGCCTACGTCGCCGTGGGTGTGTTTCACTACTGGCTGATCACCGGTGATCGCCCTTTTCTGGAATCCATGTGGGACACGGTGCGGCGAGCCATTGACTTTGCCATCGGCCATCAGCGAGCCAACGGTGAAATCTGCTGGGCGGTCAGCCCCCAGGGCAAGGTGGACCCCATGGCCCTGCTCACCGGATCCAGCTCTATTTACATGAGCCTGAAATGCGCCATGGCCATCGCCGACAAGCTGGGCATCGCGACCATTCCCTGGGCCGCTGCCTGCAAGCGTCTCGGAGATGCGATCCGCCATCGGCCATACCTGTTCAACATGACCAAATCCCGATTTTCCATGGACTGGTTCTATCCGGTGCTGTGCGGCGCCGTTACCGGTGAAATGGCCGGTGGACGCATCAAGCGCCAGTGGAAAAAATTCGTGGTGGAGGGCTTGGGGGTTCGCTGTGTTTCCGACCAACCCTGGGTAACGGTCGCGGAAAGCTCCGAATTGGTGCTGACCCTTGCCGCCATGGGGGATACGGAAAAGGCGCTCATCCTATTCAACTGGCTGTCGGAGCACGTATTCGATGACGGCTCATTCTGGTGTGGGTTCACCTTTCCGGACATGACCCGGTGGCCCGAAGAAAAAATAACCTGGACCAATGCGGTGGTGCTGCTGGCAGCCGACGCCCTGTTCAATCTCACCCCCGGAGGACAGCTGTTTAGCCATGCCTGGTGGGCTGAATCCGGATATCCCGGCTGACGGCCGGCCACCCGGCGCATGGATTGCTTAGGGGAGTCCCCAATATTTGATGAACCCGTAAAAAGTCGAGATGTCCTCTTTTTTGTCATCCCCGCGAAGGCGGGGATCATTAAGTTTCAGACAGTTATGGACTCCCGCCTTCGCGGGAGTGACACCACTTGTGACTTTTTACGG
>NZ_JBFELV010000201.1:0-8846 GCF_041551955.1 Desulfosarcina sp.
GAGGTATGTCAGCCGCTGCTTATTGCTGCCATCCATATTCATCAGCCAATAATCCGTGCCAACCTTGTAGTAGTCGTAGGTGTCACCGTTACCTACCGACGACATCCAGACGATGTACTTACCATCTGGTGAGATGTGGGCGTGCTCGTTGTATCCTTGGCTTGTCAGCCGAACCAACTCACCGGTCCCGAGGTGGATCTTATAGATGTCGGTGCTCTGGTTTACCGGGTTTGAGCGCTTCATATTGCTGCTGAAGAACAACCACTTTCCATCATGACTGAACCCGTGGTTTTCGTAGATCACATCTTCGCCAGGCTGAAACTCCTTGATATCACCTAGTCCCTCTGGACTGAAGGCGGCCACCTTGAGCTTCCACGCACCGGCAGACTTCCCCGGGTACTTGAAGTCAGCCCCACTGTACAACTCTGACCAGCTCAGCTGACTGCCATCTTTTGAGAATTGCGGGTGGAGTGTGCCGTGATTCTTTTTATTGGGAAGTTCCCTGAGTGGTTTCGCACGGTTGGTTTCAAGATCAAAAAGCCAAATGTCGTTAAAAACACCTGATCCTGGATTGGTAATGAGTGGCAGAACAGGCCAATGGTTCTGCTTTTCCGCCTGAAACACAATGTATCGCCCGTTCGGATGGATGGCGGGTTGGCCGTAGTTGCGTTTTGGGTTGGGCAGGTCCGGGTGATCACAGGTCAGGCACTGCTCGGTTTCAAAATCTCGGGTGAGGTAAAGGTCAAAGCCACCGTCCTGGCCCTTGCGATCAAAAACCACAAAATCTTCGGTTGGAGACCAGGCCAGTCGCCCCCCTCTGCCACGGAAGTCTGACAATTTCGCCTTCATCTCATCAGCGAGGGCCGGGTGTCCGTTCATCAGCGTCATAGCCAAAAATAACGACGCTACTAATTTGATCATACCTTCGCTCCTGAATTACAGAGTTTCTGACCCTCTCATTATATTTACAAATTGCCTGTAGCACTTCTTCCCGGGAAATTTTACTTGTCGCCCATTTTTTTCCGAGCTGATTTTCCGGGTCATCCTACAACATTTTTAGTCCGCATCGGAGATGAACCATTTATTGTCTGCGCAAATACTCAGTATTCGGCCCCGGTTGCTGGAATCCCCAGGACAGGGTGCTAACTTCGTTTTCGGCGACGATAGAAACCACAACTTCCAGGTCGTTCGAAAACCAGTAGATTGACTTTGACAGGCGATCATCTTCGCCTTCCTCCTCTGCCCCATGGCCAAAAACAGATGCGTAGAACGCTTGAATACGATGAAACAGACGATCGGCTGTATCGGGTTCAAATTCTCGCATAAAGAAGAAGCAACTATAGAGCGCACCCTTTTCAAAATTGAATTCCATTTTTGTCTCTGTATTAAAAAGGTCTGTCGAAGCCGTTGCTTCATGTAACCCGAGAGCGGCCAGAAACGCGGACCCACCTTCAGGAGCCAGCTCATCAAGTCCGGGAACACGTTTGTGGACGTCACCGTATGTGGCCCCCAAACGGATCACTTTGAAGAGCAACAATGCATCCTGCTCGGCCGGTTCAAAGTCAGAGAGATATGATCCGGCGCCCTCCCCCCTGATCCCATGGCAGTGGGTCTGCAATAGTCCGAGGGTGACTATAAATAGTGGGATTAATAGACGCATACCTAACCAGATAGGTGTTCGCTTATAATGATGGGGGCCAACGATTCCAGGAAGGGCGATAAATGCGGCAATCTCCTTAGTGAACATTCTTCCTCGACTATTGAAGCGGCATATCGTTTTTTCGTGGGCGATGGGGATTTTAGCTCGTGCCCATCCATAAACGGCCGTCTGGTCCGATATCTGCGGTATGCATCGACCCTGCATGCTGGGGTCACTGCATTTCCGCTGTTCCCGGTATCATTATCGGTATGATCGGCAGGATCTTAAACGGTGACGGTCCCGTAAAAAATCGGAATTCCCTTTTTGCTGTCGTCCCCGCGAAGGCGGGGATCCAGGGTTAACCAATAGCTATAGATTCCCGCCTTCGCGGGAATGACACGACAGGGGACTTTTTTCGGGTTCATCAAACGGTGATTCGTCGGCAGGGAAGTTGGCAGGTGCTCTGCAATCCGATATGTCATTCCTTTTTTTTGGTTTTCTCTTTCAATGTCCGCCAGTTCTTCAGGCGTCCGGCAATCATCTTCTCGTACCCCCGGTCCGTCGGAAAATAAAACAGGCTGTCGGCGATGGCATCGGGCAGGTAGTCCTGGACGGCATATCCGTCCTTGAAGTCATGGGCATAGCGGTATCCCTTGCCGTAGCCCAGATCCTTCATCAACCCCGTGGGTGCATTGCGGATATGCAGGGGAACCGGCAGGGCACCTTTTTCCCGGACCGTCTGTTTGACCTTGTTCCAGGCCGCGTAAATGCTGTTGCTCTTGGGCGCCGTGGCCAGGTAGACGGCGGCCTGGGCCAGGGCCAGATCCCCTTCCGGATGCCCCAAGAAGCGAAAAGCCTCCATGGCCCCCAAGGCCAGGCGCAGGGCGAACGGATCGGCATTGCCCACATCCTCGGAGGCAAACCGCACCATGCGACGGGCCACATACAGGGCGTCTTCCCCGGCCTCCAGCATGCGGGCCAGCCAATACAGGGCCGCATCTGGGTCACTGCCCCGCAGGCTTTTGTGAAACGCGGAGATGATGTTAAAATGCTCGTCACCGCCCTTGTCGTATAGCAGCGCCTTTTTCTGCAGCGCCCTTTCCACATGATCCAGGGTGACCATTCGCCGGGTGCCCGGTTTGGGTGGCGCTTCGGCCAAAACCAGGGTGGCGGCCACCTCCAGGCTGTTGAGCGCGCTGCGTGCATCCCCCGAGGAAATGTGGATCAGGTGGTCCCGGGCATCGGCGGCCAGGCATAGATTCAGATCGCCCAAGCCGGCCTTGCCGTCTTCGACCGCCCGGTCGAGCACCCGGCCCACGGCCTCCTCGGCCAGCGGGCTGAGAGTGATCACCCGACAACGGGACAAGAGCGGCGCAATCACCTCGAACGACGGATTTTCAGTCGTGGCGCCGATCAGGGTGATCAGCCCGGACTCCACATGGTGCAGGAAGGCATCCTGCTGGGCCTTGTTGAAGCGGTGGATCTCGTCCACAAACAGGATCGTTCGCTTGCGCTGGAACTGCTGCTGTTTTTTGGCCTCGTCGTTGTCTTCGCGGATCTGTTTGACACCGGCGAGCACCGCCGAAAAGTGGAGAAAATGGGATCGGGTTTCGCGGGCGATGATCCGCGCCAGGGTGGTTTTCCCGCAGCCGGGCGGCCCCCACAGGATCATGGAAAAAATCCGGTCGTTTTCAATGGCATGGCGAACCAGTGAGCCGGACCCCGTAACTGCATCCTGGCCGAACAGGTCTGCCAGGCGGTGCGGCCGCATGCGCTCGGCAAGGGGCCGCTGGTGATCGGTGGACTCTCCAGCCTGATAATCGAAAAGGTCCATCGCTATCGTTTAGTGAGGCGCTTGCCGGATCGCTTTTTTGGGTTGAAGGGTGTGGACTTCTTGTTTAAAAAATCCGGGTTCTTTCCGGTGCGCTGTTTCAGCAGCAGTCGAACCGGCGTCTTGTCCAGCGAGAAGGCTTCCCTGATCTGGTTCACCAGGTAGCGCTGGTAAGAAAAATGCACCCCGTCCGGGAAATTCACAAAACTGACGAATGTGGGCGGCCGGGTAGACACCTGGGTGGCGTAGTAGAATTTAAGCCGCGTGCCCTTGTGCATCGAGGGTTCGGTGCGCGTCAAGGCCTGGTCCATGGCCTTGTTCAACTTTCCGGTGGTAATCCGGGCCGCATACTGGGCGTAAACCTCATCCACGATGGGGAAGATGCGTTGAATCCGCTGTCCTGTTTTTGCCGAAACCGTCATCACCGGTGCAAAACTGAGAAACTTGGCCTGTATGCGCAGATTCTCCGTGAGCCGCTTCAGGGCTTTGCCGTCCCGGTTGTCCACCCGATCCCATTTGTTCAACAGAAAAATCGCCCCGCATCCGCGGTCATGGGCATAGCCGGCCACATGGACATCCTGATCGGAGATGCCCTGCTCGGCATCGATGATGATCAGGGCCACATCGCACCGTTCCAGACTGCGCAGGGCCTTGATGATCGAGAATTTTTCCAGACGCAGGGACACCTTTCCTTTTCTGCGAATCCCCGCAGTATCCACCAGCACGTATTTTCGGTCCTGCCAGGTAAAGGCGGCGTCGATGGAATCCCGTGTAGTACCGGCAACATCGCTGACCACTAAGCGCTCCTCACCTAAAATGGCATTGATCAGAGAGGATTTACCGGCATTGGGTTTTCCCACCACCCCAATGCGGATGGTATCGGACCGCTCTTCTTCAGCCGTGAGTTCAGCAAATCCGGCGGTCAGTTCATCCAGAAAATCGGGGACCCCGTATCCATGCTCGGCCGATACCGGAAACAAGTTGTCGATGCCCAGGCTGTAGAAATCGGACAGGTTTTTTTCATGGCCCTCACCGTCGATCTTGTTGACGACGTAGAACACCGGTTTATCGTTGGCGCGCAGCAGATGGATCAGATCGGCATCAAAGGGAGAAATGCCCCCTTTTCCATCGAGGATGAGGACAATCGCATCGGCGTCAGCGATGGCCTGCTCCACCTGCTGGCGGATGTGCGGGGCAAACGCGTCGTCGTCCCCTGCGGCGAAGCCGCCGGTATCCACCAGGGTAAAAGCTTTATCGTTCCAACGGGCGTCCCCGAAATTCCGGTCCCGGGTCACGCCGGGCAGGTCATCCACAAGGGCATCCCGGGATCGGGTGATCCGGTTGAAAAGGGTGGATTTTCCCACATTGGGTCGGCCAACGATGGCAACGATGGGTTTCACGGTAAAGATCCGATCGGCTGCTTCATTTGTTAATCGTGAATTACACGTGTGCATGTCAAAAAAATAAGACAAATAGAAAATAAATCACAATAATCGAAATACAAATGACAAACCAATCACAATGCCTAAAATTCTAAATTAAAATCCTAAACCTGATGAACGCAACGCTTATAAAGTCGTTTTCCCGACGGATTCGTAAAAAGCCCGAGATCAAGGCTTGTGAATCCTGAGGAGTGAGGCGTACTTACGGTACGCTGCAGTGACGAAGGATGAAGCGTAACGCCGATATCGGGCTTTTTACGAATCCGTCAAACCTGATCTTTTTTAAAAGCATCTCAATCATCAATTCGGTGGAGATGTTAAGAACCAGTCACTCCCGTTTTGCCGCTTATTCTAAGATTGGGTTTGGTAATTTGGAATTGGTTTGAAATGGGGTGCTTGCAATCTGATCTTTATCTTAGATTGGGTGCTCGCCATTGGCTGTTTCCGGTTTGTCCAGGTGAGGGTATAGCCCAGGAGTGAATCCTGTGTCAAACCTCCCATCCAGGATGTCACCGTGCATCCTTGAATCGACTGTCAAATGGGTTTCAACGCCAATCGTTTTGGTGTATGTTGATAGTTCTTTTATCGGTAACCCATTGAAGCCTCCCCGGGGGCCCTATGAGCGGGGTCTATGCCTCGCTCCGACAAGCTGCGGGGAATGCGTTCGCTGTCTCGGTTCACCGACCAAACACTTCACCAAAAAGATATCATGCACGTCGAAAGGAGGCCCCCATGCCGGACCTGGCCTATGTGAATGGAGAAATCATGCCCATCGAAAAAGCGGTCGTGCCCATCGAGGACCGGGGTTACCAATTCGGTGACGGGGTCTATGAGTTTGTCGCCAGCTATCAAGGACGTCCGTTCATGCTGGAGGAACATCTGGATCGGCTGGAACGATCCATGCGGGAACTGGCCTTCGACCCCATCTCCCGCGCCGACATCGGAAAAGCCGTCCTGGATCTGTTCAACCTTTCCGGCTACCCGCGGGCAGGCTTATATATTCAAATCTCAAGGGGTGTCGCCCCGCGCAATCACGCCTTCACCCCGGGCATGACCCCCCAGATCATCATGACCATCCGGCCGGTCAAGGAGATACCCGCGGAGAAACGGAAGAACGGAGCGACGGCCATCACCGTAAAGGATACCCGCTGGGGACGCTGTGATATCAAGACCGTTCAACTGCTGTCCAACAGCCTGGCCAAACAACAGTCACTGGATGCGGGCAGCGACGATGCCATCTTCGTGTCGGACCAGGGGGTCGTCCGCGAAGGAACCAGTTCGAACCTGTTCATCGTATCCGGCGGTCGGCTGATTACCCATCCGCTGACAGACAACATCCTTCCGGGAATTACCCGCATGGTGGTTCTGAACCTCTGCAAGGCTGCCGACCTGAATGTGGAGGAATCGTTTTTTGGAATCGACGCGCTGTTGGGTGCCGAGGAGGTGTTTTTGACCGGAACCGTCACCGAGCTGCTCCCCGTGGTGCGCATCGACAATAAAACCATTGGCCGCGGCGACGTGGGGCCGATCGCCCGCCGCCTCTATGATCTTTTGCGGAAACAGGCGATGGCCGGCGGCAGAACGATCTAGCCGTCGCTCTTCACACTAGCGCATTCAGGGCGGCCTGCGCCCGTTTCAGGTGTCCGTCCGCCCCCAATTGTTCGAACAACGCAATGCTCTCCTTGATCAGCGGTGAGGCCAAATGCTTTCTTTTTTTGGCCTGATAGAGCCGTCCCAGATCTAGCGAAGCCTGGCCTTTGATGCCCAGGGCATTGGTCCGGCCGGTGATCCGTATGGCTGTTATGAAATGATGTTCCGCTTGTTTTGCCGCCCGCGGCAGCCAGGCCATGAAAAACGGTAGGTTCTTTAACACCATCGACAGGCTTAAATTACCTTCGCGCATGGAAATTTGCATGAAGATGCACCCCAGCATGTAGTGAATCGTCTGGGCGTGGTAAGGCTTTCCGTTGGCCAACGCTCGCCGGGCGTGTCTGTCGAGGGCTTTCACCCCGACTGCGACATTTCCCTTGGCCACGGCAACGACACCGGACAGTGCGTCTGCCGATGTTGCGATGTATTCGCAACCCGACGTTTTGCAGAAGGAAAGAATTTCCAGAAGATGTTTCTCTGCCTGGTCAACCTCATCCAGGGAGAGGTGGGCATAGGCCTTGATAAAAAGGGCATTGACAGCGAAGATGGTGGACGCCGAGCTTTCTAAGGCAAGAATGCATTTTTCGACGGCACCGTGGTAGTCTCCGGCCGCAAAGCATCCCATGCCATGGGATAGATGCCCTTCTGAAATGCTGTTCACATCTCCCGCCTTTTCCCCGTAATCCAGCAGGCGATCTCCCAGGAGTCGGCATTGGCGGCAATCACCTCTAAACCAATGGGCAATGGCTGTTCCGGTAAACACGAACCGAACCAGATCCTGATCCATCACGAAAGACCACGAAGGGTCCTCTGATTCGAGCATGCGGGACGCCTCCTCGGCTTTGGCTGTAAAAGCAAGTGCTTCGTCAAGTCGTCCCTGGGCGGTGCAGGTCCAGATCAGGCATGCACAAGCGTAGGCGACGACCTTGTGGTGGTGAATCCGCTCGCCGTTGGCGAGTGCTTCCAGCAGACAATCTCGAGAAGGCCCGAGATGCTCACGCCGCTGATAAGCCCAGCCCAGACAGGTCAGGTACATTCCCTTGAGGTGGAGCGGGACATGGTTCCTCGCCGCTGATTCATGCCGTCTCAACAGGATAAGCGCATCCTTGTAACGCCCGCGCATGTCGAACACGAAAAACCATTCCAAGACCAGTTCCACGAGGCAGAGAGAAGAATCGGCAGCGATTCGATCTCCGTCCAACATCAGGTGATAGGCCTTCTCATAGAAATCGTGGGATTCGATGTAGGCCGATTTTTTCATCCCTTTGCGACCGGATTTTTTCAGGTAGTCGACGGCTTGGTGAATGGAATAACCATTGCTGAAATGGTACGCTAGGGTTTCGCAAAACGCATCGATGCGGTCGATATTCTGGCTTTCCAGGACCTGGGCAATCTTCTCATGCAGATTTCTGCGATCTTTCTTCAACAGGCTGTTGTAGGCTACATCCTTGACTATCGCGTGTTTGAATAGGAAGTAATCTCCACCGGGGTCGTCGCCCCGCATGATCAACCCCAGCGACTCGAGGGTGGCCAGGCTGTGGTCGACGGACTCAGGGTCGGCAGCGACCTGCTTCAAGATAGACGGAGAGAAACGCCTGCCGATGACCGATGCCTCCTGCACGATTCGCTTGGCGGCACCACCCAACCGATCCAGCCTGGCGGCAATCAGTGCGGTGATGCTGGAAGAGAAAGCCGTTTCGCCGATGGAACCAGAGAGCTCCCAGGTCGTGCCGCTCTGGGTCAAAGCTCCTGTGTCGACGAGCGCGTTGACCACTTCTTCGAGAAAAAAAGGATTTCCACCCAGTTGGTCCGAGATGAAAGCTAACAGCTTGGCAGGCACCTGCTCCGACTGGAGAAGCGATTTGGCCATCGCTGCGCATTTTTCGGGTGAAAGGTCTTTGAGCTGAATAGACTGGACGTGATAATAGGGGTTGGTGATCTGGCGATGGTCGAAGGCCAGCTGACCGGGACGGCAGCTGATCAGAAAAAGTGCGGGAAGCGCCGCCTCGTTGAGCAAGTTTCGGAATAGGTCAACCGTCGACGGATCGGCCCAATGCAGATCTTCGATGCAGATAACCGTCAGTGCGCTTTTCGACCGGGTTTCGATCATTTTTATGAGCGCTTGTTTCAGCTTGAGCTTCCAGGATTCCGACGTAATTGGCGGGGCCTTGTCATTGGACAGCGTAAACAAGCGCTCGAAGATGTGAAAAACCGCCTGGTCTGCATCCCGATTGGGATTGAGTTCAGCGGCCAGCTTTTTACGAACCAGATCCTGTGAATCATC
>NZ_JBFELV010000202.1:0-8731 GCF_041551955.1 Desulfosarcina sp.
ACCAACATGCTCAAGCTGGCCAAGGAGGTGCTGCAGAAAACCTTCAAGGTGATCGTGCTCAAGCAGGATCTGGCCAAGACCCGCCGGCTGATCAAATCTCTGTCCGCCGCCGGGATCGACATGGAGATCATCCCGGAATACAGCCTGAGCCACTACATCGAGCAGGGCAACAAGGTCTTCATGGGTGCATTATCCATTGCCGACGACATGAAGGTGGTGTCGGCCATTGGATCGGCCAATATCGTCAGCCTGTGTCACCTGAACAACCTGCCGGTCTACCTGTTTGCCAATACCCTCAAATTCTCCCACCGTCCCTCATCCCAACAGCGGATCCATCGAAAAGTGGAATCCAAAACTCACGGGGACATCTCTTTCCAGTTGACCACTCACTCTCACGACACCGTGGACCTCAAGCATGTGGATTTTCTGGTCACCGAAGACGGCATCATGGACAAGGCGGCGATATCGGAATTTATCAAAGCCCCCCGGTAGTGAGCGAGCGCACTGCGTTGGCCATAAAAAGATACGTCAGGGTCAATTGTCGTTTAGTATCGTGGTGACCATCGCGCGGTCCTCTTTAACCGCGGTCTGTTGGTCGGAGGAACCGGTGGCTTTGGGCAGCGCTTTCCAGCGTGACTTGTACATGCCTCTGAAGGCAATTTGGAACATGGCTTCGAGGAGCGAATAAACGGAAACGTCGTGGGGGGGGGTGGTAAAAGCGGCGATGGCTCGTCGTTTTTACGATTCGCCCTGTTTTAATCGATTCAAGTTGTTCAAGAATGCAACCATCTGGGGGGCTACCCGGCGATGGTGCTCAGGAAGCTGCGCGTGGTTTTCCCACCTGGCCACCTGCTTGGCGAGGGTTTCACATGGCGCCTCCAAAAGAAATACCTTGTTTTTTTCACTCCTAAAAAGCGGTGAAAAAGAGACATGCTTGCGGATTGCACGGTGAATAAGGGCGTTTTCACGCTCCAACTCTTGCTTGATTTCCGGTGCCATGGTTTCGGGAACCGACAGGGTCAACTGATTCAATATGTCTGAAAATGAAGATAATTGGGCTTTTATGTCAGTGGCTGCGGCCGACCAGAATATTTGGCTCATGGCTTTGACGGTGGCTTCGTCTGGATTGGTTCGGTCACGGCTGGACTTGAGGATTTTCAATATTCCCGGAAAAGAACGGGCGGCACGGGGGAACAGGTTTGTGCCGGCAACCGCCTTGAAAATAATCGCGATGGTGGCAAACCAATCCTGAAGATGAAGTGCATCCGCCAGATTTCCAAAATTGGAGGCTATCGTCTTGTTTCTCAACAGGTGGAGCGGGGTGGCATAAAGGGGCGTTCCTCCGAGAAGCGGTTGCGCAATGGTGTCGTCACGGGTAGGTTTCAGGGAAATTGCCGTTTCTACATCGATCACGCCGATTGAAAAGGCGCGCTTATTTTTCAGAAATTTCGGGTAGGCATCCGGATCTGCATCCAAGAACAAATTATCCGGCTTCAAATCCCTCAACGCCAATTGCTTTTCTTTAAGCAGGCATAGCAGCGTCAGCATATTGGATGCGATATTTTCGATCTGCTGGCGGCTTTTCGAAAAGGCGTTGGATTTCTGCTGGGTTTTCAACAGATGGATCAGATCGTCCACGTTCTTCTGATTGGATTTAAAAACGGTGGAAAAGCCATCCTTGATGCGGGCCAGCAGCGATTGATCAATTCCTTTTTCTTTCAGCTGACGATTCTCTCCGGTGATGTAGGCAAGAAACCAGTTTTTGATCTGGTAGGGATGGATTTTTTCACCTGGGGCCGACGCGTTGACAATCCGTTTGGCTTCGGCCTCACAAAGCCGGTACAGCGTTTGGAGCCCCTCAAAAACGGGGAGCGCGCCCAATCCATATCGGATGGTGAAGGCCTCCTGGTCCCAAGCCACGTCCGGCGCCTCAAGGAATTCGTTGACTGTGTGGTCTTTGGACGCGTGCAATTCATCGATGACCCGCCCTAAAAAGAAACTGTTGGTCAGTTCCATGAAAAAGGCGAACCGGCCGCCGATTTTCAGGTATTCCTGGTACTCGGGACGCTCTTCAACCAATCGGATATACTGTTTTTCCAGTTGTTCCGGGGTAAGGCTAGATTCGTAGGGCAGCTTTTTAACCTTCTTAAGCACCACGGATACCATGGGCACGATGCAGGTGACCGGTGAAAGATGTGAGGCGATCTGCACCTCTCTTCGAATGTCGCGTATATATTTTTCCATATCCGTGATGGGCGCCGGTGGAATTTTTACCACCATGTGGGTGTCGTAGATGACGTAAAAACATTTGCTTTTGCTGCCAGTCTCTTCACCCAACGGTCCGACGGACATCCGACGGGTCAGCCAATCGCTGCTGCCCTTGACGCCCAACTCGAAAATTTTCATTTTCTGTGATGCAGTGGTGTCGGTCATGGTAAAGCGGGCAGGAACATCCTGATCCAACCCGTTTTGAACCTTGTAGAGCCCAAGGAAAAAAAGTGCGATATCTCGCAGATCGGAAGTCTCCTGGCACTGCTCCTCAACATCGCCGGATCGATCGGACCGCAAAGAGCAACCGTCAGCACTCAGTGCTCTTGAAGCTTCGGTTTTTACTGCACGCGATAACATCAGGATCAGTTTAGCGATTCCAGATGTGGCGGCGAGCATCAACAGAAAAATCAGCAGGCGGCTGTCAACAACGCGAATCAATTTTTGATGGAATCCCAATTGCGCCATGGCCTGTTGCCGCTTACTGTCGATGATACGAAGCAGGGAGGTTTGTTTCTGGATGTTGATTGACCCGACCGAGGTCACGTCATCTTTCATAAACATGCCGGATTTTCCGTTGGCTTCGTAGAAAACGAACTGATCCGACTGGTCGACCTTATCGACGAGGACCGGTTCTCCTCCCTTGATGTAAATGACCTGACGATTGGACATGAGACCAACTTTAAACAAGGAGATAACGGCGGTGCAAAGCACCGAGAACACGATGATGGCGATCCATTTTTTCATAGCGTGCCCATCCGTTTTATCCTGTCTACCAAGGGGGAGGTCCTTTATGGCGATGTCGGGCCTTCTGAGGCGTATTGGAGTACCACCACACCGATTTTAATGATGTCCATGTCTTTCAAGCGCACCGGCCCGCGGACGGTCTGACCATTGACTTTCGGTTTGATCCAGCCGCTGACGCCGCTGATGTAGTGGTGTTGAGGGGTCTTGCTGATGGCCGCAGCCGGATCTCCGGCCAGGAAGGAAAAAAAGCCGCCGATGACGATATCGCACCTGTGGGATCTGCCGATGGTAACCATGCTTTTTGCCAGGTCGAATCTGCCGTTCCCGCCAGCCAGAAAGGCCACGTAGGCTGATGCCTTGGGAATTTCGGGAATGTCTCCACTCTCGGCCAGCATCCGGCGGTAGACTTCCGTGTCCATGAACATGGTGTGGTCCGGGCCCGGATCGTTGGGCAGGCCGGAGGTTTTTAAACCGCCTTGTTCGGGTCTCGGTCTTGACCGCCCATGGTCTAAAAAAACCAGCGTATGCTTGCCGATGGTGATGAGATCGCCGTTCTTGAGGCTTGCCTGCTGAACGGTCAATCCATTCAGGAAGGTACCGTTTTTGCTGTTGGTATCCTTTAATATGAAGCGGTTACCTTCTTTGAGGATGACGGCATGGTTGCCGGAAACCGCGAAATTATCAATGACCAGGTGATGATTGGGATTTCTTCCAATGGAAAGGGTGTCGATTCGATCGAGGGCGAACTCTTTGATCGTTCTGTCCTTGTACTTGACGAGCATTCTGATCATTTGGCCGCCTTTTTTACGAGAGATTCTGCTCAGGAACGTTTATTCGCACCGAAAAGGGATACAATCCATGCCGGAATGCCGACAATGCGTCCAAACAGACGATTGGCTGGCCCCTCGTTTGCCGATGTGACCCGCACCACGACGACGGTAATGTTGTCCTCGCCGCCTCTTTGATTGGCCAGATCCGTCAGCTTCCTGCACGCGGACTGCGAATCATGCTGGTAGACGATGTCCCGGATTTCTTCCCTGGAAATCTTGCCACTGAGGCCGTCGCTGCAAAGGACGACAATATCGTCTGCAAAGCAAGGGGTTTCTACCAGATCTACACCCACGTCGGACCGGATGCCAACGGCCCGGGTGAGAATATGCGCCAATTTGCTTTCTGAAAACCGGCCCTCCATTGACTTGGGAATTTTTTTTCGTTCGTGAAGCAGGGTGTGGGGCGTGTATAGGGTTTCGATTTCCCTGTTTCTCAACAGGTAAATGGGGCTGTCTCCCACATTGGCGGTGATGATGGAATTGCCGGCAAGGTAGAGTGCAGAAACGGTGGTGCCCATTCCCCGGCAGGCTTTATCCGTGATGGACTGCCGGTAGATATTTTGGTTGGCCAAAAAAATACTTTGGCGGAGACGGTCGGCGGCTGAACTCTGGGCACCAGCCACGGGGGACTCGTCCGCATCCGCGTTTTCTTGAGATGGGGCTGCCATGTACCCGTCGATGCTTTCTATGGCCATTCGACTGGCTATCCCGCCGCCGCGATGACCCCCCATCCCGTCTGCCACGACGTATAGACCGATCGGTTCGTTGAGGAGGAAGCAATCTTCATTTGCCTTGCGAACTTTTCCGATATCACTGAAACCAGCGGCTTGAACCATGATCATGTGTTGCCCCTTTTTCCCTTAAAAACAATAAATTGGGATGATTGTCAAGGAAAACACGGTGTTTATGAGAAATCTTAGCACCCTAGCCAAGGGATATCGGCAATTTGTGGTCACGGTTTATTTTTTTCTCTCGCTCCGGCAATACGGGTTCCTCGATGCAGGAGGGTATACCAATGGTGCCTTTTGGCCGGATGATGATGCCCCGGCGGGTACTTGCCTTAATCGCGCCTTGTTCCTAACAGGGGTGCGTTTTCGCTGTCATGAAGGCGGGTGTTTGTTCTTGCTGAGGCATTGGTGTGGATTCCAGTTGGCGGATAGCCCTGCAGGTCAAGCAAAATTAAAGACTTAAGTGTAAACCGCCAATAAGGGAGTCATGGAAACAACACCAGCACTGTTATTTAAGGCCTGGAAAAGACTGGTCGGGGCTTATGTTCTTTCATTGGCCGTCGGTTTTCTTGCCGGCGTGCTTCTGGTCAAGGTCGGAAACATCCAACCGGAGAGAATATTTCAATTGTCCACCGAGCGGCTTTCCTATGTTCTTCCTGTGTTGGATATGGGCTCACGACATGGAATCGACAAGGGCATCCTGCTATTTTTCTGGAATACCATCGGCGCTTTGATCACCATGTCATTTATTTATACGGCTGCCTTGTTTGATCCGGTCCACATTGGATTGCCTCCGCGAGTCGTCAGAAAGATCTTTTGTGGAAAGACAAGAATGAAAATTCTCTGCTATCTGCCGGGATGTGCAAAAATCGAAGCAGAGTCTTTGCGCAGGTTATCTGTCTGGGTGATGGTTCCCCTGCTGAGTATGATTCTGCTTGGAATCGAAAGCGGTCTTTCAGTTTCAACGGCAGCTTTTATCTTCGGGTCTTTTTATTCATCCTTCATCGCGCTTTTGCCGCATGGCCTGATCGAGATTCCAACCCTTTCGCTGGCGGGCGCAGTCACTTATTCGGCACATCTGATGGTCAACAAACAGGGGCCCATCAACACGACCCGCACCGTCTTCCAGCAGATGGACGTGCATAGAAACGCCATGCCGATCATGAGAATTGTTTTATTGGTGATCGGCGGTTTGTTTCTCGCAGGGTGGGTTGAGGCACATGTCACCCTGCGAATCGTCGATAGTCTTTAAATATCCCTTTCCCGTGCCTTTGCGTGGGAACGGGGTATTCAATCAAACCTGCCGGAATACGATTTGTTCCCCTTCGGCTTCGGCGCTGAGCCGAGCACCTTCATGTATTTTTCCTTCCAGAATTTCCATGGATAGGGGGTTTTCGATCTGCCGCTGGATCACCCGCTTCAAGGGGCGGGCGCCGTAAACGGGATCGTAGCCCTGGCGGGCGATGAGGTCTCGGGCCGAATCGGCTAGGATCAGTTCGATATTCTGCTCGGCAAGCCGATCCGCCAGTCGCTCCATCTGGATCTCCACGATTTGACCGATCTGGTCCTGTTCCAGGTTCAAAAAGATGATGGTTTCGTCGATACGGTTGAGAAATTCCGGCTTGAAGCCGGCGCGCAGGGCTTCGGTGACCCGGCGCGTCATCTCTTCGCGGTCGCGGCCACCCAGATCCTGAATATACTGGCTGCCCACGTTGGAGGTCATGATGATGATGGTATTTTTGAAATCCACGGTCTTGCCGTGGCCGTCGGTCATGCGGCCATCGTCCAGGATCTGCAGCAGCACGTTGAAAACCTCGGGGTGGGCTTTTTCGATCTCGTCGAATAGAACTACCGCATAGGGCCGCCGCCGCACCGCCTCGGTGAGGTAGCCGCCCTCATCGTAACCCACATAACCCGGGGGTGCACCGATGAGTCGGGAGACCGAATGCTTTTCCATGAACTCGGACATGTCGATGCGAACCATGGCCTGCTCGGAATCGAAGATGAATTCGGCCAAAGCCTTGGCAAGTTCGGTTTTACCGACACCAGTGGGCCCCATGAAGATGAAGGAGCCGATGGGCCGGTTGGGGTCCTGGAGTCCGGAACGCGCTCGGCGCACCGCATTGGAGACTGCTTCGATGGCCTGTTCCTGGCCGATGACCCGTTTGCCCAGACGTTTTTCCATGTGCACGAGCTTCTGCCGCTCCCCTTCCAGCATTCGGCTTACTGGGATGCCGGTCCAGCGGGAGATCACTTCGGCGATATCCTCGTCATCCACTTCCTCCTTGAGCATCTTTTTATCTGACTGGAGTGCTTCCAGATCCTTATTGGCCTTTTCCAACTGGGTCTTCAGTTCACTGCTTCTGCCATAGCGCAGTTCGGCGACCTTGGCCAGATTGCCTTCCCGTTCAGCCCGCTGCTCATCTATACCCAGTTGTTCCTGGGCTTCCTTGATTTTGCGGATTTTCTGGATCAGGCGCTTTTCATCTTCCCAGTGGTTTTTCATGCCGGCAATCTGAGAATGCATGGCTTCCAAGGTGTCTTCCAGTTTGGCCAGCCGCTCCCGGGAGGCCGGATCAGTCTCTTTTTTCAGGGCCTCCCGCTCGATCTCCGCCTGGAGGATCTTGCGTTGAATTTCATCGATTTCCACGGGCATGGAATCGATTTCGATCCGCAACTTGGAGGCACACTCGTCGATAAGGTCAATGGCTTTGTCGGGAAGAAACCGGTCGGCGATATATCGATGAGACAGGGCTGCCGCAGCCACGATGGCCGAGTCCTTGATGCGGACGCCGTGGTGGACCTCGTATTTTTCTTTCAGCCCGCGCAGGATCGACACGGTGTCTTCCACGCTGGGTTCGCGCACCAGCACCGGTTGGAAGCGCCGCTCCAGAGCGGCATCTTTTTCGATATATTTGCGGTATTCATTCAAGGTGGTAGCGCCCACGCAACGAAGCGTTCCCCGGGCCAGAGCGGGCTTGAGCATGTTCGAGGCGTCCATGGATCCTTCGCTGGCGCCGGCGCCCACCAGTGTGTGCAGCTCATCGATGAACAGGATCACTTGACCTTCGGCTTTTTCCACCTCTTTGAGCACCGCCTTGAGGCGATCTTCGAATTCGCCCCGGTACTTGGCGCCGGCGATCAGCGCGCCCATGTCCAGGGCCACCAAGCGACGATTTTTCAGGCTCTCGGACACATCCCCGGCCACAATGCGCTGGGCCAGGCCCTCCACGATGGCGGTCTTGCCCACACCGGGCTCGCCGATCAGCACCGGGTAATTTTTGGTCCGGCGGGAAAGCACCTGGACGATGCGCCGGATTTCATCGTCCCGGCCGATGACCGGGTCCAGTTTGCCGCCGCGCGCCATATCCGTCAAATCCCGGCTGAATTTTTTGAGCGCCTCGTATTTTTCCTCGGGATTGGGATCGGTGATCCGCTGGTTGCCCCGGATTTCCATGAGTACCTTTAAAATGGCATCCCGGTTCACCCCGGATGCAGTCAGAATGCGGGATGCCTCTCCCGCCTGTTTGTCGCACATGGCCAGCAATATGTGTTCGATGCTGGTGTATTCGTCTTTCATCTTACCGGCTTCGGCGAAGGCGGCCTCTAAAACAGCCTTGGCTGCGGATGAGAGATACACATCCCCCCCGCTGACTTTGGGAAGCCGGACGATGGCCTCGGCAGCCGCATTGGCAAGGCTGTCCCCGGAGACGCCCAATCGTTTGAACACGGACCTGGCCACCCCTTCTTTTTCGTCCAGCATCGATGCCAACAGGTGCACCGGGTCGATCTGCTGATTGCCGTGGGTGGAGGCCAGGGTCTGGGCGCTCTGGATTAACTCCTGCGACTTTATGGTAAATCGGTCAAACCGCATGCGCTTCTCCTTACATCAACAATAGTTAAAACAAGTATTGGTCTGTATTTTGCAGAACAAATATAAACACCGCCCCTATGATGTCAAACCCATGGAACGTATCGAATTCAAATGTAATTTGAGGATCGGTGGGGGTGACAACAATGATTGTTGATCATGCAACGTCGCCTAACACTTGACGGCAAAAAGCGGTTGTGCCAAAAGCATGAAGGAAATTGAAACGACTGGATTAAACCCTCCCCGCGGCTGCGGTTGGCGGGATCTCTGCTTCGTGCGGACAATCC
>NZ_JBFELV010000203.1:0-8721 GCF_041551955.1 Desulfosarcina sp.
AACGCAGTCCAGGACAACACCGGAATCATCAGCGTCAACCAGAGTTCGGGGAATTTGGTCCATCAGTCCAATATCAGAGCCTTCTATCTGTCCGACCAACCGGAGGCCACTTTCGACATCGGCATTAACCAGACGTCTGAGCTGGATTTTGTCACCTTCACCGAGAGCGGGGTATCCGCCAGAAGAAACTTGCTGGACGGCTCCTTTCAGGACAACACGGTGCTTGTCGGGATCAACCAGTCCGCAGGCAATCTCAATCAGCAGGGGAACCATGCCATCGTGGTCGTCGGCGGCGGGGCGGCACTCAGTGACGCGGAGCTCCAGAGCACCCGTGCCACCAACAGCGATATCGAGGAAGAAGCGGTGGGGGTTCTCGAAGACATGATCACCAACAGCTTCAGCAGCAGCCGGGGAATTTACCAGGTCAGCCAGGCCTCCGGCAGCGTAAACATTCAGGAGAACAACCTTGCCATTTCGTTTCGACAAATCAACCTGGAGTAGCAGCGGCATTGGCTTTACCGCCGTTTTCCGCCACGTCTCTGTTTTGGGTTTGACGGGGCTGCTGCTCGTCGGGCTGGTCTTGATGGCAGGTTGCGCGGGCCTCCATTCCCTGGTCAAGCCAAGTGAGCAGAAAGCGGATTCGTCAACGGAGAACACGAACAAAAGAGCGTTGAATGCCGCCGTCCAGCGATGGATGGACAAACTGAAGCGCAACCAGAGCAGATCGACGCCAGCGGAAAAAGATACCCCGGAAAAAAAACAAGCTTCTGGGCAAGCCGCCGGGGCCCTGCCCGGTCAAAAAAGTCCTGAAAGCACCGCTACCGGGCACCAACGCAATGATCGATTGGGCGAGCCGGGCCAAAGGGGCAGTGTAACGACGATCCGTCTGCCCAATGGCATGTATGTCACCAAAAAAGTGGTCAGTTTAAGAGAGGCCCGGTACACGCATGTCATCCCCCAACGATACGATTTAAGCTGTGGTGCGGCAGCGTTGGCCACCATCTTGAACTATTTTTTCGACCACCGGGTAGACGAAGCGGATATCATCAAGCACATCCTCGCGCGCGGAGACGCAAATGAAATTCAAAAAAAAGGGTTTTCACTGCTGGACTTAAAAAAATTTGCCGTTGACCATGGCTATCTGGCGGACGGATACAAAGTCGATCTCAAGAAGCTCAGCACACTCAAGATACCGGTGATTATTCTCTTTAAGAGCGGAAGTTATTCACACTTTGTCGTTTTGAAAGGGATCGATGACGGCAAGGCGTATATCGCCGATCCGGCTTACGGCAACCGTTCCATGCCGCTGAAGACATTCGAAGAGAATTGGAACGAAGTGATATTCATCGTAGCCACCAAAAACATGCAAAACCGGACCCCACTGCCGATGGAAACCACCCTTTCCGCCCCGGTATTGGCAGCCATGCGCATGAAGGATCTTTTTTCCGCAGGCTTTGCCGGTTTCACATCAGGTGAGTTTTAAGAGGCGCTATGAAAACAAACAAAAAATTCATTTACCCCAGAATAGTTGCAACCACCGGCCTCGTGTTGATGCTAGGCGCGGCGGTCGCCAACGCATTTGAGGGTGATTTCCAGACCGTTGCCGCCACGGGGAATCGCAACCACAGCATTGCCCGGGATGGTTTAATTGCCGCCTCTTTCTACAGGGGCGGCTTCATCACTTCCAGTGCTATTCATTTGACGGACGAAGAGTTGAATGAAATCAGAGGCGGTATCGGCAGTATCAGCTTTGGCATCTCTTTTTCCGGTATCTTTGATAAGCTTGGCAATCTCTCCGGTAAAATCTTTTCCGGCAACGACAACGTACCCCAGGAACTTATCGAAGCGGCCGTCTCGCAATCGAGTTTGAATGGTACGAGACCGGACAGCACGGACACGGCGCCCCAAGGAACCCTGATCGAGACCGCTGAAGTGGATGGGGCCAATATCAGCGCCTATGTGGGGAACTTCGACGGGGCCAGCGGGATTTTCCAGATCAGCCAGTCACCCGGCAGCTACAATGTGATAACCAACAACATGACCATCAACATTTCGATTTATAACTTTGCCAGCGAAACCCAGGCATCGGGACTGCTCCCGCGCTTTTTGGACGCACAATGATCACGGACTGATTCCGCTTCATGAAAGGAAGGCAGAAATGGCCTGTAGATGCAAAAAAACAATCGTATTCCTCCTGTCTGCCATGATAACCGTGCTAACCTACAGCAGCGTATTCCCGCAGGAAACACCGCCTGAGCTTCGCCACCAGCCAGCCAGATTGGAGGTCGTTCAGGCGTACCTCAACAAGCTGGGCTACACGAAAGCGAGGCCATTCAGGGAGAAGGACTTAGAAGGATTGGCGTTTATCATCAAGGACAAACGCACCGAGGAAATCATCAAGCTGTCCGCCCTGTTAAACCCGAATGACCGGTTATTGAAGATCGAATGCCATGATCTGGCCGCTGTGCCTCCCAACCCCGACCGTCTGATCCTGCTGTTTCAAAAACTGACCGAACTCAACGGGACACGCACCATTGGCAAGTATTATGTCAACTTCGACAATGGACAAATCCAATACTTCTACTTTCAAAGTGTATTGGGCGGCATATGTTTTGCCGATTTTGAACGCACCGTCAGATTGATCGAGATCATTCTATTCAACGACATAAAAAACCTTCGTGAACTCAGCGCCTCGTAAAATGGCCGTGTTGGGCCGCGAAATCAGCCCTGCCGGTTGACACCGACGGCCAATCTTACCCGCATCCATCCGGCAGGTACCCCCCGGCCACCCGTTTGAATTCAGATACCTGCAGTTGGCACCAGTGGGATCCCAACCCCAGTACCCTTGCCATCAGGTTTGCCGCGGCAGCGGCGGCCTCCATGCTGGCCGCAGCGTCCAGGATCAGGGAGCGGGTGCGGCGGGCCAGGACGTCCTCCAGGGTCAAAGCCATCTCATGGCGAACGGCCCAGACGACCTCCGCCTTGACATAGGGCAGACGGTCGTGCAGCTTTTCACCCATGGAAGGGTCCGCATCGATGATCCGCCGGATGAAAACCGCATCGGAGCCATAGGCGCACAAGGGGTCTTCCGGATTCATGTTTTTCAGCCACCCGTGAATACGAAGCTTGCGCGTCCGGCATTCGCTTTCCGGCAGGCCGGCAATCAGGGCCGCCTGGTTGATCGTGTCTTCGGCCATCTTGCGGTAGGTGGTCCATTTGCCGCCGGTAATGGTCACCAGGCCCGATTGGGACACCGCCAGGTGATGGTCGCGAGAGATGGCGGCGGTCTTTTTACCCTCTCCCTCCCCCACCAGCGGGCGGAGGCCGGCGAACACGCATAGGATATCTTCCCGGGTGGGGTCCTCCAGCATATACTGGGCGGCATGCTTGAGGATGAACGCGATCTCTTCCTCGAGGGGACGGGGCTCGAGACTGGCTCGATCCACCGGCGTGTCGGTCGTACCCACCAGCACCCGGTCGTGCCAGGGTACGGCGAACAAGACCCGCCCGTCTTCAGTCTGGGGAACCATGATGGCCGTGTTTCCCTTGAGGAACCGTTTGTCCAGCACCAGGTGAACGCCCTGGCTGTGGGTGATAATCGGTGTCGCGGCGGGCTGATCCATGCGCAGGATGTCGTCGGTAAATATTCCCGTTGCATTGACCACCACCCGGGCGCGGACCTGGCGCTTCCCGCCATCGATGGTGTCCTTGAGCGTTACGCCGTCGATCATTTTCCCCGAGTAGGTCAGGCCGGTCACCTGCATGTAATTGACGGGCACGCCGTCGGCGTCCTCGATTGACTGGGCCAGGTTGACGGCCAGTCGGGCATCGTCAAACTGACCGTCATAATAAATCACACCACCGCGCAGCTGGTCCGGCTCCAGGGTTGGAATTCTTTTGAGTGTTTCCGCCTTGGACAGCCACTTGGAGGGGCCCAGGCCCAGCCGGCCGGCCAACAGGTCGTACACCTTCAGTCCCACTCCGTAAAAAGGACCGTCCCACCACTCGTAGTTGGGCACGATAAACGCCTGGTTCTGAACGAGATGCGGTGCGTTTTGCATCAGCAATCCCCGCTCGTGAAGAGCTTCGAGAACCAGTGAAATATTGCCCTGCTGCAGGTAGCGAACGCCGCCGTGAACCAGTTTGGTGCTGCGGCTGGAAGTGCCCTTGGCAAAGTCGTGCTGCTCCACCAGCAGGGTCTTGTATCCCCTTGACGCCGCGTCCAGCGCGCACCCCAAGCCCGTGGCGCCACCGCCGATCACCAGGACGTCCCAGTACCCGTCATAGCTGTCGATGGTTTCGATGGATTTTTTCCGGTTCATGAGCATTTCCTCGGTTTTTATAGAAGCGTCTATTCAGGTAACTCGTCAAAAGGGTTCGAGGATCCGAGGGGCCAAGGGTTCAAGAGATTTTGAGACATAACACGCTGCAGGAATCCGTTCCCACACTGCCACAATTACTCGTTCCCGCCTCAGCCCCCAGTCCTCGGCCCTCTGTCCTCCGCGATTATGAGCACTCCTCGTTTTTCATTGAGCAGGCGGAAAGCACCTGATCCGGATGGGAGCGATCGCGATAAACCGTGATACCCTTAAGGTTCATGTCGGCCGCATCCAGAAAGAGGGTGCGAATCTCGTCTGCCGTGATGGATTCGGGCAGGTTCACCGTTTTGGAAACGGCATTGTCCGTATATTTCTGAAAAGCGGCCTGGATCTTCAGATGCCAGTGCGGGGATACATCCCAGGCGGTCTGAAAGATGCGCTTGTCTATCTCACGCCCCTCCTTGTGGTAGCGTGCATAAATGGGGTGCACATCCATGTAGACCTGATCCACGATCCGACGCCGGACTTCAAAGGCGAAAACGGGTTCGACACTGCTGCTCACCCCAGCCAGGATGCTGATGGTGCCGGTGGGGGCCACGGTAGTCAGGGTGGCGTTGCGCCTTCGCTTGACCCCCCTGGCAGGAAACACGCTCTGTTGAAAAGCGGGAAAATTTCCCCGGCTGGCAGCCAACTCGGCCGAGGCTGCCTCGGCATATTGCTGGATCCGGGACATGATCTCTTCGGCCAGCTGCAGCGCCTGGTCACTCTGGTAGGAGACGCCGAGAAGAATCAGCATGTCGGCAAAGCCCATGACCCCCAACCCGATCTTTCGGTTCATCCGACTCCCTTCCCCGGTACGGGGTATTGGGTGGCGATTCACCTCCACCACGTTGTCCAGAAAATGAACCGCCAGGTGCACCAGGCGCTCCAGGCTCCCGTAGTCGATGGATCCGCCGTCGAGAATCCGGGTCAGGTTGATGGAACCCAGCGTGCAGGACTCGTAGGGCAGCAGGGGCTGCTCACCGCATGGGTTGGTGGCCTCCAGCGACCCCATTTGGGGGGTGGGATTGGTCCGGTTGATGCGGTCGATGAACAGGATGCCTGGATCGCCGGTCTCCCAGGCGCTTTGCGCCATCAAGCCGATCAGGTCGACCGCCGGCACCCGAGCCACTTCGGCGCCGGTTCGCGGGTGGATCAGCGGGTAGTCTCCACGCGCTTTTACACAATCGATGAAGAAGTCATCCACGGCCACGGAAAGATTGAAATTGCACAGCTGGCTACGATCTCGCTTGGCCTCGACGAACGCCTGGATATCCGGGTGGCTGACATGCAGCACGCCCATGTTGGCGCCGGGCCGGATGCGGTTGCGGTCGATGAGGTGCGTGGCCGCATCGAACAGCCGGATGAACGACACCGGACCACCGGTCACCCCTGATGCGGGAAAGATGGTGTCCCCGGCGGGACGCAGCCGGCTGAAGGAGAATCCGGTTCCCCCGCCGGTATGGTGAATCAGGGCCGCATCCTTGAGACTCTGGAAAATCGACTCCAGGTGGTCCTCCACCGGCAGCACAAAACAGGCGGCCAGCTGCCCCAGCGGCCGGCCGGCATTCATCAGGCAAGGAGAATTGGGCAGAAAGGAGAGCGACGTCATGGCCGCCTCGAAGCGATCGGTCGTGGCCCGCACTGAGGCGCCGGCGTCGAAGAGCCGATCCGCTTCGGCCACCACCCGTGCCACCCGCGAAAACACATCCGCCGGCGTTTCGATGGTCTCTCCCCGGTAGTTGCGGGCAAGATAACGTTTTTTAAAAACTTCCCCGGCCAGCGGGGTGAGATGATCGATGCTCATGGATCCACCTTTGACGGATTCGTAAAAAACCGGATATCTGCGTTACGCTTCATCCTTCGTCACTGCGGCGTACCTTCAAGTACGCTGCCTACGGCACCCGCGATAGCGGTATTCTCAGGATTCGCAAGCCTTGATCTCGGGCTTTTTACGAATCCGTCGGAAATGCGACTTTTTACGAGTTCATCACCTTCCAGGCCTGGTTGTTCGCGTCCAAACAGGGTTTGGTTTATTTCGCCCGCGATGCAGCGGTCAGTAGGATGAAAAATAAAATAATCACGATTTCACGCAGTTTCATCTGCGATCAATCGCCTGATCCCGCCGGGATGCCGGGATAGAAGAGGGGAAGCAGCAGGTAACCGATGTAGATGGCGTAAATCAGCAGGGCCAGCACCCCCTCCCATCGGTCCATGATGCGCAACCGGCCGGTAAACATAAAGATGAACAGCAGGATGTTGGCGGCCATCAACACGCCCATATCCACATTGGCCGCCGGGTTGAAGGGCAGCGGCCGAATCACCGCACTGACACCCAATATAAAAAACACATTGAAGATGTTGGAACCGACCACGTTGCCCACTGCAATCTCGACATCCCCCCGCCTGGCGGCCATGACCGAGGTGGCCAGTTCGGGCAGGGAAGTCCCGACCGCCACCACCGTCAACCCCATGACGGCCCGGGGAATGGCCAGGAGGTCCCCCAGGATGACAGCGCTGTCCACGATCCATCGCCCCCCGAACAGCAAACCGCAAAAGCCGACGATCATTTTCAGGGCAATCCGCGCCGCCTTCTCAGCCGGTGCCGGGCTGACGTCCGGCAGGCCGGCAACCGGTAAGGCAATGGATGCCGTGTAGGCGATGAAGATGCCGAAGAACCCCAGCAGCACCAGGCCGTCCGACCGGGAGATCGTCGAGCGGACGGCACCGTCGATATAGACGTCGCTGGCCAGAATCCAAAGCATCAGCGCTGCCAACAGGCTGAAGGGGATCTCCTTCCACACGGTCCCTTTCGAAACGGTCAGCGGACGGGCCAGCGCCGTAATGCCCAGGATTAAAAGGATATTGGCGATGTTGCTGCCCACCACGTTGCCCAGGGCAAGGTCGGTGTTGCCGCTGATCCCGGCCGATATGTTGACGAAAAGTTCGGGGGCCGAGGTGCCGAAGGCCACCACGGTCAGGCCGACGGCCATGGGAGACACATGCATTCCCCTGGCGAGTCGCGCGGCACCATCCACAAACAGGTCGGCTCCTTTGATCAGAGCGACGAACCCGGCCAGCATCAACAGCAAAGGAATGATCATGAGCGCAAACTGCCTTCAGCCGTTCTTTCCACGCCCCCGCTTCCACCATGCCCGTGGGCGAATTCCCAACGCTTGTCCAGGAAATAGAGGATCGGCACCGTCATGCGTGAAAAGAGCAGCGAGGCCACCTCGCCGGCCATCAAAGAGATGGCCAGGCCCTGGAAAATGGGGTCGAAAAGGATCACCGAGGCGCCCACCACCACGGCGGCAGCCGTGAGCATCATGGGCCGGAAACGCACCGCCCCGGCATCGATGACAGCCTGATCCAGCGGCGCGCCTTCTGCCAGTCTCAGCTCGATAAAATCCACCAGGATAATGGAATTTCTGACCACGATGCCCGCGCCGGCGATAAAACCGATCATGGAGGTAGCCGTGAAAAAAGCCCCCATGGCCCAATGGGCCGGCAGGATGCCAATCAGCGAAAAGGGAATGGCCACCATGATCACTACCGGCGTGGAAAAAGACTGGAACCAGCCGACTACCAGTACGAAAATCAGCACCAGCACCACGGCAAAAGCAATGCCCAGATCCCGGAACACCTCGTAGGTGATATGCCACTCACCGTCCCACTTCATGGCAAATCGCTGGTCGCTCTCGGGCAGGGCAGCCGTATGCTGGGCGATGCGGTAGCCTTCGGGAAGGGTGATGGCGTCGATCTTCTTGCGCAGCTCCAGGATGGCATATACCGGGCTCTCCTTGGCGCCGGCCACATCGGCGATCACATAGACCACGGGCATCAGATTCTTGTGGTAGATACTACGGTCCAGCGGGGTCTGCCGTACGGTCACCAGGTCTGACAACGTCACCATGCGGCCGTCGGCGGCGGTGACGTTGATGGCCTTGAGCAGGTCGAGACCGGCCCGCAGGGCCAAGGGCGGCTGCAGCACGATGGCCACATCCTCTTTTTCCTGCGACTGGTGCAGCAGGCCGGCCTTGGAACCGGAAAGGGCGGCCTGCAGGGTCTGGGTGATGTGGGCCACGCTGATGCCGTGCAGGGCGGCCTTTTCCTGGTCGGCCTCGATCTGGTAACGGATCTGCTCCTCTTCCATATACCAGTCCACATCCACCACCCCGTCGGTCTGTTCGAAAATCTCGCGGATTTTTAAAGCCAGCTCCCGCTGGCGGTCGTAGTCGGGGCCGTACACTTCGGCCACCAGGGTGGAGAGTACCGGTGGGCCGGGAGGTACTTCGGCCACCTTGACCCGCGCCCCGTAACGGTCGGCGATGGCCTGCAGCGGCGGCCGCACCCGCTTGGCGAT
>NZ_JBFELV010000204.1:0-8660 GCF_041551955.1 Desulfosarcina sp.
ACAGCCAGGAAGCCTTCACAGAAAGTTTTGCCGACTGGCGTGATGCCCGTTCCGGAGCGACCCCGTGGCCCTATGAAACCTACATCGGCGGTCGGATTACCGAATAGTCTCCCATGTGCATTTGATCTATTGAAATAAAAGGATTGGAAGTCCGTTTCCCGGTGATGCGGACTTTCAATCCTAATCGATGAATCAAAGGACGTTTGAAAGGAACACAGGCATGCTGGCAAAACTATCCAATGCAATTGACACATTTAACATCAAACAGGGCGAGTTCAGTTCGCTGCTGGCCTTGCCCCTGCTGCTGGTGGTGGTCTACGAGGTGGTCATGCGCTACGCCTTCAACGCACCCACCACCTGGGGCTTTGAAGCCACCACCTTTCTCTACGGCGTGCATTACATGCTGGGTCTAGCCTACTGCGACGTCTACAGTGGACACGTAAGGGTGGACATTTTCACCTCGCGCATGCCGCTGAAGCCCCAGGGTTTTATCGGTGTTCTGACCAATTTGGTTTTCTTCATGCCGGTGATGGTCCTGATGACCATCGCAACCTGGAAATACGCCCTGACATCCATCGCCGGAGGAGAACTCAACCCCACTAGCTGGGCGCCGCCGATTTATCCCATCAAGACCCTAATGGCCATCTCCTTTTCGTTTCTGCTGATTCAGGGGTTTTCCAATTTGATACATAACATCCGGGTGCTGCAAGGCAAAGCGGAAGGGGTGAGGTAACCAACTATGAGTGTAGAATTTCTAACCGTCGCGATGTTTGTAACGCTGATCGTGGCCATTATTTTCGGTCATCCGCTGGCCTACACCCTGGCGGCCGTGGCGACCCTGTTCGGGCTGATCGACAATGGGTTCAATCTAGATGCCCTGTTCAACATGTTTGCCAACAATGCCTGGGGCGTCATGGAAAATTACGTCCTGGTTGCCATTCCGCTGTTCATCCTCATGGCCCAGCTGCTGGATCGCTCCAAGGTTAGCGACAAGCTTTTCGAAGCCCTTTATGTGGTATTGGGCAGCATCAAAGGCGGGTTGGGCCTGGCCGTGGTCGTGGTGTGCACCATTTTTGCCGCTACCACCGGCATCATCGGCGCCTCCGTGGTGGCGATGGGCTTGCTGGCCACCCCGGCGCTGTTGCGCAAGAATTATCAGAAAGAGATGACCAGCGGAATCATCTGTGCCGCCGGTACATTGGGTATATTGATACCGCCGTCCATCATGATGGTCATATATGGCGGCTTGACCGGACTCAAGGAAACCACCGTAGGCAACCTGTTTGCCGGTGCGATCTTTCCGGGCCTGCTGCTGGCAGGCCTCTATTTTGCCTATATTTTGATTCGCTGCAACATCAATCCGCAACTGGGCCCCCCCATCTCGAAAGAAGAGGCCGGCACTTACACGGCCTTACAAAAATGGGGCATGACCTTAAAGTCGATGGTGCCGCCCCTGGCTCTGATCCTCGCGGTGATGGGCACCATACTCGGTGGCGTGGCCACGCCCACCGAGGCTGCCGGCATGGGCGCCAGCGGCGCTGCCATCCTGGCAATGGCCAACCGCAAGCTTACCTGGCCGGTGTTTCGAGACAGCTGCCGCGCCACCTTGAAAACCACCGCCATGGTGATGATGCTTTTCATCGGCGGTAAATTTTTCAGTTCGGTCTTTCTGAGCATGGGCGGCGGCGATGTCGTGGCGGACGTGCTCATCGGCTCGGGTTTGAACCGCTGGATCGTCCTTCTGATCATGATGGCCATCGTTTTTTTGATGGGCATGTTCATCGACTGGGCGGCCATCCTGCTGGTCACCGTGCCTGTCTTCATGCCTATTGCCATGGAGCTGGATTTCAATCCGCTGTGGTTTTCGATCCTCATGTGTGTGAACTTGCAGACCTCGTTTTTGACACCACCTTTCGGCTATGCGCTGTTCTACTTCAAGGGGGTCGCCCCGCCGGAATACACGATGATGCACATCTACCGCGGTATCATCCCCTTTGTGCTGCTGCAGTTGCTGGGGCTCACGATTCTGGCGTTGTTCCCGGGGCTGATCACTTGGCTGCCGGCACTGTTTTTCGGAAGCTGATACCTCAAGTCTAATTCATGTGATGCCAATCACTGAAGGTGAAATCCATGCAAACCCGAAATCACCCTGAAAGATCCGAAACGGTCTATTTTTTCGGTACCTGCCTGATGGATGCCGTCTATCCCGATGCCGGAATGGCCGCCATTCGCATGCTCGAGTCCCTGGGTGTCAAGGTGGTGTTTCCCCCGGACCAGAGCTGCTGCGGTCAACCGGCATATAATTCCGGGTTTACCCGGGAGGCCAGGACCGTCGCCCGTAAGCAGATCCAGGTATTCAGAAAACCATACCCGATCGTGGTGCCTTCCGGATCCTGTGCCGGCATGATGAAGCATCACTACCCGCCCTTGTTCGCCGGCACCCTTGATGAAGTCGCTGCGCACCGTTTTTCCGAACGGGTTTACGAATGGTCAGAGTATCTGGCCACGGTGCTGGGGGTTAAACTCGAAGACCGGGGGGCTCCGCTGACGATCACCTGGCACAGTTCCTGTCACGCCCTGCGCGAGATGGATGTGATAAAACATTCCAAGGCCTTGATCCGGCAGCTGAAAAACGTGACCCTGGTGGAACTGCAGCGCGAGACGGAATGCTGCGGGTTCGGCGGCACCTTTACCGTCAAGCAGCCGGCCATATCGGCTGCCATGGTCAAGGACAAGGTGGACGATATCCGTCGAACCAGGGCAACGACGCTGGTGGCCGGTGACTGCGGGTGTCTGATGAACATCACCGGTGCCATGGAACACGCCGGTGTGGCGATTGCCGGCAAACACCTGGCTGAGTTCCTGTGGGAGAGAACCAATGGACAATAAGTCGACGTTCGACTTCGAACACAACATCGCCGATGCTCTGGAGGACCGTCAACTTCGTAAAAACCTGCGTAAGGCGATGGACATTCTGGTCGACAAGCGCCGCACGGTTTTCCCGGACAGCGCCTATCTCGAACAACTGCGTTCGGCCGGCAATGCTATCAAGCGCCGCGCACTGAAACAGCTGCCCCGTCTGTTGGAGCAGCTCGAAGCCAACTGTACGAAAAACGGGATTCAGGTGCACTGGGCCGAAGACACGGCCCAGGCCAACGGCATCGTGCTCGACATCCTGCGACGTCACGATGCGCCTGACATCGTCAAGGGCAAGTCGATGGTCTCCGAAGAAATGCACCTGAACCATTTTCTCGAAGAAAACCACATCGAAGCCATCGAGACCGATCTGGGCGAGTTCATCATTCAGCTCAACCACGAAACCCCTTCGCACATCATCGTCCCGGCCATTCACAAGAACAAGGACGAAGTGGCCGCTATCTTCCACGAAAAAATTCCGGACACCCCTTACACGGAAGACGTGGAGGAACTGACCGCCATTGCCAGACGGGTGCTGCGCAAGCGATTCGCTGCGGCCAAGGTGGGGCTTTCCGGGGTCAATTTCGCCATCGCCGAAACCGGGACCTTGCTGTTGGTGGAAAACGAAGGCAACGGCCGTATGTGCACCACCGCTCCCGAGGTTCATGTGGCCGTAATGGGCCTGGAAAAGGTTGTCGAGAAGCTTTCCGATGTGCCGCCTCTGCTGCGGCTGCTCACCGGATCGGCCACCGGGCAGACGATCACCACTTATGTCAACATGATCACTTCTCCGCGCCGTACCGGTGAAAAGGACGGCCCCAAGGAGGTTCACCTGGTCATTCTGGACAACGGGCGCTCGCGCATGCTGGCCGATCCAGAATTCCGCCAGACCCTGCTTTGCATCCGCTGCGGCACCTGCCTTAACCACTGCCCGGTCTATGTTCGCATCGGTGGCCATGCCTATGGGCACGTCTATCCGGGCCCCATCGGAAAAATCCTGACCCCTCAAATGGAGGGGCTCGAACGGGCCGGGGTGCTGGCAACGGCATCCAGTCTCTGCGGGGCCTGCGGTGAAGTGTGTCCCGTCCGAATCCCGATTCCCGATCTGATCCGGCGGCTGCGCAACGAAAGCTACGATCAGGAGGGCAGCGCCGTGGTCGAGGGCGGCGGCTACAAAAAAAACCTGGCCGAAACGCTGGTGTGGAAAGGTTGGGAACTGGCCAACCGTTCACCCGTGCTCAATGAAATGGGCACCCGTTTGGCTGGAAAGGTTGGCAAACGCATGCCCAGGGTTGGCCCACTTAAAAAATGGATGCGTGTTCGAACGTCGCCGTGTGTGGCCCGTACCAGCCTTCACGAACGCGCACGCAGCGAAGGGGTGAAAGATGAGTAGCCACCAGAATGCCCGTGATCGGATATTGGCGCGCCTGCATGCTTCCGGTACGGAGGAGACGACCGTTCCGGATGTGCCGTTGCCGCCTGAATTGGCGCTCGATCGGGAGGCGAAGATCGACCGCCTGGCAGCGATGATGACGACCATGCGCACGGACGTTCACATCGTGGACACCGGCAACTGGGTCGACACCCTGACGGAACTGGCCCGAAAGAGGGGCTGGAAACGGCTCCTGTATGGTCCGGGGGCCCCGATCGGCCCGGCAATCGAAGCGTCATGGGCATCCGATGCCGCAGGACTGCCGGAGCTAGTGGCCTATGACGGGCCGGTGGAGACATTCAAGGCGGACCTGTTTGAGATCGATGCCGGGATTACCAGCGCCCGTGCAGGGGTGGCCGAGACCGGGGCCGTGGTCCTCTGGCCCACCCCGCACGAACCGCGGTTGATGTCCCTGGTTCCGCCGGTGCACGTGGCGGTGCTCGATGCTGATACCATCTACAGCTCGCTTGCCGAGATGATGGCCGCCGAAAACTGGGCTGCCGGCATGCCCACCAACGCCCTGTTGATATCCGGTCCGTCCAAGACCGCCGATATCGAGTTTACGCTGGTGTTCGGGGTGCATGGCCCCAAAGAATTGGTCCTGTTGATACGCAAGTAAAAGGTAATTTACCATGATCGCTGATTCACTTGTCCGACAATTCAAAACCATCGTGGGTGACGATAACGCGTGGACGGATCCCACCGATCTGCACACCTACTCCTACGATGCCGCCGTCGTCGATCCCGTCCAGCCCGGGTTAATCGTACGGCCCACCACAGCAGACGCCCTGGGAAAGACGGTGCGCCTGTGCAACGACAACGGTCTGCCCCTGACCGTCCGGGGAGCCGGCACCAACTTGAGCGGCGGTACGGTGCCCCTGCCCGGCGGGGTGGTTATCGTCACCAACGGCATGAAATCCATCCTGGAGATCAACGAGGCGGATATGTATGCCGTGGTCCAGCCCGGTGTGGTTACGGCCAAGCTGGCTGCCGCCGTGGAGGCCAAAGGCCTGTTCTATCCTCCCGATCCCGGCAGCCAGGCCGTCTCGACGATTGGCGGCAACGTGGCTGAAAACGCCGGCGGCCTGCGTGGTCTGAAATACGGCGTCACCCGGGATTATGTGATGGGCGTGAGCTTCTTCGATGTGGAGGGCAACCTGGTCAAATCGGGATCCCGGACGGTCAAGTGTGCCACCGGATACAACCTCACCGGGTTGATGGTCGGGTCCGAAGGCACCTTGGGCGTATTTGCCGAAATCATACTCAAACTGATCCCGCTGCCGGCCCACCGAAAGGCCATGATGGCCGTTTTCGAATCCCTTGAGCGGGCCTCTGAAACCGTTGCCGCCATTATTGCCGACCGGATCGTTCCGGCCACTCTGGAGTTTCTCGATAATTTTACGATTCGGGCGGTGGAAGATTTCAGCAAGGCCGGCCTGCCCAAAGACGCCGCCGCCATGCTGTTGGTAGAACTGGACGGTCATGCGGCGCAGGTGGAGGAAGACGCCGCCCGCGTGGAGGCCCTTTGCCGGTCCATGGGGGCGACCTCGGTTCGCGTGGCCCAGGACGCGGCCGAACGGGATCGGGTGTGGGCTGCCCGCCGTGCAGCGCTCTCCGCGCTGGCCCAACTCAAACCGACCCTGGTGCTCGAAGACGCCACGGTGCCCCGCAGCCGCCTCCCGGAGATGGTCGTCGCCATTCAGCGGATCGCCAAACGCTATGACCTGACCATCGGTACTTTCGGCCACGCCGGCGACGGCAATCTGCACCCCACGATTCTGACCGACAAGCGCGACCATGCTGAATGGGAGCGAGTGGAAAAGGCCATCGACGACATCTTCGATGATGCGTTGAAAATGGGGGGTACGCTTTCCGGCGAACACGGGACCGGCCTGGCCAAATGCCGCTACCTGGAAAAAGAGACCAGCCCCGGAACCATTCTATTTTCTTCGCGGGTCAAACGGGCCCTGGATCCCAAGAATATTCTCAACCCCGGCAAGATTATCGCCGCGAAAGCGTAGTTCCCATCATGGCATCAATGGACGCACTCGCCCGCCTTATGCGGGATCTGGAAGATCAACTGGTGGTTTGTATGCGTTGCGGCATGTGTCAGTCCGTTTGCCCGGTTTTCGATCAAACCGGACGAGAGGCAGACGTGGCCCGGGGCAAACTGGCCCTGCTGAACGGCTTGATGGAACAGATGTTCGACGACCCCCACGGGGTTTACCAGCGGCTAAACAAATGCCTGCTGTGCGGATCTTGTGCGGCCAGCTGCCCCAGTGGGGTCAGCGTGCAGGAGATTTTTCTCAAAGCACGGGCCATCCTCACCGGATACATGGGCCTATCACCGGCCAAGCGGTTGGTTCTGAAGGGCATGTTGGCCAACCCAACCTTGTTCGATCGAATTGTCGAGTGGGGTGCCCGGTTCCAGAAAATTTTATCCCGGCCAGTCAACGATATCGTCGGCACGTCCTGCGCCCGGGTGATGTCGCCTCTGCTCCAGGACCGCCATTTCAGAACCCTGGCCCCGGAGCCCTTCCACCGTCAGGTGTCTTTTATCGATCGTCCGGCGGGAAAGTCGGGGCTCAAGGTTGGCCTTTTCACCGGGTGCCTCATCGACAAGATGTTTCCCGTCATTGCCCACAGCACCATCAAGGTCCTGGACTACCTGGGGGTCGGGATCTTCCTGCCAGAAAACCAGGGATGCTGCGGTATTCCGGCATTGTCCAGCGGTGATCTGCCCACCTTTGAAAAACTGCTGAACCATAGCCTGGAACGCTTTAAAACGGGTCACTTCGACATGTTGGTCACCGCCTGTGCAACCTGCACATCCACCATCCATGAGGTCTGGCCGAAGATGGCAAACGCGCGCAACCGCGACGCGGCGACCCAACTGGCCCGCCGGACCATGGACATCAATCAGTTCCTGGTCAGGGAGGCCCACCTTCAGCCGTTGACGAATTCAACCGGCAGCGCCAGTACCGTCACCTACCACGACCCGTGCCATTTGAAGAAAAGCCTGAAGGTGTTCAACGAACCCCGTGCCGTGATCGAGGCCACACCTGGGTGCACGCTGACGGAGATGGCCGAATCAGACTGGTGCTGCGGGATGGGTGGGAGTTTCAACCTGCAGTACTATGACATCTCGAAAGGTATCGGGATGAAAAAAGCGGCCCAAATTAAAGACACGGGTGCCGACGTGATGGCCACGGGATGTCCGGCGTGCATGATCCAGATCTCGGACATGCTTTCCCAGGCCGGTGCGAAAATCGCCGTGCGGCATCCCGTCGAATTGTTGGCCCAAGCCCTGGACGAATGAAAATACGGCTCAAACCCATCAGCCCCAAACGCATTTCCGATCAGGTCTTCGACCAACTGCGGGAGCTGATCTTTCGCGGGGACTACCAGCCCGGCCAACAGATCATGACCGAGCGGGAGCTCGCCGACGCCCTGAATGTCAGCCGCAACTCCGTCCACGAAGCGATCAACAAGTTGGTTACGTTGCGTTTCTTGGAGCAGCGTCAGGGCCAGGGCACCTTCGTGCGTTCGATGGACGAAGCCGTGAAAATACCCCTGGCCACGGTGATGGAGGCCCAGGACGCCAGTCTTATCGATCTGTTGGAAATGCGCATGGGGATCGAGTGCACGGCTGCTTCGCTGGCGGCTCAGCGGGCCAACCCGGCGGATCTGGACGCCATCGGAAAGTCCATCGCAGATATGGAAGCCGATACTTGCGCCGGTGGGCTGGGCACCGAGGGGGATCTCTCCTTCCACATGGCCATCGCCTGGGCAACCAAAAACCCCCTGCAGGTTTATATCATGAAAAATGTCTCGGACTTTCTGCACGCGGGCATCCGGGAAAACCTGCTGCACTTATACGAAGACCAGGATAACATCGCCGAAATTCTTAAGCAGCACAAGGCCATCTATCAGGCCATCCGCAGGGGCGACGCCGAAGATGCCTACCGGACCATGAAAAACCACATCAATTATGTGATCCGCTTTTTCAAATACCGGGAAGAAAAAAATTTCTAACGACAAATTCCAAAAATCAAAAAAATCTCAAAAGTCAATGTCCACATCTTAAACACGAGCTCATTCTTTCATATGGTTTTGAGTTGGAAGTTTAGGCCATTGTGATTGGTTTGCAATTTGGTTGGTTGAGTATTGTGATTTAACTAAGGTAAAGGGGTAGTCAATGGGTGAAATAGAAAAATTCCAGCAGGAACGGCAAACGCTCAACGAACTGGTCATGAAATATGCCGGGCTGGGCACCAAGCGATACTACAGTCTCGACTCACAGGCCTACCGG
>NZ_JBFELV010000205.1:0-8608 GCF_041551955.1 Desulfosarcina sp.
CCGGCACCGTTGGGGCCGATCAAGCTGAGCAGCTCCCCTTCGTGAACCTGGAAAGAGGCTCCCTGCAGGGCCTGCACACCACCGAAGCGCACGGTCACATCCTCGACCTCCAGCAGCACCGTCATTGGGCGCCTCCTATGCGAAGGCGACTTTTGGCCAATATCACCGCCGGCAGGCCGGCCAGTCCGGTCGGGGCAAAGCGCATGACCACAAAAAGCAGGCTGCCGTAAACCAACAGCTTGTATTCGCCTACAAAACGGAAAAAATCAGGCATCAGGGTCAACAGTGTGGTACCCACGATCACCCCGTAAACACTGCCGATTCCGCCCACGGCAACCATGGACAAAACGCTGATGGATGTGATGAACCCGAAATCATCGGGAACGATGAATCGGGCGAAATAGCAATATAAACCACCGGCCAGGCCGGCCAGTGCCGTACCCAGGGCGAAGGCGACCAGCTTGAAGGCCGACACATTAACGGAGAGCACCCGTGCCGTGTCTTCATCGTCAGCCACCGCTTCGAAAGCGAATCCCATCCAGGTTCTTTTCAGGAATAGGCTAAAGGCTGCTGTAAGTGCCGCCAGGGTCAGCACCAACACAAAAAAGCCGACTTTGCCCAAGCCGAAAGCGGGGATGGAACTGATTCCCAGTTCGCCGCCCAGAAGGCCCTCCTGCTGGCGAACGATACCCAAAAATAGAAAGCCGACGCCCATGGTGGTGATAGCCAGAAAATCTTCGCGCACCCGCAGGCTGGTCAGGCCCACCACAGCCCCCACCGTTCCGGTAAACAGCATGGCGGCCAGAAGATTCACTGGACCCGGATACCCGGCCTTGGCCATCAGGGCTGCCGTGTAGGCACCAATACCATAGAAAGCTGCATGCCCCAGGCTGATCTGCCCGCAGTAGCCGGTGATCAAGTTGAGCCCGATGGCCTGGATAATGTTGATGCAGACCACGGTCGCCAGGGAGAGTTCGTAGATGAGCATGTCTACCTCCGCGCAAACAGGCCCTGGGGCCGGATCATGAGCACCACAATCAAAAACCCGAAAGCGATGGCGTCCCGGTCCAGATAGTCGCCGATAAAAATGGTGCCATAGGCCTCCACCACACCCAGCACCAGGGAGGCGATCAAGGTGCCGCCGACATTGCCCAAACCGCCAAGGACGATGATGGCCAGGGCCTTGTAACTGGGCACACCCCCCATGGTGGGCTCCACCAGTCTGGACAACAGGGAGATGAAGATGCCGGCCATCCCTGCCAGGGCGCTGCCGATGAAAAAGTTCAGGTAGCGCACCCTGAGCACACTGATACCGAAGCTGCCGGCCATTTGGGGATCATCCACCGTGGCCCGCCAAGCCATGCCGATGCGTGTCTTTTGAGCCAACCACGCCAGGGTTCCCAGAATGGACACACTGCCGATCACAATAGCCAGATCAACGGCCCTCAGGGTAATGCCATGATAGTGGAACAACTGTTGCAGCGGGGGGTGGGCGTAGGTCAGTCCATAAGGGCCGAATATCAGGCGAAAGAGCTCTTCCATGGCGATGAAAAGCCCGATGGAAGCAATCAGGGCCACGTAGGGGGGACGGTCCAGGATGGGCTGGTAGCAAATCCGGTAGATCACCATACCCAAAAGCCCCACCAGCCCGGCAGCCAGGGGCATGGAGAGCAACAGACTGCCGGTGGCGTTGGTCAGCAGAAGCCCCAGATAGCCGCCCAGTGTAAAAAGGCCGGCATGGGCCACGTGCAGGATACGCAAAAGTCCATAAACCAGGGTCAGGCCCACGGCGATCAAGGCGTACATGCAACCGTATATCAGGCCTTGAATGAGCAGTTCGAGATAAAGCATAGAGAACGGTCCGAAACGTCAACAGGTTCGCGCGATCGTCAACGGGGAACGCATTCGCTTCAACCGCTCAACGCGATGTCGAAAGGCGCCACGTGGCGGATAGCTTCCGATACCCGCTGAACCGCATGCCGAAATGGAATAAGTTTCGTCTATTTTTCCGGCGGTGCCAGGAGGTCGGGGTCATCGATCACCGCATAGTGGTGCCAGTTGCCGTCCTTGACGACCTGTATCTGTACCGCCTTCATGACCTCCCCCAGGGCATTGAACCGAATGGTTCCCGTGGAAACCTTCAGATCGGTGGCTTTCATCGCGGCCAGCACCTTGCCGGAATCAGTGCTGCCGGCACGCCGGATGGCATCGGCTGCAACCATTACGGCCGTGTGCCCGCTGGCGGCCACCATATCGGCCTTGAAACCGGCCTGAGCTTCAAACGCGCTGATGAAATCGGCGGTTTCCGGAACCTGAGAGTCGCGGTCTAAACT
Source organism: Desulfosarcina sp. (assembly GCF_041551955.1). Classification (GTDB taxonomy): domain Bacteria; phylum Desulfobacterota; class Desulfobacteria; order Desulfobacterales; family Desulfosarcinaceae; genus Desulfosarcina. The sequence goes on from NZ_JBFELV010000205.1 coordinate 2,334, forward strand.
GGTGGTGATGATGATTCCTTCGGCGGCCGCCCCGGCTATTTCGATGAACTTCTGGCTGTCGTAGCCTTCCTGCCCGACGATGGGACAGGCGACGCCTGCCGCCCGCAACTGACTGACCAGTGGGCCGGCCGTAAAATAATAACCGCTGGCGTAGATGGCATCGGGGTTGTCGGACTTGACTTTGGCCACGATGGCTCCGAACTGGCGGTCCTTGATGGAGTATTGGTAAGCCCCGACGATGTCGATACCGTAGGCGGGAGCCATCTCCGCAAAACCGGCAGCCAGGGACTGACCGAAATCGTTCTGCAGGGTGATCGTCACCACCTTTTTCTTGCCCATCATCTCACCGAGCAGCTTGGCGCCGGCCTTGCCTTGAACGTGCCCCAGAAAACTGGTACGGAAGACGTATTCCCCGGCGCGGGTGATGTCCGGATGGATGCCGTATGCGCTGATGTAAGGTGTTTTGGCTTCTTGAAATATCCCTGCTGCAGAGCGGGTGGCACCGGAGTATGAACCGGAGATCCCCACAACGACCTTGTCCTGGCCGATGAGTTTGTTGGCGATGGGAATGGCCTGGGCTGGCTTGGCCTCGTCGTCATACACCACCAGTTCCAACGCGTTGCCCAGGACGCCGCCGGCTGCGTTGATCTGGCTAACGGCAAGCGTGGCGCCTTCGGTAGCGGATTTTCCGTCGCTGGCGGCGAATCCGGTCAGCGGCGCATGAAACCCGATCTTGATGATGTCGGCGGCCATCACCGTACCGATGAGTCCTGAAATCACGAAACTTGCCACTACCCAACCAGCGATTTTACTTTTCATGCGGTCTGCTCCCTTTCTCCAATTGTCGCGTTGTTGATTGTCGCGCCCGATCCACAAGCGGATGTGCTAAGACCACCGATGGACGATCTCTCCCCCTTTGACCGTCATGCGGCAGGGATTGCCACCCATGCGATAGGCCAGTTCAGCCGGCGCTTCGATGTCCCATACCGCGAAATCAGCCTGCTTACCGACCTCGAGGGTTCCCCACCGGTCTTGCATGCCCAGAGCCCTGGCAGCATGGATAGTAAAGCCGGCAAGGGCTTCGGCCGGGGTAAGTCCGAAATTAATGCAGGCCATGTTCATCATGAGCAGCGGCGATGTCGTTGGGCTCGTACCGGGATTGCAGTCGGTGGACAAGGCCATGGGAATCCCCTGCCCGCGCAACAGATCCACCGGCGGCTTGCAGGTCTCCTTGAGAAAATAAAAGGCTCCAGGCAGCAGCACGGCCACGGTGCCGGCGGCGGCCATGGCCGCCGCGCCGGCCGCGTTCAGGTGCTCCAGGTGATCGGCGCTCAGGGCGCCGAATCTGGCTGCCAAAGCAGCGCCGTCGCTGTCGCTGAGCTGCTCGGCATGTAGTTTGACCCGAAGCCCATGCTTCAAAGCGGCAGTAAAGACGCGTTCGGTCTGGGCCGGCGTGAAGGCAATCCGCTCACAGAAAGCATCCACGGCGGTTGCCAGACCCTTGGCGGCAACAGCGGGGATCATCGCGTCCACCACCAGGTCGATGTAGGCGTCCGGCCGTCCCGCGTATTCCGGCGGCAGGGCGTGCGCACCCAGAAACGTCGCCATGACACTGGCCGGGAATTCCCGGCCCAACTGCCGTGCGACACGAAGCATTTTCAACTCGTTTTCTGTATCCAGTCCGTAACCGGATTTGATCTCCACGGCGGTCACCCCTTCGGCCAGCATGGCCTTCAACCGACCGGCGGACTGTCCATACAGATCGGCTTCCGAGGCGTTTCTGACTGCATTTACGGTGCTGATGATGCCCCCGCCGGCCCTGGCGATCTCTTCGTAAGTGGCGCCGTTCAGCCGCATTTCGAATTCCCTGGCACGATTGCCGGCGTGGACCAGATGGGTGTGGCAGTCGATCAAGCCTGGAGTGACCCAGGCATTGTCGAGGCGGTGGACCGACCGGGCTCTATCCAGCGCATTCGATGGCAGCGCGTCGACCGACCCCAGCCATACGACCTTCGCCTTGTCGACGGCCATGGCACCTTTTTCAACCACGCCATACGGGGTCTGGTCGGCCAGGGTGACCAAGTGGATGTCCAGCCAGAGGGTGTCGACCGTTGCGGGGAAATCGGAGAGCGTCATCGCGAATGGATCCAATCGGTACCAATAAGATTATATGACTGTAATTTATATATTTTTTAACAATGATCGACAACTGTGTATGGGTTTTGTGATCAGGTGTCAAGCGCTTTTCAGCACCAAGTCGGCCAGCCGAAATTAATCACATCCATGGATGACTTCTCACTTCGAGAGCCATGCCATTCGTTTAACCGACCATCCTGCTGGAGATGCAGGCATGGCAGGTGCCGGACCGGTGCCTGGCGGCATCGGAAAGGGAAAGCACCCCGACAATCTTGCCAGGTTTCTCATCGTGAACGAAAATACGCCCCAGGTCACCCACGAGCATACGTGCCAGGGCTTGGTCGATGGTATCTTTTCGATCGCAAGAGATCACCGGTTGACTCATCACCGCAACGGCTTTCGCGTCGGGTGCAATCCCCCGATGCCAGGCCACGACCAGATTGGTCTTGGAAATGACGCCGGCAGGGCGTCCGCCGTCACCGATCACCAGGACCGCACTCATCCGGTGCGCGGTCAGGACTTCCATTACCTGATAGAGGTCATTGCTGTCCTTACAGCTGATTACCGACGATGTCATCACATCCGACACGCGTGTTTCTGTCGGCTGATGGTCATCATCGTCTGCTGCAAAAGGTCGCATTCTGTTTTTCCGACAACGGCGACAGATCTGGAACACCACCCCCAGGATGTCCCCATAATTCAACATGCCTTCGAACCGTCCGGCGTCGGCCCCCACCACGAAAAGCTGATGAACGCCGCTGTTGATCATCATGTCCAGCGCATGTTCCAATCCGTCGTCGATAAAGCAGGTTAACAGGGGCCCGGCCATTATTGCCTCCAGGGGCGTGTCCGCAGGCATTTCTGCATAATATGCACCCGCCATATCTGTCTTGGAAACGATTCCCGCCGGTCTTCCTTGCGTGTCCATCACCAGCAAGGCATCCACCTTGTATTTAATCAATCGGCCGATGCCGGTCGAAATAGATGTCGATCCGTCCACTGAAATCATCTGGCGGCGCATGGCTTCTTTGACCCGCATCCCGCTCAGCACACTTCGCGTTCTGGCCAGCGGCATGGATTCCCCTTTCCCTGGCTAAGCCAAATATTGCTGCAGCAGGTGGTAGAAAAGATCCGAAATATAAACAATGCCAACCACCTCCTGTTCCCGGACCACCGGCAACCGCCGAATATGGCGCTTAATCATGACATCCAGGATGGTCAGCAGATGGGTTTGCGGCGCAATGGTCACCACGTCGGTGGTCATCAGGTCGCCGACCCGAATGGATTTCACCCGACCCAACAGTTCTTTGAATGCGCTGGCCTGCGCATCCGCTTCCAGTTCCTGCCAGATGTTGGCATGCCGCGGCTGGACAAACAGCAAAATATCATACATGGAAAGCATTCCCACCAACCGATCCGTATCGTCGGTGACCATCAACCCGAAAACATTTTTCCCCTCCTGCCGACTGGCAGCCTTAAAACGATTGACCGCCTCGGTAATCGTGTTATCGGGTTTCAGCGTCATGTATCGGGTCGTCATCACATCGGTGGCACGCATCGCTTGACTCCCTTGGGACATCACTGCTTCGGCCTTTGTCTGAGTAGCACATAGGTGGCGCCGGTGCCGCCGTCGTGGGACCTGGCACTGGTAAATGCGATCACCCAGCGTTTCCAGCGCCCACTGACCAGCCATCGGGCCAGGTTTGGTTTGAGCACCGGCGGTCCCGGCGAGCAGCGTCCCCGACCATGGACCACCAGCACCGCCCGCTTGCCGGCCGCGATGGCCCGTTTCAGGAACCGGTCGAGGTGCGTTTTCGCCGCGGTGAGGTTCAACCCGTGAAGATCCACATGATCCTGGATGGAAAAATACCCGCCGTGAAGGCGGCGAAACATCTCCGGAGGCATCCATCCTGCCGAGCCCTCGACATACTCAGCGGTGTGTCTGAGTACGAATCCCTCTCCGGTCTCCATCAGTTTCCTGAGTTGTCGGACGGTTTCAGCATCTGGATCTTCGATGGCTTGCGCATTCGACGTAGGGATAGAGCGCGCCGGCGGAACGATTCTTGTGTCGGCCAGCGGAATCACATCGGCCATGGCCTGGCGAAAGAGCAACCGCTCTTCCCGGGACGTCAACCGGCGAACCGGCAGATCCGGGAGCTTGACCTCGGGCAGGTGAATATTTTTCTCGGCAAGTATTTTTCCCAGGGATTGAAAAGGCCGGTTCCCTGTGGATGATCGACGGCGCTTCATGGCCTTACCCGCGAATCAGGCGGTTCGGCTGTCCAAACACGCCCTGGTTTTCCGCTGCTACGGTATCCGATCAAGATGGTGTTTAAAGACGATCCGCCGGTCGACACCATCTTGACATCGAAAATAATCCCCTAAAATATCGGCGTGATCGAAAGCCAGTAAGACGGGTAGTGTCCGGGCGGAAAAGACACCGGCCGCTTTTGCATCATCGGCGGCGACGGGCTGTCCGTCCGCCGTGGCAATGAATACCGTCGTCAGGGTATGGTGCCTCGGGTCCCGCTCCGGCCGGGAATACACATAAAGCAGTTCTTTCAGACGAACGTTCAGGCCGGTTTCCTCGCGTGCCTCCCTGACGGCGCAATCTTCAACGGACTCGCCGTAATCCACGAAACCGCCGGGGATAGCCCATCCATGGGGTGGATTTTTGCGGTCGATAAGGACAATACCGCCTTGCACCTCGATGATAATATCGACCGTGGGCAGTGGATTTCTGAGTGTCCCTGGCATGTTACAATTCCGGTGGGCCGGATGGTATCAGGCATACGAAGGTCAGCCGCCCATCCCCGGCATTTCTGATCTGGTGTTCCTCATTGCCCGGAATGAAGGCCACACTGCCGGCCTTGACCGGCACCCAGCTGCCATGTTGCCACACCTCGCCTTGACCGGCATGAAAGAAGATCTCATGTTCCCAGTCGTGTCTATGCCTGGGGGTGAAGCCGCCGCTGTCCAGTTCGAACACGCGCATGCAGAAGTTGGGGGCGCCGTCCGCCTTGCCGATGACCACACGACCCGAAACGCCTTTGACCATGTCATTGTCGAAACGGGTTTCCGGTTCTTGGCTGTATTGAATCACTTTCATGGGTCGAACCTGCCTTTCTGTGAGAACACGCTAAGTCTGATTCCTTCAGATGAAACTATGAATCTGCCTTTCTCCTGTCAACTGTTTTGTATGACGCGACAATCAGGCACCTCAACTGTCTGCTTGACTATCGGGTTGATTTAAGATGGAATGGCCGCGTTTTTGCGCTTAGACACACTGCCGGGTGACGAAAACGAATGCAAGCGGCCCAACTGCGTTAAAAACCAACATGAAGGACGGGAGGATGGGATGGATCTGAAGACGGCATGTCCGCACAAGCTGATGGACGCGCAAACCGCCATATCCAACATCAAAAATGGAAGCCGGGTGTTCATTGGAACCGGGTGCGGCGAACCCCAACACCTGATAAGGACCATGGTGGAAGATCTGAGCATGCAGGACATCATGGTTTATCAAATGCTCTCCTGGACCTTTTCCAACTATGTGGACGATCCCAAGTTTTTGAGACGGTTCTCCCTTAAGCTGTTTTTTATCAGCAGTTCCATGAGAAAAGCGGCATTCGAAGGTAAGATCGACTACATCCCGACCTACCTGTCCCAAATCCCCAGATACTTCGCCAATCGTCGGATTGGCCTGGATGTGGCCCTGATTCAGGTCAGCCCGCCGGATAAGCACGGCTTCTGCAGCCTCGGCGTATCCATCGACATCACCCTGGCCGGCATGCAAAATGCCAAGATGGTCATCGCCCAGGTCAATCCACGCATGCCGAGGACCTCGGGAGACAGTTTTGTCCACATCGACGACATCGATTACCTGGTGCAGCATGAGGAGCCGCTGGTGGAGGCGCTCCCCAGCATTAAAGATTCGGAAACCGCCAACCGTATCGGGTATTATGTCAATCAACTGGTGGACGATGGCGCCACCCTTCAAATTGGTTTCGGCCATCTCCCCTTTGCCATCCTGCAGCACCTGACCGACAAAAAAGACCTGGGCATCCACACCCAGCTGATCACCGACGGGTTCTTGCCCCTTTTCGACAAAAAGGTGATCACCAACCGCAAAAAGACCC
>NZ_JBFELV010000206.1:0-8554 GCF_041551955.1 Desulfosarcina sp.
GTAGACGACCGGTTCCCAGCCCACAATGGAGCAGCGCAGCCCGCCGTTGGCGGCCTCGCCCCGGGTGGCCAGGGTGTCGATCACATTATTGCCTAACGCGTCCTCGTTGGCATTGATTGAATTATTGGCATTCAACATCGTGGCGACATCGCCCCGATTGTACCAGGCGCCGGTGGTCCAGGCATCGGATCGGTTGTTGATCCAGTCCGTGTTGGAGATGTCCGGATCGAAGTTGTCCGGGTCGTTGTCTGCGATCTGCATGAACTGCTGCAAGCCATTCATGAGGGCCGATTCCACGAGGTTGATATTCTGATGGTGAATTCCGACGTTGCGGACGATAAAATTTTCTGTGACAACCGTGTCGGAGGAAGCAATGGCGATCACCATCATAATGGCCATGATCATCAGGGCCAGGACCATCACGGAACCGTTTTGGTTGGCTATGGAGCCGGACCGATGGCCCTGCGAATCGCCGACAGCCGGGGTTGACAGTGCTATCTGATCGGTTTGGCAAATCATTTTAAGAAACCTCGTGGATTGATGGTGAATAGTGGTCATCCCGTTCACAGGCGTCGGGCTTAAGGTACGCCCGTGGCCCACCACACCTTGAAAAATTCTACCTGCGCCATGGGCGCCAGCGGGTTGCCGCCCTGCCCAAAGGCCACCATGGTAATCCGTTTTTGGACCGTGTAGGTGCCGACCGGCACGCCGGGCAAGGCCGTTTCGTTTTGCAGCACGATGGCTTCGTCATCCGCCACCTCCCATTGGATGGTGTACCGTCCATCCGGGGAGACGACGCTGCGCGGACCGCCGAACCCGCCGGCGTCCAATTCAGGCGGGTGGGTCTGGGCACCCACATTCAGGTAGAACGGCAGCTGTTTGATCCGTTCCGCCTGCTCCGCGAGCAACGGCCAGGCTTCGGTCTTTCTGGTGACATCGCCGGTCCTCATCAGCGCGGCGGTCTGAAGCGTTCCCATAGCCATCAGGCCGATGGAAAAGATAGCGATGGCGACCATCACCTCGATCATTGTGAACCCGGAGGCATTGGAAACAAAACGCGTTCGTGCCATATCGATTGATCTCCTTTTGGGGCGGTCCGTTAGGGTCCGACACCCAGGTTGCGGCAATTGACGGTGGTGGTCAGCAACAGGCGCCGAAACGAATCGTTCGGGGGATTGGGAGCACCATTGGCAAACACCAACACGGTGCCCTGCTGGTTGGTGTAGACGCGGTTGTCCACCGGCGTCCGCATCAATCCAGACGCCGGCCGCCCGGAACGGGCCACCATGGTGATCTGGATGCTGCGGACGTCCCCTAAGTTGGCAGCGGCTATCGGACTCGCAATCACGTTGGGCGGGTTGCTGCCGTCCAAATACACGAAATCAATGGCGTCCACGTTGCGCGCCAGGGGCTGCAGACCGGCCCCATCCAATCGGTCCCGCCCCAAATTCCCGGCGGCGTTGATCGCATAGCGGATCTGTTCATTGGGGCCATCGAGCAGGCCGTCCGGCCGGAAAGAGTTGCCGGCGGTATTGCCGATGTCCATGGTAAAGGTCAGATCATTGGCCGCGGCATTCACGATCCCTGCGGTGTTGGTGTCGTTGGGATCGCAACCGGCTGTGCTCAGCTCCTGGGTCATGATCTCCAGGGCCGCCCGGGCCGTGGTGTTCATGTCCGTGAGCGCCTCCTGGGTGTTTTTGCTGCCCACCTGAATCTGGTAGGCCGCAACCACCGCCACCATCAGAATGGATCCGATGACCATGGCGACCATCAGTTCGACGAGCGTGAATCCTAATTGGTCTGAGCGTCTCATACGTCGATTTCCCTCCTGGGTTCCGGCCATTACTGGACTTGAGAACTGCCCACAAGACTGACCGCAATGTTGCGCACCAGTCCGCCGGGTCCATTGACAGTCACCGTGCCGGGATTGGGCACACCGGCGTTAAATGCCATTCCGCGGTTGTTAAAATTTAGCACATCGCCAGCGAACGTCGACGTCAAGGTGATTCCGGGGGCCAACTGGAACACCTGAGGAGGAAGCGCGACCAAAACGCCGGCGGCGCGACTCCTCCTGACGGTCGAGAATGTATTGGCGCCGTCGACAAAAACGACGTCGGCCGGCAAATTGCTCCGGATGGCGAACATGCGGGTCAACTCCATATTGGCCTTGACGTCTCGCACCGCTGAATTGAACTGGGCGTTTCTGCGCCAGGAAAAGCCGCTGGGAATGGCGACGGCCGCCAAAATACCGACGATGGCAATGGTCACCATCAATTCCATCACTGAAAATCCAGCCCGATTGTTCATCTTGCCGCACTTACTCTTTTGAAAGGGCGAACATCCGATAATCATCCGGTCTTCGTTTACGTTGGATTCAAATTGATCTTGCATTGTATCTCCCCTGTGGGTCATTTTTTAAATGATGCAAACAAATTTTATGCCACAGTTAAAAAATTGGGCTGAAGAGACCATCATACCCTTGCTATCTACCTTGTTTCGCACGATTAATTCCCAAATCATTTTATTATCGCAATCTGAACGCCTCCATCATGCCCATTGCAAGCCTTAAAAGTTTTTAAGCATGATGCCTCAACTATTAAAATTTTTAATAGCGGCTCTCTGCACCGTGCCTTCTCAACGATAGCCTGTCGCTTATGGGAGTTCGCTGGATTGAAGAAAGTATCGGGTTGGCGTGGAAAATCTTTAGGATGGTTCAGGTTGGTTTTGAGACCAGCACATCGGAAAGGGTCTTGAAAAACACATCATTCTTGGCCAGTTTGATGATTACGTCGACGACCACCAGCGCCACCGGCCATTGTTTAACGTTTTCGATTTTTACAGCATCCTTTAAAGATGTCACCAGCACATCGGCGCCTTTTTTTTTAGCCGCTGCGGCGATCCGGTCCAAATCACTGGCATCATAATGGTAGTGGTCTGCGAAGGAAAAAGTATGCACAAGCGCGCACCCTGCCTGCTCCAATGAATCGAAAAACTGTGCGTTGTCTGCCAGGCCGGAAAAAGCGACGGCTTTCTTGCCCTTCAACATACCGATGTCCAACGCATCATCTGCCAATAGGCGGTCCGTCTGATCAACCTTTCTGACTATCGGGTGGTGGGTGGCGTAAAACATCGGTTGGTGCGTTATCCACCGATCACGGATTGGGCGATTGAGTGCTTGTTCGCTGCGCGTGTATACGACCGCATGCGCCCGGCGCAGTGCCGAAAGCGGCTCCCGTAGCAGCCCTCGCGGAAGCAGGTGACCGTTGCCAAACGGCGATCGGCTGTCCAGAAGGACCAGGTTGAAATCCCTTTTTAACCGGAGATGCTGGAAGGCGTCATCGAGCACGATCACATCCGGTTTAAACCGCTTCACGGCCATCATGCCGGCGTCGTACCGCCGTCGGCCCACGGTTACGGGAATGCCCCTTAAGATCCTGGCCATCAGATAAGGTTCATCCCCGGCATCTTCAGGGCCTTTGAATATCGTCCGGCCATCGCTGACGATGCCCCCCATTTTTTCCATCCGCCCCCCATAGCCTCTACTGAGCACCACCACGCGGCAACCCATATCCCGGATCATTCGGGCAACCAGGATCGTCATGGGCGTTTTCCCCGTTCCACCGGCAACCAGGTTGCCGATGGACAAAACACGGCATGGAAGGCGTTTAGAGGTGAGCACACCCGTTTCATAAAGACGAGCACGCAGGCACATGAGGCCGCCGTATACAACGGAGAGAACCCGCAGGACGGTTTCAATGGAAATAAACGGCGTGGGATCTTCTCCCTTGGCCGCCATCTCAACTCGCCGCTCGAATCGTTGGATGATTTTTTTTAACCGGGTCATGGGTCCACGCTGTCAACGGGCGCGTCGATTGCCGCAAGGGTGCGTTCCACGGCGCCCCGGTGTTTGGCAAACACCCCATAGGCACAGCGGCCGACACGACGGCTGTCCGCCTGGTTAGCGATCAGATGGACAACCCATTCGGCGAGTTGATCTGCATCGTGCACCCGCATGGCGCCGCCGGCTTTTTCTAACGTCTGGCAGATCCAGCGAAAATCATCGGTGTGGGGCCCGAAAAGAATCGGTTTGGCCACAGAAGCCGGCTCCAAAGGATTGTGGCCGCCCTCACTCACCAGGCTGCCGCCCACAAAGGCAACGTCGGCCAGTGCATACAGGCGGCGAAGCATGCCGATGCGGTCGATCACCACCACGCTGGACGGGGCGGGTTGCTTTTCCATCTGGGAAAGCGTCACGGCACCGTATCCTGAGCGGCTGAAAATTTGGCACACAGCGGCAGCGCGGTCCGGATCTCTCGGGGCGACAATCAGCACCGCATGGATACCGGCCGCAGATGCCTTCCGGTAGGCGATCGATAGGATCTCCTCTTCTCCCTCGTGGGTGCTGCCGGCCACCCACACGGGTGCGTCCGCCGAAAGGTTGAATTTCTGTGCTAACTGTTTTTTTTCTGCTGTCGACATCCTGGCGGGGGCCTGGTCAAATTTGATATTCCCCACCGTCATCAATCTGTCGTCAGCAACCCCTAAGGCCCGAAAACGCAATCGATCAGCGTCCGTCTGCACGCAGATCCGGCCGAACACCGACAGCAAGGGCGCCATCAGCCAGCCGATACGCGTGTACCCGTGAAAGGATCGATCGGAGAGCCGGGCGTTAACCAGATAAACCGGGATCCTGCGTTTTTTTAATCGATGGAGGAAGTTCGGCCAGATGTCTGTTTCCACGATCACCACCCGACATGGTCTAATCACATTCAGCGCCCGGTTCACGGAAAAGAGCGTGTCATAGGGAAAATGCCTGACCGCAGACACATGCGGTGCGATCAAACGGATGGCCATTTCAAAGCCGGTTTGGGTAGATGCCGTAAAGATCAGCGACCGGGCACCATTTTTTTGGGCCAGCGCTTTGACCAGCGGCTCAGCCGACAGCACCTCTCCCACCGAAAGGGCATGAATCCACCATCTCCCCCGGGCAGCTGGCGATTCAGGACCGCTTCGGGAAAGGGCTTGCATGAACAATCTTTGCATAAACGTGCGACGACGCTTTTTTCGGGTCCACACCAAAGGAACCCAGACCGGCCACAACAAAATAATCGCTAAACCCATTGCAAGATTATAAACGTAAACCACGATGGCCCTCTGTCGTCGGGAAAGCATCCTGAACAAGCCGACTGCCACTTCAATTGGAAACCAGCAGCAAAAAACCGGCAAAACTGAAAAACACCAGATTGGCCAACCATGCCGCGATCACGGCAGGCATCAATTCCGCATAGCCCAGGGAAAGACAGAAGCTGTTGAAAATCCAGTAAAGAAATGCAATCCCCAATCCATACGTGATGCTCACCGGCATCCCCTCGCGCATGTTTCCCCGCAGAGCGATGCCGGCACCGAGAACGCTGAGAAAGATGCAGACAAACGGTGCGGCCATTTTGCTGTGATAGTCAACGCGATAACGGGTGGCGCCATAACCTTCCCGCTCCACTTTCCGGATATAACGCCCCAGTTCGGCCAAACCCATTTCATCGGACTGTTTTGCCGCCTGGGCCAGGTCGTCGGGGTTCAGATCGATATCGGCCACGATCGTGTTGTGTAAAGTGATTCTCTGGTCGCCACCATCTGATTCAAACACCTGTCGAACAGCGTCGTCGAGTTGCCACCGACCGTTTTCAAACACGCCCGCGACGGCGTCGACTCGCTCAATCAGCCGGAAGTTATCATCAAAGGTGTGTATGGTGATGCCGGCAACCCGTTTCTCTTCGGGCACATATTGTTTGATATGGATGATCTGCCGGGCGGCTCGCATCCAGATATCATTGGTCTTGGACGCGTAGATGTTCTTTTTTCGGACCTCTTGCAGCCAAATCTGGTTGGCGTTGACCATAAATGCCGGCACAAGCATTTCGGCAACCAGAAACAACCCTGCACAAAAAAGCACGCCAAGTACCATGGTTGGTTTGAGCAGCCGGTTCTTGCCGATGCCGCAGCTTTTGAGGGCGATGACTTCATTGTTTTTGTTCATCAACCCCAGGGCAACCAGAATCGACAGAAGAAAGCCCACCGGTGCAATCTGGACAAAAATAAAGGGGAGTTTGTACAGCAGATAGACGACACAACGGGTCGCCGGTACCCCCGCCTCCATGAAGTTGTCAATTTTTTCGATGAAATCGACCGCTACATAAATGCTGAGCACCGCAACCAGTACAATCAAAAAACTGGCCAGTATCTCCCTGGTGACGTAGCGGTAAAGAATCGTCATATTCTTCCGAACCGTTTCATGACTCCATCTACCATCCGTCCCACCCAATTGACGCGGATCTTTTTTTCTTTGGCCGACAGAACCAGCAGATAAATGCCGAATCCCCCGAGGACCACGTTGGGCATCCACATGCCGACCACCGGCGGGTAGTTGCCATTCTCGCCGAACGCCGTACCCACGGAAAGGAGAATATAATACAGCAGAAAAAAGAGAAGTCCCAGCCCGATCCCAAATGCTTTTTTAGAATGCCGGGCCTGGATGCCCAGGGGCATGGCCAGCAGCCCCATGGCCAAACAGGCTACGGGTATCGAAAATTTCTTGTGATATTTCAGCAGGGCGCTGAGGTACTGGGCTTTGTCGGAGCTGACCCGTTTCAAATAGGCCCTGAGATGGGGCAGGGTCATTTCATCGGGAGCCTGATTGGCGATACCAGGCGTCGAAATGACATCTTTCAGGTCCAACCGGATGTCATATGTTTCAAAATTGATTGTGTGAGAAGACCGGTCGCGCATGTCCATCTGGCTGATCGTTCCGTCATACAGCCGCAGGAAATAAACCATCTCTTTAGGTTCGCCGAAAAGCCGTCCTCTCCGTGCAACGACCGTATTGTTGCCCCCTGACGTTCGGCTGTCTTCAATCAGCACATTGTGCAGTTCACCGCTCTGGGGATCTATTTTATTGACGTAAAGCATGATCTGCTTGAAATTATCGTTAAATGTCCGCTCTTTTATGCTGACGTTCAGGTTGGCGGCGGCCACATCAAAAAGCAACGTTTTGAAACGTTCAGCGCCCGATGGAACACCGAAGATGGTCATGTACCCGGTAATCAGGGTTCCCGTCAGGCTGAAGATCAGCACCGGCGTCAACAAACGGTATATGCTTACCCCCCCGGCTTTGAGAGCCATAATCTCATTGTCGCTGGACATTCTCAATAGCGCCATCAAGACCGCCATCATCGTGGACATGGGGATGATATACTGAAGAAAATAAGGCATGGTGTAGGCCAATAGCAGAAACACCGGAACGACACCCACCTTGTGATTGACGATCATATCCGTGATTTCGAGAATCTGCTTCATCAGAAAGATAAAGGAGAAAAAGGCCAGATTGATAAAAAACGGCGGCAACATCTCCAGAAACAAATACCGATTGAGGATGGAAAATGGATTGATCATCAGATATTTTCGCGGGGAGACGAGGTCCCGTTTTTTTCATGCAGGATGGCGTCGTCTTCAGGTTCAGCGTCTGACTCGACTTCCTCCTCATCCGCCGGTCCGCCACCCTCCAGTTCATCGCCGTTATCTTCCATGGGAATTCTCCTTTCCCTATCGTTTGCCGAAAATGGATCCCAACACGCCCCGGATGATCTGTCTGCCGATTGAGCTGCCGATCGAGCGTGCGGCACTTTTGATCATGGCCTCTCCGACGCTCTGGCGCTGGCGCCCGCCGGTAGTCTTGCGCCGCTGACCCTGGCGCTGAGTTTTCTCCGCTTCCAGCTCCTTCAGCCGCTGCGTTTCAGCCGTCCGGGCGGTTTCAGCACGTTGCTTGAGCATCTCGTAAGCAGACGACCTGTCCACGGCAGCATCATAGCGTCCGCGGATGGGTGCGCGCTGCATGACGGCCTCTCGCTCGTCATCCGATATCGGACCGATGCGGCCCTCCGGAGGCGCAATCAGAGTCTGCTGCACCGGCTGAGGCCTGCCGTCATCGCCCATCACGGAGACCAGGGCTTCACCGATGCCCAGGGTGGTGACCTTGTCGGCTGTCTGAAATAGCGGATTGGTCACAAACGAGGCCGCTACGGCCCGAATGCTCTTTTGATCCTTGGGTGTGAATGCCCGCAGGGCATGCTGAACTTTAAGCCCCAGTTGGCCCAATACGTTATCCGGAAGGTCCATGGGATTCTGGGTGATGAAATAGACCCCGACGCCCTTGGACCGGATCAACCGGACCACCTGTTCAATTTTTTCCAGCAATGGTTTCGGGGCTCCTGAAAAAAGCAGGTGCGCCTCGTCAAAAAAAAGTACCAGCTTCGGGGCCGGTAAATCACCCACTTCGGGCAGCTGCTCAAACAATTCGGCCAGCAGCCAGAGCAAGAAGGCCGCGTAAAGACGCGGTGCATTGTGGATCAGCCGGCTGGCATCGAAAAGGCTCACGACCCCGCGTCCGGAAAAATCCGTGTGCATCAGATCGGCCAGTTGCAGGGTCGGCTCGCCAAAAAATCGTTCGGCCCCCTGCTCTTCCAGCACCAGCAGCCGCCGCTGAATGGCGCCAAGACTGGCA
>NZ_JBFELV010000207.1:0-8542 GCF_041551955.1 Desulfosarcina sp.
CGTTTTTTCAATGAACCATACAAAGATTGAAGCATTTTGGATACTGATTATCTGGAAGCTTCTTCCAAACTTCACAACCCTAACAAGTAGACCCTATCATTATCTTTCGTTTTTGTATTTTTTAACCGTGAACCGATAACTGTAAACCATAAACGGTTACCTTATTCATTGATGGCGATTTTCAGCACATCGATCATTTTATCCAAGAAATGGAACTGGATATCGGCGCGCACTTTCTGGGGTAGGTCCACCAGGTCCTTTTCGTTCCATTTGGGCAACAGGATGGTCTTGATGCCGGCGCGGTGGGCGGCCAGCATTTTTTCCTTGATTCCTCCCACGGGAAGCACCTGGCCCCGCAGGGTGATTTCACCGGTCATGGCCAGGTTCTTGTGGATGGGTTTGTTTTTCAGCAGGGAGACCAGGGCCGTGAGCATGGTGACGCCGGCCGACGGGCCGTCCTTGGGAATAGCACCGGCGGGCACATGGATGTGGATGTCGTGCGTTTCGTAAAAATTCTCATCCACGCCCAGTTTTTTTGCGTTGGCCCGGATGAAGCTCAGGGCCGCCGTGGCCGACTCTTTCATCACTTCCCCCAACTGGCCGGTGAGGGTGAGTCCTTTTTTGCCCTTCATGGCCGTGGCTTCGATGAACAGCAGGTCGCCGCCGACGGGGGTCCAGGCTAGGCCCATGGCCACACCGGGGGTGGACATGCGGGCTTTGGCCTCCGCCTGAAGTTTGACCGGCCCTAAATATTCGGCCACGTCGGCGACCTTGATGGCGGCCTTCTTGATCTTGCCTTCCGCAATGCCGGCGGCCACGCCCCGGCAGATGGTGGCGATCTCCCGCTCCAGATTTCGTAGGCCGGCCTCGCGGGTATACCCGGATATGATGCGGCGCACCGCGCCGGCGGCGATGTTGATCTGTTTGGCCTTGAGGCCGTGGGCCTCCCGCTGGCGCGGAATTAGGTAGCGGGAGGCAATCTTGACTTTTTCATCTTCCGTATAGCCCAGCAGCTGGATCACCTCCATGCGGTCGAGCAGGGCGGAGGGGATGGTGTCCAGTACGTTGGCCGTGGTGATGAACATGACTTTGGACAGGTCGAAGGGGACGTCCAGGTAGTGGTCGGAAAAGGAGAAATTCTGCTCCGGGTCCAGCACTTCCAACAGAGCTGACGAAGGGTCGCCCCGGAAATCGGATCCCACCTTGTCGATTTCGTCCAGCATGAATATGGGGTTGTTGGAGCCGGCCCGGCGCAGCCCCTGGATGATGCGTCCGGGCAGGGCACCAACGTAGGTCCGCCGGTGCCCCCGGATCTCCGCCTCGTCTCGCACGCCGCCCAAGGAGATACGGTGAAACTTGCGGCCCAGCGCCCGGGCAATGGAATTGCCCAAGGATGTCTTGCCGGTTCCCGGAGGGCCGGCCAGGCAGAGAATGGGGCCCTTGGAGTCGGGCTTGAGTTTTCTCACGGCCAGGTATTCGATGATTCGCCGCTTGGCCTTTTCGAGGCCGAAATGGTCATCGTCCAGGACCTTGCGGGCTTTCTTGATATCCAAGTTGTCTTCGGTCGCTTCGCTCCAAGGCAGCTCGGTGAGCCAGTCCAGGTAGGTCATGGCCACCGTGTATTCGGCCGAAGACGGGTGCATGCGGGCGAGCCGGTCCAGTTCTCGCTCTGCTTCCTTCACCGCCTCCTCGGGCAGCTTTTTCTCTACGATCTTGGCCCGATATTCTTCTAGCTCTACGGTGGCTTCATCGGTTTCCCCCAGCTCCTCTTTTATGGCCTTGAGCTGTTGGCGCAGGTAATACTCCCGCTGGCGCTTGTCCATGTCCCCCTTGACCTGGGATTGAATCTTGTCGCCCAGCTCCAGAATCTCCAGCTGATGATGAAGCAGCTTGGTGACGGCCTTGAGGCGTTTGGTGGAGTCCTGTATCTCCAGAATCTGCTGTTTCTCCTCGGGTGAGGAGTTGATCGTGGAGGCCATCATGTCTGCCAGGGTTCCGGGTTCCTTGATCGAGGCGGCCATGGAACCCATTTCATGGGGCAGACCCGGCGACAGCTGCACGACTCGGCCAAACTGCTTGATGGCGTTGGCCATCAGCGCTTCGGTCTCGTTGTCCTTGTGGTTGATGTCGCTGAAGTGCTCCACTTCTGCCACCAGGTAGGGTTTGCCTTTTTGAAATGACTTGACACGGAAGCGGCTCAGCCCCTGAACCAGCAGCTGAACATGGTTGTCCTCGGTCTTGGCCATCTTCAGGATCATGGCGGCGGTGCCCACCGTGGCCAGGTCGCCGCTTTCGGGGTCCGGTCTTACATTCTCCTGCTTTTTGGCCACCAACAGACCGATCATGCGGTCGTTGGCCATGGCCTCGTCGATCAAATGAACCGATTCACCCTTCAACACGACTAAAGGCAGGACCATTTTCGGAAACAGGGTCGCATCGAACAGCGGCAGTATGGGGAGCACGGTGGGAATATTGTCCGTGTTGTAGTCCATGGATGGTTTTTTGTCTTGCATGACGCCCTCCTTAAAGGGTGTGAAGGGGCGGAGCCTTTCGCCGCCCGTCTACGCGGATACGGCTGACTGGTACGCGGGTCTGCCGGAAAAAGTTCATTACTCTTCGCTGATGGGTATTTTGTGCACCTTATCAAGCCTGAGTTTGGCAATCCTGACTTTCAGCAGCCCATTGGCATAGGTTGAGGAAACCACCTCCGTGTCCACTGGGGATGGCAGGTAAAGAATCCGCTCGAACCGCCCGTACTGGATTTCGGCAAGTCGGTAGGTGCCGTTGGACACCCGGGACATCTCCCTGCGGATGCCGGACACCTTCACCGCCCGGGAGTTGATTTCCAAGTCCAGGTCGTTTTTTTCCACGCCGGAAATTTCGGCCCAGATCATGATCTCTTCCGGGGTTTCAAAAATGTCCATCTGCGGTGTCCAGAGGTGTTCCCGGGACGAAAACATCGGGTTGACGGGACGTGGTCTGAACATTTCCTGAATAGTTTTCCCCAAGCCCTGGTCGGTGGGATCAAAATTGCCTCCGAATTTAATTTTGATGTAGTCCATAGGTTTTTCCCCGAACCTGTTTCCTGTTATTGGTGTACTTCGGTTCACGTGGTTTTGACGATGGGGTCAACGTAGCACCGAAACGGGTGGTTGTAAAGCGACATGGGCGGATTGTCCCGCCCCTGTTGCCTTTGCGCGAATCGGTGTTATTATTGAGCACACGAATGAGAACGACAAATCAGTCGTTTTGTTTAACGGTGAACACCTTATCAAGAGGAAATGACGCAAATGGGCAATCAGCTAAAAACCACCCTTCTGCTGGCCGTGATGACGGCTTTCATCATGATCGTGGGCAACCTGCTGGGGGGGCGCCAGGGAATGTTGATTGCCCTGGTTCTGGCTGCAGGAATGAACTTTTTCAGTTACTGGTTTTCGGACAAGATCGTCCTGAAAATGTACCAGGCGCATGAGGCGACACCCCAACAGGCCCCTGAACTTTTCGAGATGGTGCAGACCCTGTCCCGTCAGGCGGGCCTGCCCATGCCCACGGTTTACATCATTCCCAAGGACACGCCCAATGCCTTTGCCACGGGTCGCAACCCCGAGAATGCCGTGGTTGCCGTCACTCAAGGACTGTTGACGCTCATGAACCGGCAAGAGATCATGGGCGTGCTGGCCCACGAGCTGGCCCACGTGAAGAATCGGGACATTCTCATCGGCACCATCGCTGCCACCATGGCCGGAGCCATCATGCTGCTGGCATCCATGGCGCGCTGGTCTGCCATTTTCGGCGGCGGGCATCGAAACGATAACAACGGCGGCGGCATGGGCGCCATCGGCATGATCGCCATGTCCATCATCGCCCCCATGGCGGCCATGATCATCCAGATGGCCGTGTCGCGCTCCCGGGAATACTTGGCCGACGCCACCGGCGCCGCCATCGCCGGCAGTCCCGAGGGGTTGGCCCGGGCCCTGGAAAAGCTGGGAGCCTATTCACGGCGCATTCCCATGGACGCCAACCCGTCGACGGCCCACATGTTCATCGTCAACCCATTGTCCGGTAAAAGCCTGCAGCGCCTGTTCTCCACGCACCCGCCGGTAGAGGAGCGGGTCAGCCGGCTTCGCGGCGCGCGGCCCGGCGGTGTTGGGCCGGCGCCGCCACCTCCGCCAAGGGGCGGTGATCGCAGGCAGGACGCCGGTAAGGCATTCTGGGATAGATTGAAAAGGGATTAGATGCCATCGGGAGAGAGGCCGGAGGGCAAATTTTCATCCTCAACAGCTATCGATTTCGTTTGGGATTTGGAACTTGTGGGTTGGAATTTATTTGAGATTTGGTGCTTGGTATTTGTTATTTTCGGTAAGTGTCGGTTGGCGACGATTGCTCGCCATGATGGCATCTGCAGCGTTTCCGAGACGAAGGGTCACCCATCTCCGCCTGGTCGCCGCGACAAACTCGGCAGCGGTTTTCGTCGCACCATTGGCAGGAGAAGCACGCTTTGCACGGATGTTTTTGCTGCACCTGACTGGCATCTTCCGGTACATAGACCTTGCCGGCCAGGCCGGGGACGTTGACCCAGACCATCATTTTTCTCCCTTAGCAACCATTGAATGGCCTAAAGATGGGAACGGACCGAGACTTGTCAACTGCTTCACCGCTCCGCTGAAGTGTGATAGGGGTACCTCAGGCGGTTGTGTGCATCCATACGATGGCATTCGATGACCGACGCATCCCGGTCCGTTTGCGTTGCTCGTCACTCGAATTCGACAGGTATTCTCGATCCTCGCGCCTGGCGGCCCAGGCGCCTCTGCCATCTCGGTGTGCCACCGTATTGCTGAACACGACCACTTAGGGAAAGGAGACCGTTTTCAGGTGGATCCATTGTACGATGAAGGTACCATTGCGGCAGTCCGCGGGCTAAAGGAGGATACTGCGGCTCTGGCCGACCTGGTGGCCATTGATTCAGTGGCGGCCGTCGATGCATGGAAACAGGCGGTGGACACGCGCCTGCTCCCCCGCTTGACACCGGAATTTCCTTTGGTGGCGGCCATTTGCGGCGGCGGTTCCTCGGGCAAATCCACCTTGTTCAACACCCTTGTCGGCGAAGCGGTCTCCCCCACCGGCGGCCGGGCGGGCATGAACCGCCGGATTCTGGTTTCGCTCAACGCCACCCACCGCGGCACCCCCAGTATCGCAGACGCCCTTTTCGAGCCTTTCGGGTGCCCGCCGCAGCAGATGACGGACATGCAGGCTCTCACTACCCCCGGCGATCCCCTGCTGCATTATAGTTCGGGCCTGCCGGCGGATCTGGCGCTGTTGGACACCCCGGATTTCGACACCGGCGCAGGCGGCAGCTACCAGAACCGGGAGATGGCCGAGCGGTCACTTCGGGCCGCCGATGTGTTCGTCTACATCTTTACCAACGCCAACTACAACAACCGCGACAACACTGATTTTGTCGCCCGAATGCTTACCGCCGTTGGCACGCGCAGCTGTTTTCTGGTCTACCGGGCCTATCCCGGCTTCACCGACGATGAAGTCCTTGAGCATGCCGGTACGGTGGCCAAAAACCTTTACGGCGATCGGGCAGAGCGACATGTGTTGGGTGTTTACCGGGCCGGTGAGGATAACCAGGTGGCGGCCGGACAGCGGGCGATGACCATCCTGCCGGTGGAAGCGGGCCAGCCTGATCTCATGGCCGCGTTGACACGGATGGATCCGCGTCAGGTGAGAAGAGAACTTCACCGGTCCATTTTCAACGATGTGATCCGACAGGGGCACCGGTTTTTCGAGGAGGCCCGCGAATCGAGTCAACACCTGGCACTTTACCTGACCTGTCTGCGCACGGTCCAGCAGCGAAGTGTCCAGGACGCGCTGGGACATCTTCCCATGGATGCGGTGGTTCGCCGGTTTTCAGAGATCTGGCAGGATACCGACCCGTCCCATGTCAAGATCATGCGCAAAACCGGGCGAGTGGTGGAGACACCGGTCCGTCTGCTGATGCGGGCAGCCAAGTGGTTAGGCGGAAGAAAACCGAAGGAAAACGGGTTCCCGGACGGCGACAAGATGGCGGCGGCCCTGGAGGCAGATCTCATCCGGGCGGCCAATCGCCTGCGCCAGGCGGCGGTCGATCCGGCGGTCGTGCTCCACCTGTCTGAAACGGACCCGGCAGTCGGTCCGCTGCGTGAATCGATCCGCCGACTGGCCGAAAAAACCGGGGCTACCGTTCAGCGCACCGACTCGGCCATGGTTTCCTTCAAGGTTCCCCTTCACCCCGTCCTGGCGGCCACACAGGCAGACCTGCGCAGCCAGAACTGGTCGGCTGTTGTAGACGACATGCTGGCCCGGCAGGAGGGCCTGCTCGGTCTCACCAGTCAGCTGGAAGCCGATCTGCAGCGACTGGCCCACGAGCAGCGCTCCCGCATGACAACCATCGATCAAATCCGACAAACGTTTTCGGCCATGCTCAACATCCTTCCCGCCACTGCCGCGGTAACCTATGTTCTTCATACCGGGGATCCTGTGGGGGCAGTGGGCATCAAGGTCAAGCTGGCCGGATTGTTCGGCCTCAACGACCTGTATGCCCTGGTGGCTATCCCGGCCACCGCCGGAATGAAAAAGGCGGACCTGAAGCAGCTGGAAGCCCTGTTGGGCCCTGTGGCCCGGGCCTGGCTCACGCACAAATTGACGGCCATCGAAGCCCTGTTTGAAGAGAAGATCACCGGGCCGCTGCTAGGACGGGGTCGGGAAATGGCTGAACACACCGCCAAGCGGATCGATTCGATGGCTGAACGCCTGGCCCGCTGCGGTCGAGCACTGGAGAAAAAAACATGATGGATGCGCAGATGGCCAGACTCCGGGCCATGGGAGAAGTGGAAACCGTTCGTACAGACATTCAAGAGCTGGCCGAGACCCTGGACGGCATCTCCCTGTGGCGGCCCGCCATCGGCCTGCGAAAAGCCTGCGACGAGTCCCTGCGCATGCTGGACCGCCTGGTCGAGCTCTTCGATCGCAAGCTGGTGGTTACGCTCGTGGGCCCCAGCGGTTCGGGAAAATCCACGCTGCTCAACGCCCTGTCGGGCGAGGACAACCTCTCGCCGTCCGGCCACCGCCGTCCAACCACCGAGCAGGTGGTGGTGTTTTGCCGTCAATCCGCCGATGCCGGGCAGCTAATGGACCAGTTGGGCCCGCAACACATCAGGGTCCACGCCAGCCAGGCGGCCGAAGCCCTTGAAAATATCATCCTCATCGACACGCCGGACACGGACAGCACCCACCAGGACCGGCACGTACCCATCATTCGCAAGGCCATCACCCTGTCCGATGTGCTGGTCTGCGTGTTTGACGGGGAGAACCCCAAGCGGCGGGACCACACGGATTTTCTGGCCCCCTACGTACGGTTGTTCAGTGGAGAGAGCCTGGTGGTGGCGGTGAACAAATGCGACCGGCTGGCCGAAGCCGAACTCACCGGCACCATCATGCCCGACTTTTACCGCTATATCAGCGAGGCCTGGTCCGCAGAACCGGCGGCGGTCCTGTGTGTCTCCGCCAGAAGCCATCTAAAGAACCCGGGTTGGGATCGCGAGGCTACCCCCAAGCACGACCGGAACCAGTTCGACCAGCTTCGGCAGTTGATTGTCGGCACCTTCAACCGATCCGGCTTTTCCGTGGACCGCCGACTGGAGAACGCTCGGAATCTGCGAGAGTACCTTCAACAAACCGTTCGCAGCGAAGCGCAAAAGGAGAAAAAAGACTTGGAGGCGGCCATCGACCAGATGGCCGCCTCCGAGGCGGAAGCCATGCGCCAGGCGGTGACCGCTTTTCGCGGCGGCGGCCACGCATTGATGCCGGGCATCAACGTCCGCCTATATCAGCAACTGGCTCAGCGTTGGTTGGGGCCGGTAGGGTGGCTGGTGGCTGTCTGGACCCGGATCCTGGTGTTCGGCACCGGCATCGCCTCCCTGCTGCGATTCGGCAATCCGGTCCGGCAGATTGTCGGGGCGGTTTCCGCGGTCAGGCATTATGCGGATTCCAAAAAGGATCTGTATGCGACGGATCGTGGATCCGGTGCCGGCATGGCCCTGCAGCGCTATGACAGCGCCATTGCCCGGGTGTGGCCCGATATCGCCGAAACACTGATCAGGGCCCGGTTTGCAGCCTCGGTGCGCCAGGCTCGACATGCGCCGGGATACGGGGACGAGGTCGGGGAGCGCCTTTCCCTCGTCTGGAACGACGCGTTGGAGGATGAATTGACCCAGGCCGGCCGCCGGCTGAGCGGCGGGCTGCTTCAGCTTGTCTTCAATCTGCCGGTATTGGGTGTCCTGGGCTATGCGGGATGGCTTACCGGGGTCAATTTTTTCTCTGGAAGCATTCTTTCGAGCAACTTTTTTCTACACGCCTTCTGGACGATTGTGATCGTCCTCTTCCTCAGTTTTTTCCTGCTTCAGGCGGTGATTCGCCTGGCGGCCGGAAAAGAGCGACTGCTGGCGCGCATATTTTCTCGTGTCCGGGAAACAGTGGACCAACAGCACAACCTGTCGGA
>NZ_JBFELV010000208.1:0-8532 GCF_041551955.1 Desulfosarcina sp.
ATTAAAGCGCTTTTAAAGGATCAATTTCGATCCGTGGTCATCGAGGAAGCGGCTTCAGGCGAGGAGGCCCTGAAAAAAATGCAGGCTTTTTTACCGGATATTATTTTTATGGATGGTGAACTACCGGACAGCAGCGGCCTTGAAATTACCAAAACCATAAGAGCGGTATACGGCCGTAACGTCGGTATCATATTTCTTACCAGCCAGGATCAAGACACGCTGAAAAAAGAGGCCTTGGCATGTGGTGCGGATGCTTTTTTTGAAAAAGGAACGAGCATAGACGATATATCCGGGACCATAAGCACCCTGCTGGCGTTATAAAACAGGATCACAGGAGATGAACGCCATGAGAATTTTATATACAACGGCAGGGCCGGTAGCAGCTCGTGAAAATGCAGCCTATGTTGTCAACATCGCTAAACGGCTTGGGGCAGAACTAACTGTATTGCATGTCATTGATGAAGAAGATGAACAGGAACGTGGCAATAAAGCCTTAAACGTTTTCTTAGAATGCGGGAAAAAAACCCGCGTGCAGGTAACAGGCATTTTACAAACAGGCGATATTATATCACAAATTGTTAAGCTCGCCGAAAAGGAATCATCGGCTATGATTATCATGGGGGCCAGTAGAGGGATGCTATTGAACGAATGGCTCAGCTCATACGTCAAGCAAAAAACAACCGTTCCGGTCCTTGTCATTCCAATTGGCGGCCCGCAAAAGAACCACGCATAACTCTGGATGCCCCGACGTTCCATTATTGTGCATGCTGTTCAATCCAATCGGACGCTCTCGAAAACGGTGACGTTCTCAATCAAACCAACAACCTGGAGAGATAAAATGAGTAGAAAAAGTTTTGTTTTTGGGGCAATTATTCTAATGTTGATGATTGCCCTTGCGACAATGCCGGATCAATCTGGCGCTTCGGTAAACCCCGGACAACTGGTCGGTCAATTGGAAACGGACTTGGCCAGTGCAAAATCCAATCAGGTAGATGTGCTCTCACCGAAATTGTTTAAAGAGGCCCAATCCGCATTAATTAAGGCAAAGAAGGCCCTGGAAAAGGGTGCCAAGCTATCTGCCATCAGCCAATATGTCGCCGACGGCAATGCCAATCTGAAAAAAGCACAAGAGATTGCCCAGGTCTCTCGAACAGTCCTGCGTGACACGAACGAAGCCAGAAACAAAGCCCTCAAGGTGGATGCCGACAAACTCGGTAAACCATTTGAGAAGGTGGAAAATGAATACCTGAAGCTTACCACGGCGATTGAGAGGGATAATTTGAGTTATGCTCAGGAGTATGCCGCCGAGGTCCAGGCCGCCTTCCGGGATGTGGAAATCATGGCCATCAAAAACAGTGCCATCGGCAATGCGCGTATTATGTTGGCCGACGCCGATGAAGCCAAGGTCCAGAAGCTCGTCCCAATGGCCTATAGCGACGCCCTCCAAGCGTTGAACGAGGCCGACGCCTATATCGGCCAGAACCCCTATGCGACGGAAGCGATCAGCCAGAAGGCCGCCCATGCCGAATTTATGGCCCGACGCATGATGGCAATCCGCGAAAGCAGCCAAAAGTTCAAGCAGATGACACCGGAAGCGTCCGCCATATATGTGGAGAGCCTTTTCGGACGCCTGGGGCAAACTATGAACACCGGTGATTTGCGGGACAAAGGCGTCGAGGACCAGTTCAGTGCGTTGGCCGGGACATTCCAAATCATGGGACAAACGTCTCATTCCCTCGAAAAAGAGAAACAGCGTCACCAGACCCGTCTTGCCAGCTTGGAGCAACAGCTTAGTGGCCTGAAAGGCTATTCGAGTGAACAGGAAGCCGCCAGGCAAAAACTTGCCGCCGAGCGTGCGTTCAACGAGAAATTTAACAAGGTCCAGCATTTTTTCCGGCCTGACGAAGCGGAGGTCTACAAACAGGGGAACCAACTGGTTATCCGCATGCGCGGCATTCAGTTCCCGGTGGGGCAGGCGATCCTGAGCTCAGACAACTACACCCTGCTTAGCAAAGTGCAGCAGGCAATACAGACATTCGGTCAGCCGACCGTGACCATCGAGGGCCATACCGATAGTACCGGATCCGCTCAAACGAACCAGGAACTATCACAAAAACGGGCCGAGGCTGTCAAAACTTACCTGGTCGCCAACAAGACCCTGCCAATAAACCGGATTCGTGCAGCCGGTTATGGTCCAGATAGACCCCTGGCACCCAATACAACACCTGAAGGACGGGCCATTAACCGGCGGATCGACGTGTTGGTCACGCCGGCCAAAACACAATAAATTCATAAGGATCGTTTAAGGAAATTATCATCCGAATTAACGTTAAGGTATCATGAACAAACCTCCTGGTCGCCACACGTGTCAAGGGAGGCAGGAAGCATCTCGGATGTTGATCATTTCGTATGGCTAACGCCATAAAGGATGATTTCAAGAGGGTGCTCAATGCGTTAGTGACCTCGTAAGATGTTGAAGAAAGGAGGCGGATATGAAAATTTTTGTGCCCTCCGCTGGACCTGTACCTGATCGGAGGACAGCAGGCTACATAGTCAAAATCGCCCAAAGACTCAACGCAAAGCTGGTCTTTCTGCGGGTCCTTGCCGAGAACGAGACAGAGGTCACGGGAAAAAAAAACCTGGAACTTTTTAATGAAATTGGCAGAAAAGAGAAAGTGCCTGTAAAAATAGTCTTAAGGCGCGGGGATATTGCCTCTGCTATCATTGACGTTGCCTTGGAAAACACGGTAGACTTGATCATTATGGGCGTTAGTCATGGGGAGGTTGTGGCTGAATGGATGAATGCCAAAGCCATGGAAAAAACAGACATCCCGGTCCTTTTAATTCCGAGATGGGTGCCAGCCGCGAAGCGATCTGCCCCGATTGGCAGCGTAAACCCTGAAACTTAGTTATGGAAAGACGGCGCTCGTCTTGAGCCGATTTTAATCCAGAAGAGCCAAGGATCGGGGAAAGGGTTGGCGACCATGACCAAAGGCAGATACTCCTCAAGCTCCCCTCGTTCGGATGAAGAACTGGCCCAGATGGTGATCAACGTCGCAGAGGCGAGCCACGTTGACGGCATCATCTGCATCACTGAATCCGGGTTGCTGGCGCAACATCTGTATCGGCAATCAGGTGACTTTCGGGTCATTGCCACGACGACAAACAATAAAACATACGATACCCTGACGAAGGCAGGCCGGGAGGTCATTCGCCTGCCGTTCTACATGGCCGACAAGTACCATCAGATCCGCCATGCCATCGCTGTCGTGCTTCGGTGTTCCAGCGTTTCGATTGGAGACCTCATCGTCTGTGCAATCGGCCATGATGTATACAAGGAAAAGGAAACGCTCATCGTTTTAACCGAAATAGAGGCGAGTGTTGAAAGACTGGCCATCTCGGATCTTATTACGCTCACCGATGGCATCCAACCCAAAGCGCTGGAGACTGCTGTCTTGGTCGCCTGCAAAATTGGCCGTGTGGCGCGGCGCGGAAAACGAATTGGCGCCATATTTATGCTTGGCGACTCGATAAAGGTCCAGCAGGGCAGCAGGCAGCTGGTTCCCAATCCTTTTCATGGACACAAAAAGTCCAGACGCTTGCTGACCAACCCTGACATTCATGATGCCCTCGTCGAACTGTCCAAACTTGATGGTGCCTTCGTTCTCCGTGGCGACGGTTTTATCCAGGCGGCGGGCGTTTTTTTAACCTCTCCTCCCACCGAAATGGAATTGGTAGCCGGCCTCGGCGCACGACATGCCGCCGCCGCTGCGGTGACGATGCGGTCGAAGGCAACAGCAATCGTTGTCTCAGCTACTGATGGCAATGTACGCGTTTTTTCGGGCGGCAGGATGGTCCTTCAGATAGATCCCGATGTTTCCCATGCGCACATCGGTATGGATACGCCAAGTTGTTAGTCATTTGATCAAATGAAAAACATAGACAGCAAGAATCATACACCGGTTGGGACAAAATTCGGAACCTTTGGCGGTGTCTTTACCCCCTGCACGCTCACCATATTAGGCGTCATCATGTTTTTACGGTTCGGCCAGGTCGTGGGCCAAGCCGGAATCCTGCAAGTCATGGTGATCATTTTTTGTGCCAAGCTGATCACCACGCTGACGGCATTCTCATTGTCCGCTATCGCCACCAACACGCGCGTCAAAGGTGGCGGCGCCTACTACCTGATCAGCCGCAGTTTGGGCGTTGAGTTCGGCGGGGCGATCGGCGTCTTTTTTTTTCTGGCCCAGGCCATCTCGGTGTCCATGTACGTGATTGGTTTCACCGAAGCCTTTTTTATTGCCTTCCCGAATTGGGGATGGTCATTTCGAACCGTGGCCACGGCCGTGAATCTGGCCGTCTTTGCATGCGTTTATATCGGTGCCGGCTGGACCATTAAGGTCCAATATGGAATCCTCGCGGTCCTGATTCTAGCCATCGGGTCGTTCGTTGCCGGGTCGGCCACCGATGCCTCCTGGGACCGGCTGTCCAGCAGCATGCTGCCCGCGTATCAGCCGGGAGATTCTTTTTTTAGCATGTTTGCGCTTTTCTTCCCGGCAGTCACCGGGATCATGGCCGGCGCCAACATGTCAGGCGACCTCCGCGATCCAGGACAATCGATTCCGTCCGGCACCCTCTCCGCGATCGTCTTCACCGGCGTGATTTATATGGGCATGGCCCTGTTGCTGTCTGCATCGCGCGAGCAGGAACTTCTGATCTCGGATCCCTTTGTGGTCAAGTCGATTGCCTGGTCGCCCCTGTTGATCAACGCCGGGGTCTTTGCCGCCACCTTGAGCTCGGCCCTCGGCAGCATGATGGGGGCCCCACGCATTCTACAGGCTTTTGCCAGGGACGACATCCTCAAAGGGATAAAGATGTTTGGCCAGGGACGCGGAAAAGGCAACGAACCGCGCCTGGCGACGATCCTGACCTTCATGATCGCCCAGGCGGGTATCCTGCTCGGAGATTTGAATGCAATTGCACCCGTCATCACCATGTTCTTCATGATCACCTATGGTACACTCAACCTGGCGTGCTTTTATGAATCCATCACGCGCAACCCGAGTTACCGTCCGAAATTTCGCTTCAGCCACTGGTCTACGGCCTTGTTGGGGGCGATTGGCTGCCTGTTGGTCATGTTTTTGATGAATCCTTTATGGGCTTTGGTGGCTGTGATGGCGATGTCGGCCCTGTATGCGTTCATCAGCCGCTCAGAAATTATTTCGCGCTGGGGCGATGTCACCAGCGGTGTTGCTTTCGAACGTGCCCGCAAGGCGTTGTTGAAGCTGGAGGACGAGAAATATCATCCAAAGAACTGGCGGCCATCTATCCTGGCCCTGAGCGGAGGGGCCTGGAAACGCTATCACATCGCGGAATATGCTTACTGGCTTGCGGCTGGACGGGGTGTGTTGACGCTGGGTCATATCCTGACCGGGGATGTGGAGGATCGGTTCGCGAGACGTGAGCAGGCCGAAAAGCTGCTGCGGAAATTCATTCGGGATGAAACGCTGGCCGCCTTTCCGGTGGTGGTCGTGGAAGAGGACTTGAGTGAGGCGATCAAGGCATTGCTGCAATGCCATGGGATTGGGGGGGTGCGCCCCAACACCGTTTTGCTGGGATGGAGCCAGGACCCGGGCAGGCAGGATACGTTTTGTGAGACATTGAGGCTGTCGCAGCGTTTTCAGCGCAGCATTCTCATCGTGAAATGCGACGAAGAGAAAGAACGCTGGTCAGCGCCGGCAGGGTCCGTGGATATCTGGTGGCGCGGGCCCAAGCACGGTGCGCTCGCCCTCTTGCTGGCCCATCTGTTGGTTCAGAGTCATGAATGGCGCCGCCGACCAATACGCATCTTGTGCACGGTGCCGCCAAAAGCCGACGCCGACAACATGGCTCTGGAGTTGCGGGAGCTTCTTGACACGGCGCGCATCGAGGCCAGTGTGCATGTCTTCATCACCAATGATCCCCTGTGGGAGATCGCCAAACAAACCGGCGACAGCGCGGTGTTGTTCGCCGACTTTACGCCACCTGAAGCGGGTCAGGAATCCGAATTTACAGAATCGACAGCCGGTCTGATGCAGATCCCCATTGAGGTGGTTCTGGTCTACAACAGCGGAGATGTTTCGCTGGAAGCATAGATGGTTCCACAGGTAGAAACCGGTCAGAAATACGACTTCCATTCGTTTGTCAATGCTGGGAATCAGTCAACCCGGGAGGCCGAAATTCATGCAGTCGATGACAGCCTATTTGAATCTATCACCTGAACTGGTTGATAAGATTGCCCTTACCCTTATCGTTGTGCTTTTTCTCTCCCTCGGGCGGCTTTTGGTCAATATCATCATCAAGAGACGAATCGCGGATGCCATGAAGGCCTACCGCTGGCGCCGCACGATTCTGTATGCTTACACGCTGGTGCTGCTCGTTTGGGTTGGATCCATATGGACAAAAGGGATCGCTTCCCTGGCAACCTTCATGGGGCTGGCAAGTGCGGGTGTGGCGATAGCCATGCACGACACCATCGCGAATTTGGCCGGATGGTTTTTCATCATTTGGCGCAAACCCTTCAAGGTCGGGGACAGGATCGAGATCGGCCAAATAGCAGGAGATGTCATTGACATAAGAATCTTTCAATTCAGCATGGTCGAGATCGGGCATTGGGTAGATGCCGACCAGAGTACCGGCAGAATCGTCCACGTGCCGAACAGCAAGGTTCTCAAAGAGCCACTGGCCAACTACCACATTGGGTTTGAATATATTTGGAACGAAATCCAAGTACGGATAACTTTCGAGAGTGCATGGAAAAAAGCAAAGCGATTGCTTGAGAACATCGCCAGCGCTAATGTGGAGCATCTTTCAACGGGGGCCCAAGAGCAAATCCGTCAGGCGGCCAAGAAGTACTTTATCTTTTTTACGAAGTTTACCCCTATCGTTTATACCACCGTCAAGGACAATGGGGTTCTCTTGACGATCCGCTACCTGGTGAACCCCCGTCAAAGAAGATCGACCGAGCAGCAGATTTGGGAAGCGACACTGGATGCGTTTAACCAGGAAAAAGATATTGAGTTTGCCTACCCCACGACGCGATTCTACAATAGAGAATACGAAGCAGGGATCTTTATGGGACGCGCGGAAGCGCGCGCAGCTGATGAGTGATGGCGTCCATCCAGATCATGTCACGTGATCGTTGAGACCGCCGTGGTCGGATAGGGTGCCCTTGTGATTGAACGATCAATAAGGATGACCTCGTCAGTAAGATTTATGCCGACCTTCACCGTTTCGCTGGTTGTAAGCATTTCCCTCGATATTTCGATTCCTTGGTCCCTTGAACGGTGATAGCGAGCAAACTGGAAGTCGATTTTGATCCTCATGGTGCTGCGCAGCACTGCCGGATTCATCTTTCAGCACAGGCTAAAAAATGGAAACGGTCCCCTCTTTGGGACTGTTCGTTCTCGAAAATTGAACTGTTTTCAAGCAACCAACGCCAAGCTGCATAGGCCCTGTAAATACGAACTATTAAAAAATTGGCCTAACGCAGTTATGATGATTACCCTATGTCTGCGTAAGATCTTGCCGGTGGATTTATTTTTCTCTAATTTAAGGTGGTTTTAACTATAACGTATCTCAAAAAAAGGGTTCAGGGCAAAGCATGCCACGGCGAAAAGGCGCAGCATACCGTTAGTATGTGAGCATGTTGAGCCGTTTCACATCGCAGCCATGGGCACTTAGATTATTTTTGAATAGATATGTTCTAAAAGGTTAGGACTAAGCATGTCAGCTTCAGAACCGATCCACTCAGATGAAATATCCAAACCGCGATTGGCTTGTTTCAGAGCTTCAGCGGAGTTCATGCAAAAGCCACACATCACCGACGGCCCGGATGACTATCGTCTGGTGCATGGGAATGTGGCCACGTTGCCGCAAGATGCGGCGGTAAACCATGCGTGGATTGAAGAGGTAGACTTCGTCTACGAATTGGGTGAGGGGCGTAAAAGTTTATTTTCGAAAGACGAATACTACCAGAAAAACAAAATTATCAATGTTCGCACCTATACGGCACAGGAAGCGATCGCCCTGATTGGCGTATATGGTCACTGGGGGCCTTGGAACTAAGGTGCAGGCAGACCTTTCAAACCCAAAGCGTGTTCAGTCGCAGGGCGAAGAGATCGCCAACAGCATCAGCCACGGCATCGGGGTGCTCGCCGCCCTGGTTGGAACACCATTTCTGGTCATGCATACCGTAAGGCACGGGGATGCCGGATTCATTGTCGGCACCATTGTCTTTTCCGCATCAATGATCATTCTTTATCTTGCTTCGGCGCTCTACCATGCGTGGCCAATCGGCAAGGTCAAACGCTGTTTTCGGATCATCGAGCATTCCGCAATCTTTGTCCTTATCGCCGGCACATACACGCCCTTAACCCTTGGCATACTCCGCGGTGCATGGGGTTGGACGCTCTTCGGGGTTATTTGGGGTCTTGCCATAGCCGGGGTAGTGCTGAAGGCATTCTATAAAACCGCCCATCCCATTCTTTCCAC
>NZ_JBFELV010000209.1:0-8526 GCF_041551955.1 Desulfosarcina sp.
GCTTTTTCAGCGCTGTCCATACCTGTCTGAAACTTATAGATCCCCGCCTTCGCGGGGATGACAAAAAAGAGGACATCTCGACTTTTTACGGGTTCATCAAATTTGAGGGTTGGATATTGTAATTTTGAATTTACCTGAGACTTGGTGCTTGCAATTTCTTGGTTCCGGTTTATGCACCAGAAATACTGGCGTTACCGGCAGTTACGGCAGGATAATCTTTTCTCCAGCGACCACCAGGTGACCCTTTGCCAGATGTGCATCCTGAAGCAGGACGATCTTCTTGAGCGCAAAGCTGTGTTTCAGCCGGTCGATATTCTGTTTGCGCAGGCCTTGAACGCGGGAAACCATGCTGGGGTGGACGAATATGGTCAATGGGTCGGGCCGTTTTTCCATCCGGTCCAGTTCGGATGAAATGGCACCCAAGACAATTTCACTGTGCACCAGGTGTCCGAAGGCCG
Source organism: Desulfosarcina sp. (assembly GCF_041551955.1). GTDB lineage: Bacteria > Desulfobacterota > Desulfobacteria > Desulfobacterales > Desulfosarcinaceae > Desulfosarcina. Next base: position 459 of record NZ_JBFELV010000209.1, read on the forward strand.
GGTGGTAGGGGCCGGCGACAAAGCCGCCCGCCCGGGTCAATCCGTCCGAGGCCTGGAGCCCCATGCGGACGACCGGTATGTGATGGGTGTTGAAATAAAGCAGCAGCCGTTTCACCAGCGTGACACATGCTGCCAGGGCCATGGGGTGGTAGCGATCCTCTCTGAATTGTCTGGCAAGCTGGCTGCCCTCCAGGACAAGGGTCGGATAAATCCTGACGAAATCAGGCGCCAGCTCGACAATCCGGCGGGCCGTCTCCATGGCGCCGTCGTCGTCGTCCCCGGGAAGCCCCACCATCATCTGCAAGCCCATCTGGTAACCCCGGTTTTTAAGCAGGCCGGCGGCGACTATCGTGTCCGATGCCCGGTGCCCCCGTCCGGCGGTATCGAGAACGTGATCGTTCATGGACTGAACGCCCAATTCCACCGTGGAGACCGGAAACCCTTCCAGCAGGCTCAGGGATTCCGGATTAATGGTGTCCGGACGTGTGGAGAAGCGAATGCTGTCCACCTCCTTTGCCTGCACAAAGGGCATGGCTGCCCCCAGCAGTGACCGGATGGTTTCTTTTTCAAGCCCTAAAAAGTTGCCGCCGAAAAAGGAGATCTGGGTGGTGGAGGGCCGTTTTTTGCCGTAATTTAAAAATCGGCGCACCGCCTGCTGGATCTGGTCCGCAGATGGCGTCTGGGCGCTCTGGCCGGTAATGGCGCGTTGGTTGCAGAAAATGCACTGGTGGGGACACCCCATGTGGGGGAGGAATATCGGGATGATAAAGGGCTGGCCGACCGGTCTGGCATCGTCCCGGGCATGCATGGTCAAGCGGATCGATCCAAAAGTTCAAGGCCCGCCCTTGCGGCCTCCTGCTCGGCCATTTTCTTACTTTTCCCATTGCCTTCGGCGTTGATCCCGGCCACGGTCATTTGAACTTTGAAGGTCTTGTCGTGATCCGGGCCAATCTCATCGACGACCTCATATCGGGGCACGTCGTGATGGATCGACTGGACGCGTTCTTGAAGCATGCTCTTGTAGTCGGTCTCATAGCGCGATCGGTTGCTGCTGCGCAGCCGTTCACGGAACCGATTTTCCACAAACTCAAAGGCGGCGTCGAATCCACCATCGACATAAATGGCGGCGATCACCGCCTCGGTGGCATCTGCCAGAATCGAGTTTTTTTCCCTGCCATCGGTCAGCGCCTCCCCTTTTCCCAGCAGCAGGTGGGGGCCGAGGCCTATCTCCCGGGCGATGGCGGCCAATTCGGTTTCATTGACCAGTTGCGCCCGGATTCTGGACAATTCCCCCTCGGTCAGATCCGGGTATCGCTCCATCAAAAGATGGCTGATGGCCAAGTTGAGCACGGCGTCACCTAAAAATTCAAGCCGCTCGTTGCTGGGGATGCTGGTTTGGGGCTGTTCGTTGACAAAGGAGCTGTGGCGAAGCGCATCGGTCAACTGTTCGGCCATGTTAAAGCGGTATCCGAGGGCACGCTCCAGTTTTTCATGGGTGGCGTTTTCGGGAGTCGGATCATCCATGCTCATTGCTCAAGGCGCGCCATCAGGCGTTTATAAAGCAAATAAGGGACATGAAAGTCGCCCGCACCAAAACCCATCTGGATCCCCGGGGTAACGGCACCGTGAAAGTCGGTACCACCGGTGATCAGGAGGTTGTGTTTCTGGGCCAGCTGGCAATACCGTGCTGTGGCGGCTTCGGGATGTTCGGGATAGACGGCCTCGACGCCTTCAAGCCCCATCTCTTTGAGCGTCAGCAGAAATGGCTCGAAGTTGTCAAGATCGGCCAGGTCATTCAGATACGGGTGGGCCAGCACCGCCACACCGCCGGCTGATCTTATGACCGCAATGGCTGCTTCCATCGGGACGCGGTGTTTTTCGACATATGCCGGCTTATTCTTTCCTAAAAACCGGTCGAAGGCGTCGTTAATTGAATCAGCCAGACCTTTGGCGACCATCAGCTGGGCAATGTGCGGGCGCCCGGCGGTGGCATCACCGACAACCAGAGACAATTCCTCCATGGTCACATCCATGCCCAAGTCGCTGAGCCGTTGGATGATCTGGGGGTTCCGGTTTTCCCGGGAGGATTGAAGGACGGTCAGCATCTGATTCAGTGATTTATCTGACAGATCTAACCCATATCCGAGAACATGGATGCTGCTTCCAGACGGATACCCATGGGGTGCTGCGGCGCTGATTTCAATTCCGGTAATAAATTCAAGGGCAACCGGAATGCCATGGGCAAGCGCTGCGGCTGAACCGGAAATGGTGTCGTGGTCAGTAATGGAGACGGCTTTCAGGCCGAGCTGAACCGCCATCTCCAAAATTTCGGGTGGTGTCAGTGTGCCGTCAGAGGCCGTTGAATGGACATGCAGATCGATACCGGGATGTGGGTCAGATGCCAAGGGCTTTTTCAAAAGCCTCCTCTTTGGTTTTGCAATCGATGCACTGGGTGGTGACCGGTCTCGCCTTGAGTCGCTCTATGGAAATGTCTTCACCACACTTGTCGCAGATACCAAAAGTGCCGCTTTCGATTCGATCAAGTGCCTTTTTCACTTTCTTGATCAGCTTGTGCTCGCGATCCCGAATGCGCAGCATGAAGTTGCGATCCGATTCCAGAGCTGCCCGATCCGTGGGGTCTGGAAACGTCTCTTTCTGTTCCGTCATGCCTGAAACGGTATCGCCAGCATGACTCAGTAGTTCCTGCAGCCGCTCGTGAAGGAGCTCTTTAAAGAATTCTCGGTCTTTTTTGTTCATCGCTCAATCCCGCAAAGGTGAAGGTTACTATTGCTAACAAAAAAAGGAAAATTAACACAAGGAAATGGGCATGTAAAGTGCTATTGTGACATCACCGCCGATTCGGGCGATCATCATTTAATCTAAAATCAGGTAGTTGTTGGCCTTCAGGACAGCTCTGAAATCAGCGTATCCAGCGTTTCCATGTTGCTGACACTAAAGACTTTATGGTTATAATCCGGGGAAACAATTTTTTTCAGCAGGCCTGTCAAGACTCTCCCCGGACCCACCTCCACGAATACCTCCACCTTTTCAGACACCAAGCGACGGATTGAATCGTACCACCGCACCGGACTGCACAGCTGCATCGCCATGAGCCGCTGGATGGCTTTACCGTCTTCACAGCAGTCAGCCGTAACGTTGTGGATGACCGAATTTTCCGGTGAATTGAATGAAACGGTGTTCAGATATTCAATGAATTCATCTTCGGCGCCCTTGATCAAATCGCTGTGCCAGGCCCCGCTAACCTTCAGGGGAATCGCCTTGGCGCCCTGTGATTTAGCCGTTTGCGATACTGCCGCCACCGCTTCAGGTGCACCGGTGACGACGATCTGCTGTTCGGCGTTGTGATTGGCGACAGAAACCACTCCCGTGTTCCGGCCGGCTGCCACCAATGCTTCCACCGCCTGGATATCCAACCCGATGATGGCGCTCATTGCACCCGTGTGTTTCAACGATTCCCGGTGCATCAATTCGCCCCGCTTGAACACCAGGCGAAGGGTGTCGGTCGTTGACACGATCTTTGCCGAAGCCAGGGCACTGTATTCACCCAAGCTGTGGCCGGCGGAAAAACCGCAAGTGATCCCGGCGCGCCCAATGGCCTCCAGGCAAGCCAGGTTGACGGCCGTAACGGCCGGCTGCAGGTTAACGGTTTCCGTCAAGGTTTCCATTGGGCCTTTGAAACAGTATTGGGAAATAGGTCCACCGGCAATATCATCGGCGGCGGCGAAGAGCTCCCTGACAAAGTCGTATTCCTGAAACAGGTCGTATCCCATACCTACCGTTTGAGAGCCCTGTCCGGGAAATAAGAATGCAATTTTTTTCAATTATTTTCCTCCAGATTGAAGAGTTTGCGCGTCAGGTCCAAAGCGACGGATTTGTTACCGCGGCAGCCATCCTTTTTCAAAAAATCCGTAGGTTCATGGAGAATTTTATTTACCAGGGCGCCGGTCATGCGTTCGATGGTCCGTTTGTCCGATTCGGAGAGATGACCCAACGACACCAGGGTCTTTTCCAATTCCTGCCGGGCCATGGCTTCGACTTTGCCTCGCAGAGAGACAATGGTTGGGACCACCTTGAGGGTGTCAACCCATTTGCGAAAGCCAATCACGGCCTCATCGATGATTCGTTGAGCCTTGACGGCCTCCCGGTTGCGGTCTTCCATGTTTTCATCCACGATTCCCTTGAGGTCGTCGATGTCGTAAACATAGGCGTTAGTGATCCGGTTGATGTCCGGATCAATGTCTCTTGGAACGGCGATGTCAATGAGAAACAGGCTGCGGTTGCGGCGGCTTTTCATGGCGGTTTTAATCTGGCCTTTCCGAAGCACGTAGTCGTTGGCGCCGGTGGAACTGATCACGATGTCTGCATCATTGATGAAGTCGATAATTTCTTCGAACTTAATCGCTTTTCCGTTAAAGCGGTTGGCCAGTTCGACACCCCGTGAAAAGGTGCGATTGGCTACGGTAATGGTTCCGACCCGATTGCGGATCAGATGTTCGACGGCCAGTTCGGCCATTTCTCCAGCGCCGATCAGCATGACGCGCTTGCCTTGGAGATCGCCGAAAATTTTCTTTCCCAGTTCGATGGCGGCGTAGCTGATGCTGACGGCGTGGTCGCCGATCCCGGTTTCTGTGCGTACTTTTTTAGCCACGAAGAAGGTGCGGTGGAGCAGCTTGTTGAGAATCACACCGGAGGTTTTCTCCACGGTGGCCTTGCGATAGGCTTCTTTCATCTGGCCGAGGATCTGGGGTTCACCCACCACCATGGAATCCAGACTGGCGGCCACCTGCAGGGTGTGCCGGACAGCTTCGTCTCCGACATACTGATACAGGGCGTTTTCAAACTGGGAAAGGGGTACTTTCTTGAATTCGGCGATAAACTGTTTGGCAATGGCCACTGCCGCTTCGCGCTCATCGACGGCCATGAGCAGTTCGATCCGATTGCAGGTGGAGAAAAGGATCGACTCTCCAATGGTCGGGTTCTCCCTGAGCATCGCCAGCGCCCGATCGGTTTCCTCGGCCGTAAATGCAATGCACTCCCGAACGTCCACAGAAGCGGTTTTGTGATTCAACCCAAGCAGTACAATATCACGCATCGTTCATCATCACTGTTGGCCCGGGGCATGCCGAACTGCGCCTGTCCAGGCTCTGAGTTGTCGCCGCAAGGGGGGCGGTTTTCTGTCCAGCCATCGGCCTACATGGCCGTAAACGTTCCGTGGTGACCCTGCAGCAGAAAATTGACGCCGAAAAAAGTGAAGAGAATGACGCCAAAACCGATGATGGCCATGATTGCCGCCCGTCTTCCCCGCCACCCGACGGTGAGCCGTTCGTGGAGCAGTGCCGCGTAAAATAGCCAGGTGATGGCGGACCAGACCTCTTTGGGGTCCCAGCTCCAGAATCTCCCCCAGATGGCTTTGGCGTAAACGACACCGGTAATCAAACCAATGGTGATCATCGAAAAACCCACGACGATGCTGGCGTACCCGGTGGTGTCCAGAAGGTCCAGGGATGGCAGGCGGCTGAAAAAAAATCCCCGGGTTTTCTTTTTAATGGTGTTTTCCTGAAGCAGGTACAACATGCCCAGGCCGCAGGCCAGGGCAAAGGCCGCATTGCCCAGGAAGATGGTGATGATATGGGCGGCCAACCACCAGCTTTTCAACAACTGTGGGTCCTGGGACATCGGCCTGGGCATCTGGTAGGCGGCGATCATTACCAGGGTGATCAGCGGTGCTGCATAAATCCCCAGCACTTTAAGTTTATACCTGAAGAAAAAGGCCAGAAAGACCGCCGCGATCGCCCAGCCGGTGACAGACAGGGTTTCATGGAGGTTGTTGACCGGAAAGTGTCCCGCTCGGATGCCGAGGGCGACCAGGGAAACCGTGTGCAGAGCAAACCCGGCTGCCATAAGACCGACGGCAATTCGCTGGAGGATCGGTTTCTGAAAAAAAAGATAGCCGAAATAGCAGGCACAGCTGAGCATGTAACTAAGGGTCGCGATGATGAAAACAGGCTCCATGTCACTCCTGGGGCTGCTGGTTGGATGGCATCAACTGGTGGTATCGGTAACCAGGGCCCAGAACCCTTTCCAGCAACTGGTCAACCTGGTCAAGCTTTTGGTCTTTGACCAAGGCAAGCAGGTCACCGTCGATCAGCTGTTCAAAAAGGGGTTTGTGCGCTTCCGGTTCGTGGGCGTCGGCCAGCAGTTTGCTTCGAATCGCGCCCATCAGCTCCAGCACCAGGCCATATTCGGGGCCGAACTGGGTTTCAAGCCGTTTTCTAATATGTTTGGCAAAGGCGGGACTTTTGCCGGCGGTGGAAATAGCCATGACAAAACTGCCACGCCGCACAATGGCCGGGAGGATAAAATTGCATATTTCCGGCCGGTCGGCAATGTTGCACAGCAGGTTCAGGCGCTCCGCGTCAGCGTGGATCTGCCGGTTCAGCGTTTCGTCATCGGTGGCGCCGATCACCAGGAACATGCCTTCCACATCCGATGCGCGATAGGGGCGCTGTTTCAACACAATGGCCTTTTCAGCGGCCAGTTGCATGACTGCCGGAGAGACTTTCGGGCTGACCACGGTCACCCTGGCACCGCATTGATTCAGGGTGTCAACTTTGCGAGCGCCCACCCGTCCTCCACCCACAACCAGGCATCGTCGGCCTTGAATATCAAGATTTACCGGATAGTATCGCATGTTCACCATTTAAAGCATAAGGGTCATCAGGTCCTGGGCAAGTATAACCTTACCACTATAGGTGCTTCGGCACTGATTTTCAATATCGGCTGTTTCACATGCCGGATAAAAATGAGTCAGCACCAAGCGTTTTACACCAGCTGCCTGGGCGATTTTCCCGGCGAGTGCAGGGGTGAGATGACCATCGACTTTCTGATGGTCTGGAAAAGCCGATTCACAGATCATCAAATCGGCGTCTGCGGCGACGGTCGTAAGGCCGTCGCACACATCACTATCCCCGGAATAGACCAGTGTTTTGCCCTCGGCATCGACAATGCGATAGGCCAGGCTTTCCGGCCGGTGGGCCACCGGCATGGAGGAAACGGTAAAAGATGAAAACGAACGGCGATCAGCTAGTTGCGTATCGAGTTCAACGACGGTGAACATGCCGGATGGCAGTACGATCCAGTTTCCGTATACCCTTTTCAGGCGTTCGAAAAAAGACCGGAAACCTTGCCCTGCCACAATGGTCAGGGGCCGATTCTGGGAGGACGGTGCCGGGTATTTCAAGGCGAATAGAAAGGCAGCCAACTCGCCGCTGTGGTCCGGATGAAAATGGCTGAGAAAGAGGTAGGAAATGTCGAAGATGGTGACATCGATTTCCAGCAGGCGGCGCATGATCCCCGGGCCGCAGTCGAAGAGCAGGTTTTCTCCTCCGGTTTTCATCAGAAAGGAGCAAGGGTTGCGCACCAGCGACGGGACACAGGTTCCCGATCCCAGAATAGTGATTTGGCTCTGCATGGCCCGGATCCTCCCAAAAAAAGTTGGCCGTCCGGAATCCATTTTAGGATGAACCGGAAAAGAATACAACCGGAAGAAACGCGTCCGTCACCGATAAACGATGGGTCGAAATGAAAAAAAATGAAGCACGTTCCTGCTTCCCGGAAAAAATGTTCCGCAACGGGTGTTTTCAATGCTTCATGACGCCGGCAGCGGCGATTGCACAATCATGATGCTTGACATGGATGAATGGTATTTGTTATTTCAGCCGCTGTTCGAAAACTATTTTGAATCCATACAATCTGTTCGGCGCAACGATTTTGTTTCAGTGGTCGTGCGGCGTCCGATTATCCTTCTCTTTACAGGAAAAACCGTTTTTTTCAACTTACTGATCTACGCCGTCCGGCCTGGGACGCTCCGGCGGATGAAAAAGACGATCGATGCAGAACCACGGAATCACCGTTTGTTCGATTATAAAAAAAACAGGGATTGGGCCGAAAATCTGACCATTGTCATGCAGCTGGGATTGACCATGGCGGGCTGCATCGTATTTTGTTTCTTTGTGGGACACTATCTGGATAAATGGCTGGGGCTGAA
>NZ_JBFELV010000210.1:0-8406 GCF_041551955.1 Desulfosarcina sp.
AAGCGATCCCATGGCACCGGCGCTATGTACTGCCCAACGATATAGCCCTAATCCTCGCATGAGAAAAACGGAGAGACACCCAATGAGGTCCAACATACCCGGCAACCTGCTGACCACCGCCATGGCGGTGATGCCGCACACCAACGTGACCCGTGCGCTCGACATGGCCCTGTCCATGGACGTGCCTTTCTGGCCTCAGCTGCCCAACTTCAGCTACACCGAAGACATGTATGTGCAGGCTGCCGAACATTTTCCAGGAATTGTGCTGGATATGGAGAAGCGGACGCTGCGCTTTTCCATGGATAAATTCGCCGAGGAGCTGGAAGCGACTCTGCTGCAATTTGACGATCCGGTTTATTTTGACGTCAGTGAGACCTATTCGGCGGTGTATCACCGTTTTCTGGCGTTGGACCTGGAAAATCGACCGGCCATCCGGGGGCAGCTGGAAGGTCCCATCAGTTTCGGGTTCAATATTATCGATCAGGATGACCGCCCCATTATATTTGACGACACCGTTCGGCCGTTCATGCTGGACTTTATGGCCAAACGGATCAATGTACAATTGGCCCGGCTTAAACGACGCAACGACAATGCCTTCATGTTTGTGGATGAACCCGGTCTGCAATTCCTGTTTTCCGCCATGGCCGGGTACAGCGACCTGAAAGCCAAGGGTGACCTAGATCGATTCTTTGCCCAGGTCGACCGGCCCCGGGGCATCCACCTGTGCGGCAACCCGGATTGGGATTTTCTGTTGAACCTGGACCTGGATGTGCTTTCCCTGGATGTTTATACCAACGCGGAAGTTTTTGCTTCCTATGCCGCATCCATTCGAAAATTTTTAGACCGTGGTGGCGTGATTGTATGGGGAATCGTGCCCACGGGGTTCGAAACGTTTGCACAAGAGGAGATCCCCTCCTTGATCCAACGCCTTGAAAATGTCTGGAGAATCTTATGGTCCAAGGGCATCGATAGGGAGCAAATGTTTGCCAAAAGCATGCTCTCACCGGCTACCTGCTGTCTGATCAATCCGGATAAGGAACGTACTGTGGAGCGAGCCTTTAAAGCGGTGAACCAAATGGCCATTCAGCTGCGGGATAATTACCTCAGATAATTCAACTTTGAAACTATGACGGCGCCGTAGAAAGTCCGGCCACCATTGATGGTAGCCGGACTTCGGCTGGTGCGTTCAATCTCACCAGCCGATCCGTGCCGTATATGTCCGGTCCAATCGTATTTGGGGGGGGTGGATCGGTCTCCAAAAAATAATCAAGAAATACTTTTCTGCGCGCGGACTTCCGACCTCTGTCCTCAGACGTCAGACTTACCCAGGACGCCGATGATCGCCCGCATGAACGCCGGCAGATCGTCGGGCGTGCGGCTGGTGACCAGGCTGCCGTCCACTACCACCTCCTTGTCCACCCAGTTGCCCCCGGCGTTGACCAGGTCGTCCTTGATGGAAAAATAAGAGGTGACGGTTCGGCCGCGGATGATGTCCGCCGAAACCAGCATCCACCCGGCATGGCAGATGGCGGCCACCAGTTTGCCGGCCGCGGCAAAGCCTTTGACCAGGCCGACCATGGCCGGGTACCGGCGCATGTGGTCCGGGGCATACCCGCCGGGAATGACCACGCCGTCATAGTCGGCGACAGCGATCTTCTCCGCCGTGGTATCGACCGTTACCGGAAGCCCGGCCTTGCTCTTGTAGGTCTCGGCGCTGCCCGACCCCACCACGGTCACCTGAGCACCGGCCTCCTTGAGCCGGTAGAAAGGATACCAGAACTCGAATTCATTGTAGAAGGTCTCCACCAGGATAAGAATTTTTTTTCCCTTGAGTTGCATGGTCTCACCTCTCTTTCAGGATCAATCTAACGGAGCGTACCATTTGGTACGGATGATAGGATTTTTTGGCCTTGGCCAGACCGGGGATGCCCATGTCGCTCTCCTTGTTCAGGTAGGTATAACCGTTGAAAAGTGCACGGGCGCAGGCGTTGTCGAAATACTGGTACAGCCCTTTGATGCTGCCGAAAGCCTTCTCATACTGTAAGGTCGCCATATCCCGGGTCAAGGGGGCGGAGATGCCGAAGGCACTCACCTGCCCGTCGATTCGCAGCAGGATGCCTTTCAGATTGAACACATCGAAGTGGTTCAAGGTGTTGATGGCCGCCTGCTTTTCGCATGAAAGATCCACCTGGTCATCGGCGTCGCAGTCGCGTTCCCGGCACCACGCTTCTAAAAAGAGCAGGCATTCCTCGGCATTGTCCCGGTTGATGGAATCGATGACCACTTTTCCCGGGCCCACATAATCACGCTGGAACTGATTGATGAGGTTGCGCTTCTTGGAATACCGGTTGCCTTTGAGCCCGGCCAGGTCGTCGACCCGGTAGACATAGTCGTCATAAGCGCCCTGGTGCTTTATCGTAAAGTAGCGGCGTATGGCCTTTTCGCCGAAATGGTCCACATACATCTTGGGAACGAACCAGTATTCCGTATGCCCGGCAAGATCGGCCACCGTCACCAGTTCCTCGGGGGCAAACATTCGTTCCGGCGAGATCGGCAGCAGCAGATGCCGGTTCTTTTTCACGGTTTTGAATTCGGCCGCCACGATAAACGCATCTGCATATTCGGCGCCGAATGGCAGGTATTCGTCATTGGTCCAAGCGATAATGGAAGACAGGGAGTAAGCGCACAGCGGATAACGCTGGTTTTTAAAGTACGGGAGATGGGTCACGTAGTCCGGCGGTGTCAGTTGTTTGAAGTTTATCATGATGTCTTGAGCATGGGCACGGAATCGGCCATGGGCGAGAACCCCAGGGGTCGATAAAATGGATGCGTTTTCCTTTCTGCGATGAGTCCGATCCAGCCGATGCCATCGGCTTCCAAGCGGGCCACCAGGGCCGCCACCATCTGCGAACCGATGCCCTGACCTCTGAAGGCCGGGTCCACGGTCACGTCTTGAATGTAGGCGTCACTGATCCGGTCACTGATGGCGCGGCCCATGGCGATGATGGACTTGGCCTGGCGAGCCACCAGAAAACAGTGGCTGCCGGCAACGATGCCGGCAATGAGGGATGGGTTGTCCGCCTCGTCCGCCCACCAGCCGGCCTGACGGTATAGTTCGGTCAATCGATCGATATCTATCCGGTTCGGGGTTTTGAGAAACGAAAATTCTATCATCAGCAAAGGATCATCCGGCGGGCGTATCGAATAGACAGGAAACCCTATTGCGGCCGGCCTGCTTGGATTGGTACATGGCCTTGTCGGCCCGCTGCACAAAACTGGAGATTTCTTCGTCCTGCCGATACTGCGTCACACCGATGCTGATGGTGATTTCCAGATCGGAAACCTTGCCGCAGGTGAAATCTTCGGCAGCCACGGCTGACCGAAGCCGCTCGGCGACCGTCCTGGCTTCTTCTCCATGGGTTCCCGGCAGGATGATGGTGAACTCTTCGCCGCCGTATCGGTAGGCGGAGTCCATTTTGCGAAGGCAGGACTTGATGACCCGTCCAAGATGTAGAAGTATTTTATCGCCTTCCAGATGGCCGTAGGTGTCGTTGAAGTCCTTGAAATTATCGATATCCAGCAAAAGCAGGCTCAGCTTGTGCCCGTATCGGTTGAAGCGTTCGATCTCCCCTTTGAGCTGGTTGTAAAAATGCCGTGAGTTGAACAGCTGAGTGAGGCCATCGGTGATGGAGAGTTTTCTCAACTTCTCCAGCATTTGCACCCGCTCTTGGTTGAGGCGGCGTTCATTGAGTACCCGTTTGAGGCGCAGCAGCAGTTCTTCAAAGCGCACCGGCTTGAAGACAAAATCACTGGCCCCCTTGCTGATGGCCTCTTCGTATGAGTACTCCGTGCTGTAACCGGTCATGACGATGACATCGATGTCATGGTTCCGCTTAATCCGGTCAGTCAATGCCAATCCGTCCATGCCGGGCAGCAGGATGTCGGTGATGACGACTTCTACGACGTTTCCTGAGAGCACGTCCAACGCCTCCTCGGCGCTGGATGCGACTGACGCTTCGTATCCGGCAATTTCGACAAACTCGTGCATCGCATCCCGGATGGACAGATCATCGTCGACAATAAGAATGTGAGGCGTCATGATGCTCGTTTTTCAATATCGGCAGAACGCTTGCGGATAGCGGTTGACATGCCCGAAAACGGTCTGATATTAATAAAAATTTTACAAAATTAGAGAATTATAACCATGTTGAAATCCGGTGTCAACCGACAGATATCACCGGCTTCGATCGAACCTGTAATAATATGAAAAACATACGCAACTTCAGCATTATCGCTCACATCGACCATGGCAAATCCACCCTGTCCGACCGGATGATCCAGTCCAGTAAAATCATCGCGGACCGGGATTTCAAGGACCAGATTCTGGACTCCATGGATATCGAACGCGAACGGGGCATTACCATCAAGAGCCAAACTGTTTGTCTGCCATATAAATCCAAGGATGGCAAGACCTACGACCTGAATCTGATCGACACACCGGGTCACGTGGACTTCACCTACGAAGTCTCCAGGGCGCTGGCTTCCTGCGAGGGGGCCCTCCTGTTGGTCGACGCCAGCCAGGGTGTGGAGGCCCAGACCCTGGCCAACCTCTACCTGGCCCTGGAACACAACCTGGAGATCATACCGGTGATCAACAAGATCGACCTGCCGTCGGCGGACATCGACCGAGTCAAGGACCAGATCGAAGAGGATCTGGGGCTGGACCCGGAAACAGCCATCCTGGCGTCGGCCAAGGAAGGCGTGGGTATCGACAAAATCATGGAAGCCGTTGTCCAGGTGCTGCCGCCGCCCACAGGCGATGCGGACGCGCCGCTGAAGGCCTTGATCTTCGATTCCCATTATGACCCGTTCAGAGGCACCATCGTTCATCTCCGTATCAAGGAGGGAACCATCCGCGCCGGGGACCGCATCCGCTTCATGTCCAACAATGCCACCTACAAGGTCGAAGAGGTGGGTGTATTCCAGATCGTTCGGGTGCCCAAAAAAGAACTGTGCGCCGGCGAGGTGGGGTACATGATCGCCGGCATCAAAACGGTGAGCGACACCCGCTGCGGCGACACGGTCACCGGTCACCGCCGGCCCTGCGACAAACCGCTTTCCGGATTCAAGGAAGCCAAACCGGTGGTCTTTTCTTCCATTTACCCGGTGGCCTCCGACGGCTACGAAGACCTGATCGTGGCCATGGAAAAGCTCAAACTCAACGACGCCTCGCTGATCTACGAAAAAGACAGCAGTGCCGCCCTGGGATTCGGTTTTCGCTGCGGCTTTTTAGGATTGCTGCACCTCGAGGTGGTCCAGGAACGCCTGGAGCGTGAATACGACCTCTCCCTGATCCTTACCGCGCCGTCGGTTCGCTACCGACTGATGATGAACGACGGCGAGGAATTGATCATCGACAACCCGGCCCTTTACCCCGACCCGACCAATATCGAGTACGCCATGGAGCCCTACATCAAGGCGGCCATCATCATCCCGGACCGCTACATGGGCGCGGTGATGAAGCTGTGCCTCGAACGCCGGGGCATCAACAAGAACTACCAATACCTGACCAACAAACGATTGGAGATGGTCTTCGAACTGCCCCTGGGGGAGGTGATCTATGACTTTTACGACCGGCTCAAATCCATCACCCAGGGCTACGGGTCATTCGACTACGAACTGATCGATTACCGCCGGACCGACCTGGTGAAGCTGGACTTTCTGATCAACGGGGAACGGGTCGATGCCCTGTCCATGCTGATCCACCGGGACAATGCCGTAGGCCGAGCCCGGATTGCCTGCGACAAGCTCAAAGATGAGATCCCGCGCCAGATGTTCAAGATCGCCATCCAGGGAGCCATCGGCGGCAATATCATTTCCCGCTCCACCGTATCGGCATTTCGCAAGGATGTAACCGCCAAGTGCTACGGCGGGGACATCAGCCGCAAACGCAAGTTGCTGGAGAAACAGAAAAAAGGAAAGAAGCGGATGAAAATGGTGGGCCAGGTGATGCTGCCCCAGTCCGCCTTTCTGGCTGTGCTTAAAACAGACACGGATTAACTGGAAAGACAATGGGAAAAACCATCGCACAGAAAATATTCGACGATCACCGCGTCGACAAGCCGGACGCGGACATTCACGTCATCCGTCTGGATGCCGTCTTCTGCCATGAGATCACCACGCCGCCGGCCATCCTGGATCTCGAGCAGCGCGGCAAAGACCGGGTGTTCGATCCGGCACGCGTCAAGGTGGTCATCGATCACGTATCTCCAGCCAAGGATTCCAAGACCGCCCTGCAGGGCCAGATCCTACGGGCTTGGTCCCGGCGCCACGGCATCGTCGATTTCTTCGATATCGGCGCCAACGGCGTCTGCCATGCCCTCTTCCCGGAAAAGGGGTTTGTCCGGCCCGGGTACACGGTGATCATGGGGGATTCGCACACCTGCACCCACGGTGCCTTCGGTGCCTTTGCCGCCGGCGTTGGCACCACCGACCTTGAAGTGGGCATCCTCAAGGGCGTCTGCGCCTTCAAGACACCGGACACCATGCGCATCAACATTACCGGAACCCTACCAGACGGCGTCTTCGCCAAGGACGTCATCCTATCGCTCATCGGCCGAATCGGCGTCGACGGCGCCACCAACAAGGTGATCGAATTTACCGGCCCCGTGGTGGCTGCCATGGACATGGAGTCGCGCATGACCCTGTGCAACATGGCTGTCGAGGCCGGCGGCACCTGCGGCATCTGCGCACCGGACCGAGTCACCGTGGACTACCTGTGGCCTTTTATCAAAGATGAATTCGGCAGTCCGGAAGCAGCGCTGGCGGCCTTTGGCCGTTACCTCCCGGACCCCGATGCCGCCTACGATAGGACCATCGACCATGACGTTTCCAACCTGGCCCCCATGGTCACCTTCGGCTTTCGGCCGGACAACGTCAAACCGGTATCCGATATGGCCGGCATCCGGGTGGATCAGGTGTACATCGGGTCCTGCACCAACGGCCGCATCAGCGACCTGCGAATTGCCGCCGGCGTCCTGTCCGGAAAGCATGTCCATGAAACGGTGCGGGCCATCGTTTCACCAGCCACGCCGAAAATTTATCGCCAGGCGCTGGAAGAGGGACTCATTAGTACCTTCATGGCCGCGGGCGTGTGCGTCACCAACCCCACCTGCGGCGCATGCCTGGGCATGAGCAACGGGGTGCTGGCCGACGGAGAGGTCTGCGCGGCCACCACCAACCGGAATTTCAACGGTCGCATGGGCAAGGGGGGCATGGTCCATCTGATGAGCCCGGCCACCGCCGCAGCCACCGCCATTGCCGGGACCATCGCCAATTCTCCGCTGTTCAGAGGAAAAGACCATGAAATCATTTAACGGCAGGGTCCTGTTCCTGGATCGTTCGGACATCAACACCGACGAGATCATTCCGGCCAAATACCTCACCGAAATCTCCCGCGAGTCCCTTGCATCCCACCTGTTGGAAGACCTCAAGATAGACGGATTCGACCCGAAAACCGATATCGTCGGCAAGCGAGCCATCGTTACCCGAGCCAACTTCGGCTGCGGCTCATCCCGGGAGCATGCACCCTGGGCACTGGAGGGCAATGGCATCACCCTGGTGGTCGGCGAAGGCTTTGCCCGTATCTTTCGCCAGAACATGTTCAACTGCGGCATGATGGCCGTGGAACTGCCGACCGGCACCATCGCGCGGCTGTTTTCAGCTTTCGCCGGTCATGAAACGACCGTGGAGACGAATTTCGACGGCGGCACCATCACCTTCTCCGCCAACGGAATAAAGGAGACGGTCCCCTTTTCCATCTCCAATTTCGATGCGGACCTGATCACGACCGGCGGGTGGGTAGCCTATGCGGATGCCAATTACTAAGCTCCGATGACGGAAGATTGTTGGTCCATCCTGTGTCCCTGGTCACCCTGGTTTCTGGTCTCTGGTTTCAGGTCTCTGGTCTTTGGTTCCTGGTTTCTGGTTTCTGGCTTTGACCTTCGAGCTTTTGAATTTTGGGTCTTGACCTTTGGGATTTAGCCTTTACTCTTTATCTTTCGGTTTTTAGGGTCCTTTTTTGATCTTCGACCGTTGTAACTTGACCTTTGCGCTTTTTACGTTAACCGTCGAGCCTTGACCATTCAGCCTCGAGCTTACGAGTTCATCAGCTGATCAGCGAGGATGCGATCGGTTCTCGGACATCCAACGTTTGTTAACTAGACTGGTGGAGGTGACATGTCGATTGCCGCCTACCTGACACTTGCCCTGCTGCTGGGGCTGTTCGTCCTGCTGGTAAAAACCAAGATCCCAGCCCCGGCGGTCTTTGTCGGAGCCCTGGCCGTGGCAATGACCTTGCAGCTCGCACCGACCAAGGAACTGCTGAAAGGCTTCAGCAACCAGGGC
>NZ_JBFELV010000211.1:0-8385 GCF_041551955.1 Desulfosarcina sp.
CAATTCCGGCCAAGTGATGATGCCCTTAATTCGCGTTCGGGTCATTGCTCTCCAATCTGCTGATAAGTTAAGGCCTTCGATCAGATAGAAATTGACTTTTCTTTGAATCCGTCAAAAATAAACGGATCTATGACCCATAAAAAGGTCATACAATAATATTTGTTATTATTTCTATTTGTTGAACGATTTTTGATTTAGATAAGCCCGCTCTGTAAAGGTACGCTTATCATCTATCCACAAAGATTCACCATTTTTTGGGTTATAGGCCCGAAAATAAATAGCAGAAGACGCGCCCATTGGCCATCACCCATTGACAGAACCCGTTTTGGTGGGTTAGGGGGTCTATGTTAACGTTGCCAACATGGCCGGTGTTCCATGGCTGGAAAAACGCCCGCACGGATTGACCGCTGCGGCAATATAAAGATCTGAGGAGGGGTTTCCATGCTGTTCAATCCGAAGAAGGCGGGGTTCGACCACCTGGACCCGCGATCCAGGGAAATCATGCAAAAAACCATCGATTTCTTTGAGGCCAAGGGAAAGAAAAAACTCAAACAAGACGATCACGAGCGGGTCTGGTACGACGATTTTCTCGGGTTCATCAAAAAGGAGCATATTTTCTCCAGCCTGCTGACCCCGGTCCCATACGGCGGTGAGGGATGCCGGTGGGACACCTATCGCAATATGGACTTTAATGAGATCTTAGGCTTTTACAGCCTGGCTTACTGGTACACTTGGCAGGTGAGCATCCTGGGGCTGGGGCCCATCTGGATGGGTAAAAACGAAGCGGTCAAGCAAAAGGCGGCCAGGCTGCTGGAGGAGGGCGGGATTTTTGCCTTCGGGCTATCGGAAAAAGAGCACGGGGCGGACCTGTATGCCAGCGACATGGCCCTGACTCCGATCGGGGACGGCCAGTACCGGGCCGATGGGAGCAAATACTACATCGGCAACGGCAACGAAGCGGCGCTGGTCTCCACATTTGCCAAGAATTCGGAAACCGACGAATATGTCTTCTTCGCCGTGGATTCCAAACACGAGAATTACGAATGTGTCCAGAATGTGGTCAACTCCCAGATGTACGTCTCCGAGTATGCCCTGCATGGCTACCCCCTGACCGACGACGACATCCTCACCACGGGCAGCGAGGCATGGGACTCCTCCCTAAACACGATCAACGTGGGTAAATACAACCTGGGCTGGGCCTCCATCGGCATCTGCACCCACGCTTTCTACGAGGCCATCGACCACGCGGCCGGGCGTTTTCTGTTTAAGCACTATGTGACCGATTTCCCCCATATTCGCCAGCTGTTCGTGGATGCTTATACCCGGTTGTGTGCCATGCGCATGTTTGCCGCACGGGCTGCGGATTATCTGCGCAGCGCCTCGGCCGACGACCGGCGGTATCTGCTCTACAACCCCATGGTGAAGATGAAGGTGACCACCCAGGGCGAAGAGGTGATCAATCTGCTGTGGGATGTGATTGCGGCCAAGGGTTTTGAGAAGGACACCTACTTCGAGATGGCGGCCCGGGACATCCGCGCTCTGCCCAAGCTGGAGGGCACTGTCCACGTGAACATGGCCCTGATCGTCAAGTTCATGGCTAACTACTTTTTCAACCCGGGGCAGTTCCCGGTGATCGGGAAAATGAACGCCGCCGTCAACGACGACTTCCTGTTCAATCAGGGGCCCACCCGGGGCCTGGGCAAAATTCAATTCCACGACTACCGGCTTGCCTACAACAGCCTGGACCTGCCCAACATCGCGATCTTCAACGAGCAGATCGCCCTGCTGGTGGAACTGCTGGCCACCGCCACTCCGGACAAAGAGCAGATCAAGGACATCGATTTTCTGCTCAATCTGGGGGAACTTTTCACCCTGGTGGCCTACGGCCAGCTGCTCATCGAAAAAGCCGGAATCGACGCGGTGGAAGACGACTTGATGGACCAGGTCTTCGATTACATGATCCGGGATTTCTCCAAATTCGCCCTTCTCCTATACAGCAAGACCAGCAGCACGGCCAGACAGATGGACATTTGCACGCGAATGATCAAAAAGCCCACGGTGAATCCGGAGCGCTTCAACCGGATCTGGGAGAAGCATGTTTACGCGCTCAGAGGGGCCTACCGAATGAACGACTAAAACACGATCTTAAAAATAGCCTCAGTGCCCAGGGCTGCGTTACACAGCGGCGAAAAATGCTCACAAACCAAGTGTATGCTCCGCTTTTTCACCGTTGCAAGCCTTGCCCTGAACACGGATCCTAAATTTTAAGACCATGTTTCGGGAGTAGGTATATTTTCACGATTAGCTTAATTGTCCAGCGATTCAACAAAAACCGTTCATCGTCCTTTCTTTAAATGAGCGACGGGCGGTTTTTACATGCAGTTTGCCAGGATATTGAGGATTTCGTTTTTGGTGTAAAGACGACCGCTGCCGATGCCGGGGCACTGGCTGTGGATCTTATTCCATCGGGTTTCGGCGCGCAGGTTGGCAAACCAGAAGGGAAAGGTTTTACACTGATTGGGCCGGACGGGATAGATTCGGCAGCCCTCCTCAAAAAACAAACAGCTGCCGTCTTCAGCTTCTCTGATGCGCTGTTCGTTTCCCCAAGGACGCAGAAAGGCACCGCCAAACGCCGATATCGACATGCCTAAATAAGCGGCGATTTCGGCGGTTTCCCGTTTGTTGACCCGCACGACGCCGGGATCGCCGGTGCAGCAGGCGCCGCAGCACCGGCATTCAAAGCGAATGCCCGCATCGAAGAAATAAGCGCGCTGGTCCAATTGGTTCATGAGGCGGCTGATCCTGCGTAGATAAGGCGGTTTCGGGCCAAAGAAAATGCGCCGGGTGGATACTCCCCGGCGCATGGTTGGTTCACAGCGGTTTTTTTACTGGTTGGGGCAGTTGCCTCGTCCGTCTCCCATCCCCTGGCCCATGCCATGGTGACCCATGCCCCGGCCTTCCATCATCCATCCCCTGCCGGCATCGGGATTGATCTTTCGCATGGCCATGACGTGGCCCAGGCGTTTCTGATCCAGGCTCGCCTGAAGGTCGGAGACCGCTTTCTGCAAGGCCGAGGCCTTGTTCATATCCGGCTGGCGTTTGGCCATCTCCGCTCTCAATTCCAACCGCTTGGCATAAAGATCCTGTCTTTCAGCCTTGGTGGCATCGAAAAAGGCCTGGCGCTCGGTCTCCATCTGCTCGCGCTGCTCCGGTGTGAGGTTTGCGTTCATTTGGCCATAGGCGCAGCCACCTTGGCGGTTCTGTTTGCCGCAACCTCCATATCCGCGCTCATCGCCCTGGCTTCCCATTCCCTTGCCCGCAAAGGCGGTTGCCCCCACGGCGATGACGGAGACGGCTACCAGGCTGGCCAATGCGGTTCGCAGTTTGTTGGTTTTCATGATGAACTCCTTTCAGGTTTGACATAAAGTCGGGTTGGTTGAACAGATGTCCGTTTTCTATTTTCGACAACCTGCTTGAGCAAGCCTGGTGCCAAATCAGTTTGATTTTTGGCGGGGAAAATCGTAACCTTTTAATACTAATAACTAAAAAATGATTTTCAATCGTTGTCAGGATTGGCTGCAGCGATCGGTCCTGGGGTAGGGTGGGTCGAAACGATCCAGGTCGAATCGTCGATCCGGGTAAAAAGGTTCCAGTTTTCTTCGGCGGGTATCCAACCTGTTGGATGACGAGCCCGTCCGATCGGACTTTTGGTAAAATCGGATTGCTTGGCAGTCTTTTTGTATTCAATGGTCGGGATGATGACGGACAAACATCAATTCAGAGTATTCCTTTCGGGTTTCTCGCCATGGTTCATCCTCGGTGCCGTTCTGGTGATGCTGCCCATCGTGGCCTTGATGACGCTGGAGACCATCAATCGCCAAAAAAAGCAGAGCATCCACCTGATGATGGAAAAGGGCGCCGCCCTGGTCAGATCCTTTGAAGCCGGGACGCGCATGGGCATGCGCGGCGGGCATGGCAGCGGGTTCCAACTGCAGCGGCTGTTGGTCGAGACGGCGGCTCAGCCGGACATTGCCCACCTGCTGGTGGTCGGCATCGACGGTACCGTGATCGCCCATAGCCAAAGGGATAAAGTGGGCGGCCACTATGGTGAGGGCCTGGATCTCGAAACCATCTATGCTTCCACTTCGCTTGCCTGGCGTCGGACTGCTTCCATGGACGGTAAGGCGGTTTTCGAGATCTTCGGGAAATTTGCCCCGCTGGCCAAGGGGCCGAACCGTCCCATTCACGGCCACATGACGCGAATGATGGATAGGCCGCCTCCCGAGCGGGAGGCCTCGCCCATGGTGATTTTCGTTGGATTTCGAACCGATGCCCTCGATTCTGCCCATGCTGACGACTTGCGGCATACCGTGATGATGGGAGCGATTCTGCTGTTGGTGGGGTGTGCCGGGTTGATGCTGCTTTTCCTGGCCCAGAACTACCGGTCCACCCGCGCCTCCCTGGCGCGCGAAAAGGTTTTTTCCGACAACTTGGTGTCACGCATGCCCATCGGCCTGGTGGCCGTGGACCAGGACGGCCGGGTGACCGCCGTGAACTCCGTTGCTGAAGCCACGCTGGGCGTCCGTGCCGTGGATGTGATCGGATTCGCTGTCAATGATGTCATCCCTTTGATACTGGCAGATACCCTGGCCGGCACCGACAGTCTGGTGGAAAAGGAACTGCTGTGCCCGGTGACCGACGGCCGTCGCATCCCCATGGACGTGAGCGCCGCCGTTCTGGCCGATGAAAACGGCCAACGCTTCGGTCAGGTGATTTTGTTCAAGGATCTCACTGAAATCCGTGCCCTTCGCCAGGAACTGGAAAAAAACCGGCGCCTGGCTTCGGTGGGGCGGCTGGCCGCCGGTGTGGCTCACGAAATCCGCAACCCCTTGAGTTCGATCAAGGGCTTTGCCACTTATTTCAAGGAAAAATATCGGGAAAACGCCAAGGATCAAGAGATCGCCGGCATCATGATTCAAGAGGTAAACCGGCTCAACCGGGTGGTGGGTCAGCTGCTGGAATTTTCCCGCCCGCTCCGGCTTCATTTTCAACAGGTGCCGTTGAAGCCCTTCGTTCAGGATGTCTTCAAGCTGGTGACGCCTCAGAGCAGCCAGGCCAATGTCAGCATGGTTCTGGACATGACCGATGAACGCCTGTGCGTCGATATGGATACCGATAAAATGAACCAGGTGATGATCAATCTTCTGCTCAACGCCCTGGATGCCATGCCGGGCGGTGGTCGTCTGACCGTCCGTGTGGCGGCCGACGGGGACGGCAGCATCGCCATCCGGGTCATGGATAGCGGAACGGGTATCGACCCCAAGGATCAACCCCACATCTTCGAGCCCTATTTTTCAACCAAAAGAACAGGGACCGGGTTGGGGCTTGCCATTGTTCACAACATCGTCAAGGCCCACCAGGGTAGCATCCTGGTGGAGAGTCAAACCGGTGGGGGTACCATGGTCGAGATCACCCTGCCCGCTGACAAGGAGGCATGATGGCCGAATTCTACCGGGTGCTGGTCGTGGATGACGACACCGCCCATCGTACTATGCTGCGCACCCTGGTGGGCGACTGGGGTTATGCCATCGTGGATGCGGATGACGGGGAGGCGGCCGTTGCAGCCGTCCAGGCCCAGCCGATCGACCTGGTGCTGATGGATATCCGCATGGTCCGTGTCTCCGGCATAGAGGCACTGGAGCGGATCAAATCCATCAATCCAGCCATTCCCATCGTATTGATGACCGCCTACGCCTCCGTGGAGATGGCTGTGGATGCGCTCAAAAAGGGCGCCTACGACTATCTGATCAAACCCCTGGATTTCGACAAACTCAGGCTGACCCTGGAACGAGCCCTGGAGCATATCCGTCTCACCGCTGAGAACCGTCAACTCAAGAGGCAGCTTGAAGCCGGATTTCAGTCTCCGGACATCATCGGCAGCAGTCCTGCCATGGTTCGCCTGATGGCAACCGTGGCCCAGGTGGCCGCCTCCGAAGCCACGGTGATGGTGACCGGCGAATCGGGAACCGGTAAGGAGCTTGTGGCGGCGGCCATTCACCACAACAGCCCGAGAAAGGCTGGCCCTCTCGTCAAGGTCAATTGCGCCGCGATTACCGAAAGCTTGCTCGAGTCAGAGCTTTTCGGCCATGAAAAGGGGGCGTTCACCGGCGCGGACCGCCGCAAAGAAGGGCGTTTCGTCCAGGCCGACGGGGGCAGCCTGTTTCTGGATGAAGTGGGCGAGATGCCCGTTTCCATGCAGGTTAAGCTGCTGCGCGTGATTCAGGAGCGTGAACTGACCCGGGTGGGTGGGGAGCAGACCATCCCCGTGGATGTCCGGCT
The DNA here is from genome assembly GCF_041551955.1 of Desulfosarcina sp. Lineage (GTDB taxonomy): Bacteria > Desulfobacterota > Desulfobacteria > Desulfobacterales > Desulfosarcinaceae > Desulfosarcina. The sequence goes on from NZ_JBFELV010000211.1 coordinate 6,340, forward strand.
CATCGTGGCCACCAATCAGGATCTGTCGCAAATGGTCAAGGCCGGCACCTTCAGGGAGGACCTTTATTATCGACTGAACGTGGTGGAGCTGAAAACCCCGCCTCTGCGGGCGCGTCGTGAAGACATTCCCCTGCTGGCCGCCTATTTCCTGACGCGCTTTGCCGAAAAAAATCGCAAATCGGTGGAGCGGTTCTCTCCCCGGGCCATGGATCTGTTGATTCGCCATCCCTGGCCGGGAAATGTGCGTGAACTGATGAACACCATCGAACGGGCTGTGGTGCTGGCTCGGTCGAACTGCCTGGACGAGAGCGACTTTGCCGTGTTGACTGCGCGGCTGCACGAATCCGATACAGACCTGTCCAGCAGTGCTTTTCCTGCCAACATCCCCCTGGAACGGATCGAGCGGGAGGCCATCGTCAATACGTTGGCGTCCGCCGACGGCAACAAGAGCGAGGCGGCCAGGCGGTTGGGGATTACCCGTAAAACACTGCGGGAAAAGTTGAAAAAATACGACCTGAGCCGTTAAAAGAGGTTCAGGGTTCTGGGTTCTACATTCTGGGTTCGGGGTTTTCGCTTAACAGGTTCCTCTCTGTCTGTTTCTTTCCGATCAAAACTGCTATAGTCGGGCCATGACGCAACCATTCAATTCCATGCTGCGGGAGGGCCTTGCCCGGATCATCGAGGCGCTGGAAAATGGGGGGTGCCTCACCGATTCCACCCTCGATTACATCGACGAGGCCCTTTTTTCCCCTGAACCCGCCCGGCTGGCGGCGTTTTTATCTGGCGATACGGACAGTCAGCGGGACAGCCTGCTGGACCTGATCTTTTATCCGGATCAAGCCGTTCAGATGGACCTGGAACCGCTGTTGGAAGCCGCCCAGTTTTCCGCCCAGGATGAAAGGCAGATTCACGACCGGCTGATGGCCCGGGCGATCCATGCCAGGGTCAACATGCCTGACGGCAGACCGCTGGTCCGCATCCAGGTGCCCGATTTTATCAAGTCCCAATACCTGGCCCGGCTGAGTATCTCCTGGCAGATGGATCCCAGCGTGGCGGCGGCCATCCAAAAGGGCCTGCCGGCGTCCATGAGGCCCATTGTCAAGGTGAGGCTCAGAAATGCCGGCATCTGCACGGCATCGGGCAGGCAAAAATTCCTTTGCCGGTTCTTTGCAGGAATGGCCCACAGCGACCCTGATTACCTGGCCTGTCTGGACCTGGTGCTGCCCCTTCTGGAGAGAGTCGGCGAGGGCGTCGAGGTTTTCGATCTGCTGATCGAGAGCAAACGGTCCCTTTTTCGCAGTCTGCAGCAGGCCAGGCGGTTCGAAGCCTTGTTGGGCCGGTCCAACATGGAAACCCTTATGCTGCAGGGGGTGCGTGCTCCCCATAGCTCACCGGATGGCCTGATGCGCCGCATGCGCCTGATCGACCTGATTTGCCTAAGGATTTTCGGAAACACCGAATCCATCGATCTGCCCGTGGAAACGCCGGTTCGGCAGGTATCGGACAGGGTTACGGCCGAAGCGGCTATACAATCGTTGCTGCGGTAAGCCACCGCGTGGCCATTCTGTTTACAAACCGGATAAAATGGGGTAGTCAGGTCATCGCTTGGCCGACGCCGTCAAGCTGGCGACATATCATAGACCGCAAAGGAGAGGGGCCTTATGGACAGATTGAAAACCGATGGACCCAAATTCATTATTTTGATCATGGCCATGATGATGCTGGCGATCGCCTGCGGCCTGACGCGACCCCCGTCGGCGGCAGCGGCCGACCCGACGATCGACACGATCATCGCCGGGGTGGAAGCCCGCTACAATGTCCCCGGGTTTACGGCGGATTTCGAGCAAGAATCGATCCTCAAGGCTATGGCGGTGACCGATACGGCTTCCGGCAGACTGATGGTCCGGCAGCCTGGGAAAATGCGTTGGGAATATCTGGTGCCGGATCCCCAGACCATCATCACTGACGGCAGGGAGTTGTGGGTTTACCGGCCCCAGGAAAACCAGGTGCTGGTCGGCAAAGCCCCGTCGTTTTTCGGAGAGGGCA
>NZ_JBFELV010000212.1:0-8373 GCF_041551955.1 Desulfosarcina sp.
CCCTTTGATACCTGGGCGCTCTATTATCCCAGCTGGCAGGAAGTGGCCACAACCATCCTGCCGGTCGCCTACGGGATCATGTTGATCATGATCTCCTACCGCTACCTGCCGATCTTTCCCCAGGAGGCAGAGTTGAACCCCATCCAGGAGGAGACGGCCATGGCGGTGGAAGCCCACACGGAATCCGCGCCGGGTCTAAAACCGGCTAACGCATAGCCGCCTAAAGAGGAGAAAACATGTTTCCTTTCAGTTTTGAATGGATCTGGGACGCGGGCCACATTGTATTTCACGGCGGTCTCTGGTACGCCCTGAACATCATCGGTATCGGCATGACCTATTGTGTGATCAAGGCCGTGATCGACTCGACCAAGGGCAAGGGCGGTCACGGACACCACTAGCCGTCTGTCCCATCTGACGAAACCAAGAATAAGCGCCTCTCCCGGACTGCGGTCCCCGGGAGGGGCGCTTTCACTTTTTGTGGCCCTAACCCGCCCATGGGCACGGGATGGATGAACCCGTTGTGATCCTTTGCTGACCGGCCTTGGCATGGTAACGATTGGTGATTATTATGTTCAGATAAATGCCCAAGCAGCCGAGTGATAGATACCATCGCCACAAAAAAGACGGCGGTTGAAAGGAGCACTGGCATGACCAAACAGCCCACCCCCGACGACTTCAGGACCGTTCTGAGCATCGACCCCCTACTAGATTTCTGGCGTCAACAGGTGACGCCAAAGTGTTCGCATATGGCCGAGATGTTTAAGGTATTTGAAAAATGGGTGCAGGAGACGCCGGAATTGAAGGGAGATATCGACCGGCCGGATCTGGCCGCCCGCCACGCGGATATTCTTTCACCGTTGATGAGTGTGGCCTTTCCCTCGTCCACCTGGGAAACGGAGATCAGTGGTGCCTTCACCCCCTTCCAACACGACACCATCTATTGCACACCGGCTTACCGTAAGCTCCTCTACGATAGCGGGGGCAAGATCGCCGGGCGCCTCAAAGGCGAAAACAACACCCTCGATTTTCAACGTTTCGTCCGCGCCTACGCTCTCATTCTCAAGCGCCTCTATGGAATCGACCAGGGTGTCAACAGCCCCCTTATCCGTATCGTTACCGATCCGACGACGGGTTTGGAGCGCCATTTCCAGATCACACCCGACTTTCAGTTTGTTCAGGTGGGAACCGTGGGCAAACCGCGCGAATTGACCGAGGAGCAGCGTGAGCGCGTGATCGAGCATATCGCCAACCCTGAGGTGCTGACCGCCCTGCTGCCCCCCGGTGATTTCATTTTCCGGGGATTCACCGTGGTGCGTGCCGTTGACGTCACCGAATCAGAGATCACCTCTGCCCTGGAACGCGACCTGATCGACCAGGAATCTATCTTTTCGGCCGATGGCTTCAAACGGTTGCAGAGCCGACTGCACACCCTGTTCGGCCAGCCGGACCTGAAAGCGAGCCTGGCAGCGGTTCAGGGGGACCAGGTATTGATCCTCAACGACGGACACACGTCCAAGGCCAACTGCCTGTTCACCAATTCCAGCCACATTCCCATGAACGATCTGAAAAATTCGGTGTGGCTCCAGGCCGTCGACCACAAGGAAATTTTGCGTATACCTGACCTGAGCAAAGAGCCAAACCTGTGTCCGGCCGAACAGGAGGCCGTCGACCATGGTGTGCGATCCATGCTCATCGCACCGCTCTATTTCGGCGGTGAGGCCATCGGCACATTTTGGGTCAAATCCAATCGACCCTACGGGTTAGGTGCCGTGGACGTCGAAAAAATGCGCCATATCGTCCCTCTGTTCTCCATGGCTCTGAAAAGGGGGGTCGAAGACATGAACAACGAGGTTCAGTCGGTGATCAAAAAAAAATGCACCGCCGTCCACCCATCCGTGGAGTGGCGCTTCCGCAATGCCGCCATGGAACACATGGAGCGGTTGCGCCAGGGAGATCCTTCCGAGATGGAGCCGATCGTCTTCAAGGGGGTCATCCCCCTGTTCGGCCAGTCGGACATTCGTGGCTCCTCGGAGGCCCGGGTGCAGGGTATTCAGGCTGACCTGACCAACCAGTTGACCCTGGCCGGGATCATCATGCAACGCGCCGCCGAAGTAAAATCCTGGCCGCTGATCGACGAATTCAGCTACCGAATCGAAAAGCGCATCGCCGGAATCAAGGCCGGCCTGTCCACCGAAGAGGAAACCCTGGTCGCATCCTTTCTCCAGCGGGAAGTTGAACCCAGCTTTGACGAACTGCGCGCCATCGGCCCCGGCGTCAGCCATGCCATCGACAGGTATAACCAGGCGGTGGATCCGGTGATGGGGGTGGTCTATCGCAAGCGCAAGGCGTTTGAGGAGAGCGTCTTCAAACTCAATGAGCGGCTGTCGGGCTATGTCGACCAGGAGCAGGTCGAAGCCCAGAAAATCATCCCCCACTATTTCGAAAAGCACCAGACCGACGGCATCGACTACGTGATCTATCTGGGGGCGTCCATGCATCCTGAAGGGAAACACCATCCGTTTTTCCAGAAAAACCTGGCCTTGTGGCAATTCAAACTCGCCTGCGGACTGGCCTGGCATACCCGGCAGATCCAATCCGAGCTGAAGGTTCCGCTGGACGTCTGCCACCTGATCCTGGTCAACCACGCTCCCCTTTCCATACGCTTCCGGTATGATGAAAAGCGCTTCGATGTGGACGGCGCCTATGACGTGCGCCATGAGATCATTAAATCCCGCCTGGACAAAGCCATGGTCAAGGGCGGCCGGGAACGCCTCACCCAACCGGGCAAGATCGCCATTGTCTATTCTCACCCCAAGGAAGGCAGGGATATCCGGCGTCACATCGACTACCTGCAAAGCCGTGAACATCTGTTGAGAGATCTGGAGACGATTGACCTGGAAGATCTTCCCGGCGTCCAGGGCCTCAAGGCGCTTCGCGTAGGTGTGAATCTGGAAGCCGGTGCCGCCGCCCGGGGCCTCGAACAGATAGCCGGGTAGGCCGGCCCGCGATCAGGAGAAATACCGTCTTCTCGCCGCCTGTGAGTCGATATTGCCGACGCCGAGGCAATTGACAGGATGGGGCGCGGGCGGGATTCGTAAAACAGTCATCTACTGCCGGGAGGGCGAGATGGCTGGTCCGATCGGAACTACCGGTAGAGACTGACCCACCAGACCCGCATGCAGCATGGATGCACCTCCTTTTTGTAAAACTTTTGTCAACCCGCCGCGCCCTACTTGTCACCACCCCACATTTTATTTAAACATAGCGTTCAATGATCATTGTACCTGCCAGAACTGAAGGATTCATATGATAAAATCGCTGATTCACGGGACACGCGGCGTACTTTCGCTTATGTTTTACACCCTCAATACGCTGGTCTGCTGTGTTCCTATCTTTATCGTGGCGTTGATCAAGCTGCTGCTTCCCGTCAAGCCGATCCAGACTGGCTGCCGCATGATCCTGACGGCCATTGCCAACGGCTGGATCGCAGTGAACAACCTGAACCAGAAGCTGTTCAACGGCGTCCGATGGGATGTCCGCGGCCTGGACAATCTCAATCCCAAAGGCTGGTACATGGTGGTGGCCAACCACCAGTCCTGGGTGGACATCCTGGTCCTCCAGACGGTCTTTTACCGCAAGATTCCGTTCCTGAAGTTTTTCCTTAAAAAAGAGCTGTTCTGGTTTCCCTTTCTGGGGCAGGCCTGGTGGGCCTTGGATTTCCCTTTCATGAAGCGCTACTCCAGACAGTTTCTCAAACAGAACCCCCATCTGATCGGTAAAGATCTGGAAATCACCAAGCGGGCCTGTGATAAGTTCAGGAACATTCCCGTGTCGGTGATGAACTTCGTCGAAGGTACGCGATTCACACGGGAAAAGCATTCCCGCCAACGATCGCCTTACACCCATCTGCTGCGCACCAAGGCCGGCGGCATGGCATTCGTTCTGGCGGCCATGGGCGACAAGCTCCAGCACATTGTGGACGTGACGATCGCCTATCCCCAGGGCGCTGCCACGTTCTGGGATTTTGTCTGCGGACGGGTAAAAGAGATCAAAGTCAGAGTGAAAACCCTGCCCATCGACAGCGAAATGATGGGCGACTACCTTCAGGATCCGCAGTTCAAACGGGGTTTCCAGAACTGGCTTAACAGCCTGTGGCAGGAAAAAGATCGTGATTTGGCCCGCATGCTGGCCCGCTGAACCTGATTTTCAACGCGTTATGGTTGGGAAATAAAAAAGGCTCCTGTTTAAACAGGAGCCTTTTTTTATTGCCCGGCCCGTGGAACCCGCCGCTATCTGAATATCAGTCTACGCGTTATTTTGCGAGGTTGTTGTGATGTTCGGGTCTAATGCCTTTTTTTAGAATCTATCACCGCCAAAGTTTAACACGCTCAATTTAGGTATCCGTAAATGTTTTAATCGATTTAATGACTTGGGCTTCGATCTCTTCAAACAGTGTATAGGAAATAGCATATGATTTTTGCTGATAGCTTATCTTGCCTGCCTTCAGGTCGACAAGATACAATTCAATCGGAATCTGATCATATTCGGTTGTGCTTCGCATGATCAAGGCAACGTCGGCGTCTATCCCGGCACAATACTGCACCACTGCAGCAGCATCAACCTCAGAAGAAGAGAACAATTTAGCTTTCTTCCAAATTTTCGATTTATCAGCCTCGGGATCATCCCTGTATGCATACACTAGACTGACATTGCCCTGTTTTTCAATCCCATTCAAGACCGATTCGTACTGGTGCTTGATGGTAGCAAACTGAAAATTCTGAAACAAACTTGGCAGAAAGGCGACTTTAAATTTTTGATTGGCTTCGAATGTTTTTTTAACGTTGCTGGTCTCATTTTTTTCATGGAGTGGCGCCAATTTTGCGATAGGTTGGTTTTTTTCACGCGGCTCAATATTTTTTTTAACGACAGCAGCTTCTTTATCCCCGTATTTTTCGATATATATTTTCGCCAAGGTGATGAAGGCGCCATTGGGAAATGCATCGATATACGACTGGTACTGTTTTACATCCTTAGAATCCTTGACCGACTCCCAGAATAGAAGTTCAACTGATTCCGAAGGCCGGCTATCTTGGGTTACCACGTTGACTTGTTCGGGTGAAACGAAATAAAAATTTGCCGTTAAAGACGACGATTCCCATGGTACTTGGCGCTTTTCCGACGCCTCCATGACCTCGATCCGCACCTTTTTGAAGCAGTCCTCGATGCTTAACCCACCCTGGTTTATGAATTTAAGCAGTTTTTCGGTGTACAATCCGTTTCGACCTTCACCATCAGCGGCAACTGATCCGGGTGCTGTCGAATAGGCCAGGATGGAACCGGTGGGCGCTTCCATTTTTGCCAGGCCCCGATCGCCGGACCTAAATTTACTGGCGAATGGATTGTTCCTGCAGGCATCCAGTATGATGATGTTGATACCGTTTCCGGCATCTTCCATTTTACCCAGCACACGCCCTGCATCGACCGTTTCGAATTTGATGTCTGATTCCGAATCAACGTTGGCATCAATGGGAATTAGATAATTCCGGCCGGACACCTGGACACCGTGGCCTGCAAAATAGAACAGGCCCACACCGCCCTTGCGCAGGTTCTTGCCAAATTTTAAGATCTCATCCTCCATTGCCTTGTGGGTCGCATCGACCGCTAAGGTCACCGCAAATCCAAGACGCCTCAAAGCCGTTGAAATATCGGTGGCATCGTTGGCTGGGTTGGCCAGCGGTGAGATGTGACGATAGCGGCTGTTGCCAATGACCAAGGCTTGACCCTTCGTATCGCCGCTCAACCATAGATCGGTTTTGGCGCCGTTGTCAGCAGCAAGTCCACTTGATGCAGCGATGGCTGTACCGGCAACCATCGAAAAAATAATGACTGTCCGTATTTTCTGAATCACTTTGGGGAATATTGAGACCTGCATTCGTCATCCGTATTCGAACCTATCCCAAAAATTGTCTAAGTCCCATGGCAGCTTTATGAAACGGCTCAATATGCTCACAACCTACATGGCTGCTCCGCTTTTTCGCCTTTGAATGCTATGCCCTGATCCTCGATCCTTATTTTTGAGATGGGTAATAGTAAATGTGGTTAGAAGCCGGCTTTTGCAATGGGTAAACTGATGAATTCGTAAGTCGTATTTCCGACGGGTTCGTAAAAAAGCCGAAATCAAGGCTTAGGAGCCGCGAAAGCGAGCGGGGTTCGCGAGCGAACTATAAATCGATCGTCATTTATACGGCAAAGATTCCCCGCAGAGAATCTTCAATCCCTAATAACGATGGGTACTTACGGTGCTCCACAGTGACGAGGGGTGAAGCGTAACGCAGATATCGGCTTTTTTACGAATTCGTCAAGATTCGCTGATACTAACTACCCCAATGGGAAAGTCCGTGCCGACCATGTGGACTTGCGGAATCTGTTCGAAATTGAAGGCATTCATGGTGATGGAGGGGACCTGATCGTTGACGTAGGCGGCAAGTTCGAAAAGGCCGGTGTAACCGTCGCGGTTGCCATACTGCGCATCCGCGTGGTGCATGCCTTGGAGGAGTACATAGGTGAAAACGCCGTGGCCCTGGTAGCCTTCAGCGGCGGGCTGCACATCTGTGGCGGCCACGATGGTGGCCCGGCCGGTGGCTCGCGTGAGCTTGGCGATGGCGGTTTTCTCGGCCATACCGCGCATGGCTACCATAGACTGCGAGAACGATCCGCTTTCGCACGTGTCGATCAACACCAGGCTCTTGCGGGCAGGGATGTCGGCCAGCCAACTCTGGAGGTGATCCTGATTGATGGCGTCTTTGCGAACGGCATCTTCATTGTAATAGCGAAAGTCCTGGGGCAGGAAATAGTACCGGCCGTCGAGGGTCACGCCATGGCCGGCCAGGTAGAGCATGAAAACATCTTGAGGGACAATGGTCTCTTTTATCCGTTGAAAGGCTTGTCCAAGCCCCTTCAGCGTGACCTGGTCGTCAAACAGCGGGACCACCCGCACATTGTGAAACAGCGGGGCCCCTGTCTGGCGAATAATGTCGACGATAGCCTGGCCGTCCTGGACGGCATATTTCAGCCGCAAGGCTTTGTCGCGATATTGATTGATGCCCACGACCAGCAGGTGAAGCGTCGGAGACGTCGCGACATCCTCTTTTAAAGGAGATTCAGGTGGTACGGGAACTCCGGATGATGCGGTATGCGAAGGGGTGTTTGGATCAAGGGACGGAAGTGGCTCAACTTTAGCGACAACGGGTGGTGGCGGTGTCCCCACCGGGGCCTCGCCCGCTGGACCAGGCGGCAGCGGTGCAGTCGAGGGTAAAGCCGCCAGTTCGGAGATTATTGGTGCGGGTGGCGACTTGACGGTGAAGGTGAGAATTGCGGGAGACGAGGCGATCTCGTTGCGCCGGTTATAGGCTACCAGCTCGACAGTGTTGTTCCCCGGCAAAAGTTGGAACTGTTGTTTGAGGGTTAACAAGTCGGTTTTCGATGTTGTTTGATCGGCGCTGGCCAACCGCGAGGTAGCACTGTCGGCATAGGAATCGGTGGCCACGGTGGTCTCATTGATCCGCCAGACGACTTTGCCGATGCCGCCGCCCTGATCCATGACATTGGCGTGCACATCGATGACCTGTCGGTCAACCGCCGTGTCGGCAGTTGGATTGATGAATGCGACCCGCGGTGCAAGTCCACCGGCAAGAACCTCCTTGACGTCTGTAGACGCCTCCTTTTTTTGCCAGAGTTTTTCCGGGTCGCCATGCAGCTTCGCATGCACAAGATCAGGCCGATAGAAGCGATCGTAAAACTGGTCGACCGACACGTATTCAGCAGTCTTGTCAATACCCCGGTTGATGCTATAGCCGATTTGATGCGCCCCTTTTTCAGATGCCGCGAAATAGCCTTCAGGCGTCCATGCGATCCACTCGCCGTCGACAGTTGGAAAGAGGGACAAGGTGGGCCCGATCTCCGTGTTATCCGTTGCACCAAGTTTTTCCAGATTCCACAATTTTAGGGTTTGATCGTTGGCGCCGGAAAGCGCCCAGCGGCCGTCGGCCGAGACGGCCACGGCAGTGATCATGCCGGTGTGGCCGGTGAGCCTGGCCTTGGTTTGGCCATTCAGCGTGTAGATTCGAAGATCGCCATTTTGACCACCGGACAGGATATGTTGACCATCCGGAGTCAAAGTGAATGCGCTGTGCCAAAGGCCTTGTTCTTGCCCCTTTTCGATCGTGCTGAGCTTTTTCCATCCTTTTCTTACATCCATTCGGGGATCGCCGTCTTTTTTAACAGCCAGCGAAAGATCCCCAATGCGTTCCTGAGATCGCGTTGCCTCGGCTTTGGAGAGCCCACCGACAAGGCGATCCAGTTTAATTAAATCGA
>NZ_JBFELV010000213.1:0-8369 GCF_041551955.1 Desulfosarcina sp.
GCCTGACCATCGTGCAACGTCATGCCCATCAATATCATCGATTAGGACCTGATCTATTTTTTGCTGATCTATTTTTCCAGGCAGCATGGTTAACAGGCGCGACCACGGAATCCAATTTATAGTTGTCGCGGGTCGGTGGTGACTATGAGAAGATCCTGAACTGGAAACGCACCCGGGTTCGTTTCCGGGATATGAAAAAATATTTCTTTTTGTTGAATTTATTTCACAAAAAATATGAAAGAAAAACGGTTTCATAAAAATAAATTATTGGTTTATTATCATATTCTGTTTTCCTTAGTTTTTGGCAAGTGTTTTGCTTTTATACCAGTAACGATCCGGAGAACTCCTAACCACAACACCAATAGAAGCACCTTCATGGGACATAGCGTGGAAAAATGAAGGTAATAATTTAAAAAAGAGGGTTTTCGGAGTCAGACGGATCGGGTTTCTCGAGTGTAAGTGCATCTCATCGGAAAAACTGCACAACGGGAAATCACCCAATTAAAGAGGCAGGCCTGAAAAATGGCTTGCCTTTTTTTTCTGGCATGGTCGTTGGTCATATCTTGATTTGTTTTTAAACTCTTGATATTGTATGACTAATTATTTACCGGGCTCAATGCTGATCAGGTCTCCTAAACTCCGCACGGCGAACGTTTGAGTCCACCCCTCACCTTTCTATTGCGCATCAATCACCCTGTTCTTTAGATTCGTGTAATTAAGGGATGAAAACTTGAAGCCAATGTGTCTCGGGGAAAACAATTAGTATATTATGAAATATAAGAAATAGGAGTTTCAATGCCAAAAAAGCCCACTTATGAAGAACTTGAAGCGCGGGTTAGGGAATTGGAGCGGCTTCAAGCTGACTGCAGGCAGACGGAGGATGCGCTGCGGAAAAGCGAAGAGAGATACCGGCTCTTGATTGAGCACCAGAATGATCTGGTGGTCGAGGTTGATCCCGAGGGACGTTTTCTGTTTGTCAGTCCAAGTTATTGCAGCATATTCGGCAAAAACGAAAAGGAGCTTCTTGGTCGGCGTTTCATGCCCCTGGTACACGAGGAAGATCGCAAGCAAACCGCCCAGGCCATGGAAGCCTTATACCACCCCCCTCATACGGCGTATGTGGAGCAGCGGGCCATGACCAAATCCGGGTGGCGCTGGTTTGCCTGGTCGGATAAGGCCATATTGGGTAAAACCGGCAACATCGAGTCCATAGTCGGCGTGGGTCGTGACATCACCGACCGAAAACAGGCTGAGGAGGTATTAGGGAAAAGCGAGCGCAAGTGGCGGAACATCTTAATTGAAACGCCGCAAATCGGTATCTCGATAGACCGACAGGCGAGGATTATTTTTGCCAACAAGCGCTTTTTGGAGCTGACCGGCTGGCGGGAGGAGGAAGTTTTATTTAATGATTGGTTCGATCGCTTTGTTCCCGAAGATTTACGTGAGCAGGTCCGTGCGGTGTTCGACAATTTGATGCACACCCGGAACGCAGTTGATTATTCGACCAATGAGAATGAAATCCTGACAAAATCGGGTGAACGTCTGAAAGTGGCCTGGTCGAATGTACTTACGAAAGACCCGAAAGGCGCCGTGGTCGATGTTACCTGCCTGGGCATCGATCTTACCGACCGAAAGCGTGCAGAGGAGGAGCGGGAGAAACTCCAGGCGCAACTGATACAGGCCCAAAAAATGGAGGCCATCGGCACCCTGGCCGGAGGCATTGCGCATAATTTCAATAACATTTTAATGGGCATTCAAGGTCGAACCTCGCTGATGATGATGGGCAAGAATCCTTCCGATCGCGACTATGAACACCTTGGCGGCATTGAAGCGTGCGTAAAAAGTGCAAAGGAATTAACCAGGGATCTCCTCGGGTTTGCCCGCGGTGGCAAGTACGAAGTTGAGCCCACGAACCTCAATGCCATCATAGAACACGAAAACAGGATGTTCAGCCGCACCAAGAAGGAGATTAGGATTTACGGCAACATGTCAAAAGACCTATGGAGCGTGGAAGTAGATAAGGGGCAGATAAGACAGGTGCTCCTCAACCTGTATGTGAATGCCTGGCAAGCCATGCCATATGGAGGCGACCTCTACATCCAGACTGAAAACGTAATTATTGACGAAAAATTCGACAAACCCTTTACGGTGGCACTGGGTAGATACGTCAAGATTTCCGTGATGGACACCGGACCGGGGATTGATGCTGCAACCCGGAAAAGAATTTTCGATCCGTTTTTTACCACAAAGGATAAGGTCAAAGGCACGGGGTTGGGTCTCGCGTCGGTCTACGGCATCATCAAGAATCACAGAGGTTTTATTGACGTTCACAGTCGAACGGGCAAAGGCACCACCTTCAATATCTACCTGCCCGCATCAGATAAAAAGATTCCCAAAGAAGGTCCGGAACTAAGACAGTATGAGATTCAGGATGGGGAGGGCAAGGTCCTGCTTGTGGACGATGAGGCGATGGTCCTAACCGTTGCCCAAACAATGCTGGAAAAATTGGGATATCAGGTTTTTACAGCCAAGAGCGGTGAAAAGGCGATTGATCTGTACAAGAAAAAGAGAGAGGAGATCGATCTTGTTATCCTTGATATGATCATGCCGGGCATGGGTGGTGGCAAAGCCTTTGATCACCTGAAAGAAATCGACAGCAACGTAAAGGTTCTTCTTTCCAGTGGCTACAGCTTAAACGGGCAGGCCCATGAGATCCTGAGTCGGGGGTGCAGAGGGTTCATTCAGAAGCCTTTCGACCTGGAGGCGTTATCCCTAAAAGTGCGTGAATTGCTTGGCAAGGACAAACAGTAAATTTTTAATCTATGATTTTGCCGGGACGAGCATTAGGTTTCCGCAAAAAGGACACCTTTGATTTCTGCATCCCTGGCAATCTTGAAGACCGATTTAAATATCATGACCTTGCGGTCCTCTTCGTCAAAGATATCACATGATCCTTTAATGGTAGAACCAGCACGTTCGGCAACGCTTGCTCTTGCTTCGAGGATGCCTTGTTTCACGGGATGAAGAAAACGGTTCTCCATCGATAGGGTGGCAAAATGGGTTCCGGGCGCCACAACACTCTTGATGGCCATCACCACTGCTGTATCGGCCAGGCTGACCATTGCACCGCCGTGCATCAGCCCGGCACCTTGGGCGAGAGATGGGATAAAGGGCATTCTTAGAATCGCCTCACCCGCCTCAGCCTTGACAATTTCCATGCCCAACATCTGTTCGAACGGAGCACAACTTATCCAAGCAGGCATACTGAAACGGTGAGGACCGTTAGGGTTGCCGGCATTCATAACCATGATGTAGCAGAATCAGGGTTAAAATGGAACCAGGTACCGCCCGGCCGTGTTCGCAAACAAGAAGGCATTCGATAATTTTTTGTCATCTGTTGGTAAGGATCCGTTGCGATGCAGCCAAAGGGAGCCACGCTCCTCGGGACTCAGGGGATGTGATGCACTCAATGTGGGCGGTGTTACCATGGCCGCAACAAAGAAAACCAAATTCCCGAAAAAAAATCTAAAGTTTTCTCAACAATTGCCGACGGAACAATAAAGTTTTGTATTTATTTAGGGTTGGCATTATTTGTTGTCGTAACCCGGTCGAAATCTTCAAACACCTTGGAGAATCCATGCAACAATCCACAATGAAGCATACCATTGGAAGGCGAACTGCTTCACGCAACCTCACAGAAGCGGCAATCACGTGCCGCCCATATACCAGCACCTGTACCATCAGTGCATCGAAAGGAGTCATGCGTAATTTTTCAGGCGAAGGGTCTTATATTGAAACGTCCCATGAATTTAAATCAGGAACCATCCTCCTGATGCGCATGGTCGGCTATCCGCCAATCCACTGCTCCGTTGCCGATGAAGAGAAACCGCGATCCATCTGTCTGGCAGAAGTGAGATGGCAAAAGAGGCTGGCTGACGAAAACGCGTTTCGCTTTGGCACGGGGTTGAGATATCTCAACTAAACAACCCATCTCCTTCAATTACCACGGCCCAATGCTGACCAGGCTATTCATGCCGCTGCTGGAAAGGTACACCCGCCTTTGACCCATCGCCCCGGATGGGAATGCTTATCCAATTACCCATACGAAGATAACCTTTTTTACATAACGCCCTAAGCATCAAGAATTAAAATACAACCTAAAACACCGTAACTCCAACAAATAGGAAAAATTTTGTTTCCATTGTTTGATGGCATTAATGTTGCTGTTCAATTTAGGCAACCGGCAATGATCTTTTTGAAAATTTTGCACAGGAGCAGGCATTAAATGGAAGCAGCGTATAATTTTGATGGATATCGGAGACTCAGTATAAGAAAAATTTATAAAAAAGAGGTGTCCTTTTCAACAGGATCGAAAGTTTTTTCTGCAACGATAGAAAATCTTAGCAGGGACGGTGCGCTTCTTGGGACCAGAAATATCTCTAAAATAAAAACAGGGTCAATGATCATTATTTCCATTCCTTTCGCAAACAAACAAGGCTGTGTGAAAAGCAAGGCCATCGTTATGTGGGCCGAAAATGATAAATTGGGAATTCAGTTTATTTGACAACTCATGAAGGCTTTTCTGATTTTAGTGTTTCCGATGGTTGGGTTTTATCGTTTTTTAATCCGCGCATGCTCTCCTACATGATCAAGCCAGGTATAGATTGATTCGTTCACTTCGGTTTTAAAGTTCCATTGACCTCGACCCTACCCCGATCAAGAATCGCCTTCACATGTTTGAGATAGGACAGCGATTGGGTGATCATAAGCGGCTTGCCTTGTAAAAAGGCGAAGATGACGCATCAGCGTCCTGCCAGGATGACTTTAATTGGCAGCCATGAATCGTGCTATCTTTCATTTTACATGTCGTGTGATATATTGAGACCTAAGCAACGGTTTCTCTGGGGTTCATTTTGACGGTTTTACCTTTGCCTGTGAACATCCCGGGAACCAACCATACCCATCAGACGAACAGGATGCACGGCATGAAACACACCGTATCGGTTTCAATTTCGGCCATTCTAATTGGACTTTGCGCCGCCAGCGCCCTTTATGCGGAAACCACTGCCTACATGGCCAATGGTGGCGTCGATGAGGTGCTGAAAGTCACCGCCAGCAGCGAAGCTGTCGTCACCACCCCTTTAAGCGACACCCCCTATGGCGTAGCTGTCACCCCCGATGGTGAACAGGTGCTGGTTACCCAGAATGGAGGTGACGCCGTGGCGTTTATCAGTACCTCCAATTTCTCTGGATCACCCTTTACATTGGCGGTTGGCCGTTTTCCCCGCGGGGTCGCCGTCGATCCCACCGGGCGATATGCCTATGTGGCCAATTTCGGTGACGACACCGTCTCCAAGATCAGCGTTTCCGGTCGGAACGTCACCGACACGATTACGGTGGAAAACGGACCGTGGGGAGTGGCTGCTCGCTTTGACGAGCAAAACGATTCGCCCGTTGTCTATGTAGCCTGCAATACAGACGACAGCGTCACCGTGATCGACAAGGACAACCAGAAGACGATAATCAACGTGGGTGATGGTCCGGCCGGATTGGCCGTGACCCCTGACGGCGGCGATGTATATGTTGCAAATAACAATGATGATACTGTTTCAGTCATCGACACGTTTACCAACACAGTCATCGATACCGTAACGGTCGGCAGCGCCCCCTGGGGCATTGCGGTTGGCGCTGAGGGGAAATACGTCTATGTATCCAACAGCGATGCGGACACGGTCACGGTCATTCAAACGGCTGATCGTTCGATTGTCCGCACCTACCTGGTCGGCGACACCCCTCGAGGTGTCTCGGCACCGCGCAATGGGACGTTTGCTTACGTTGTCAACCAGGGTGATGGGTCGATCAGCAGAATTGACATGGATGACGAGACAGTTACTGAGCTCGCCGCCGGTCTGATCGATGATGCCTACTCAATGGGCGCTTTTTTTGGCGACAGGCCGCCGGCGACACCCAGCGGACTTGAAGCCGAACCACGCAATACAAACACCATTGACCTGAGATGGACCGATGAGAGCACCGACGAGTGGGGGTTCAGGATAGAAAGAAGCAGAGAAAACGAAGACAACTATGTCCACATCGCAAACGTAGATGAGAATTCAACCACCTATGAGGACTTCAACCTTTTCAGCAACACCGTTTATTTCTATCGTATTCGTGCCTACAATGAAGCCGCTGATTCGGTACACAGCGTGTCTATCAGCGCCGCGACAGAACGCCACTCCGGATATGTCTGGTGTTTTATCAACACCGTGATCAGATAATGGGTGTCAAGCCTTCAAAGCACGACGGACGGCGGCCCTGGATCGGGCCACCCCCTTTGGTCTGTGATATCAGCCCACTCCCTCCCATGGCGACCCTGCCCCGCAGCCACTACCGCCCATCGACTTCATCACTGAGGGGTCCCTCGTAGGATCCATTCGTTTCGCTGTCATGGCTCGATGGTCAAATCGATGACGATCCCATTGGCTGGCAACAACGCATTCAACATCTGATCTCAGGCGGGCGATTTTAAGCCAAGATCCGGCGGAGTAATCCGTTGCGGGAGTAGGTGGGCAAAATATGGGCCGCCTGTTCATCGGAGTCCATTTTGAATGATCAATACCGTGGTGCTTCTGATGTGGCGGCAACCTTGTTGTCATTTAATATTTTTCGGACCATTTTGGATAGCTTTGAAATGTTGAACGGTTTTTGGATAAAATCGTTGCACCCATTCTGCATAATGGCTTTTGCCTGGCCATTGAGCGAGTAGCCACTGGATAGTATAATAGGCATCCCGGGTTGAATCTCGCGGATAAGGTCAAACGCCTTGTCGCCGCCCATCACAGGCATGATCAGGTCGAGAATGACCAGATCAATTCCGGCTCCCTTCTTTCTTACGGCGTCAACCGCCTGGTGGCCATCGCTGGCGGTGATTACCTGGTAACCCAATTTCTCCAGCATCGCCTGGCCTACCTTGATAACCATCTCTTCATCCTCAACCAGAAGGATGGTTTCCGACCCCTTGACAAGCCCGTTTCCTGTTGGGGCCTCCCGCGCTACCTTTTTTTTCGATATCGGCAAATAAATGTTGAATTTTGTTCCCTGACCGACTTGACTGTTTACCGTGATGAAGCCACCGTGGTTTTTTATGATTCCGTATGCCGACGCCAGCCCCAGGCCTGTCCCACGGCTCTTTTGCTTGGTGGTGAAAAACGGGTCGAAAATTTGCTGGCGAATGGACTCGTCCATGCCAATGCCCGTGTCCGTGATCGAAACCTCCGCATAGCGGCCCGCCTTGACCTGGTGCAGTTTACAGTGATCATCATCCAGGGATAGGGTTCTGGTTTCCAAATAGAGTTCGCCGCCATCGGTCATAGCCTGCCATGCGTTGATATACAGGTTCAAAAGAACTTGCTCAATTTGTCTGCGGTCTGCCTCCACCACGAGTGGCAGGCGTTGCAATTTTGTGTGAATATTGATTTCTTTTTTCGTTCTACCGAACATAATTGCGCTTCCGAGCAGCAATTCATTGATATCGATAGGCCTCGCCTCATATTGGCCTCCTCGTGCAAAACCCAAAAGCTGTTCTGTCAGATGGGACGCATTTCGGATACTGTGCTCAATGGCCTTAATATGGTCCGCATGGGGATGGGAAGGTTCTAGATCAATCGAAATCAGCGACGCCCAACCTTGAATGCTCATCATGAGATTATTGAAATCGTGGGCGATACCACCTGCAAGCGTTCCGATCGATTTAAATTTTTGCGACTGCTGGAACATCCGTTCAAATCTCAATCGCTCGGAGATGTCGCGGGCGAAAACAGCAATCTTCTCTACCTTATTTCCGTCACCGAAAACCGGATACACACATTGCTCAAACTCCATGCCGTCCCGGTTATCTTCAAAGGTGACGGGTTTGCCGGAGGCGAAAACCGATAGGTACTTTCTTCTTCGTTTTTCAGCCACATCAAGCGGGAAAAAGTCGTAGATACACTGACCGATGATCTTTTTTCTACTGGTTTTCAAACGATCACAGGCCGTTTTATTGGACACAATAACCGTTCCCTGCCGGTCTATGAGGACGATGGTCTCGAGGGTGGCATCCAAAATCGCTCTGACGTCCTCCTGGTTTTTTCGCAATGCCTCCTCGGCCTGCCTGCGATCACGGATCTCGTTTATCAGACATTCTTTTGTATATTTGAGGGACTGTATCAGTGCAGATAGATTCTCAGCTTCTCTAAGGCGAAGTCTTCCTGTCTGTTGGGCGATCTTTTTCCAGTAGTTTGCCCGTTGTTTAGATTCTTCCAATTGCTGCATCAAAGAATCATTTGCTGAAGGCTTCATGCTGACCCTACCTCAAGGTTGCAAAAGAA
>NZ_JBFELV010000214.1:0-8338 GCF_041551955.1 Desulfosarcina sp.
GATCAGGTCTTCTACGGTTTTCGGTTTGGATTTCAGGCTGTCGACCAAACGGGTGAAAAAACCGCGCTGGGTATGGACGGGAAATGCCAGCGAACCGCAAACGATCGTGCCGATGAGAACCAAGGCACCGCTCCTGACATTGACCAGAATCGGTATGTCGCCCATGACATGGCGGGCAAAGAGGAAAAAAAAGACCATTCCAATGGATAAAAGGCAGTTTCTTGCCACGTTATAAATCCTCCTACGGGTGGTGTTCGCGTCCGTTCTATACTATAAGCAAATGGCGACGATTGATTGCGTTGTTTCTAATTTCCTTTTTTCTAATCTTTATTTCTAAGCAGTTTTTGTGCCACGAAGCAGGACGCTCGAAAACAGTGTCCAAAGGCACGATTTCGGGCTCAAGCGATTTTTTGACCGGGTACAAATTGCCGAGTCGGCAAGCTATCCCGGCAAATAGGGACCAGGGGGTGTTGATATGATCCATCCGGAAAGCGTGGCCGTGATCTGCGGTCTGTGCAGCGCCCTGGTCTGGGGGGCGGGCGATTTTGCCGGCGGCTTTGCCTCCCGACGGGGAAACGCCCTCACCGTAATCCTCTTCTCTCAGTTGATTGGCGGCACCCTTCTGGTTTGTCTGGCGGCCGTTTTTGCCCGGAGCATGCCACCGGCCAGGCACCTGTTGTTCGGCGGGTTGGCTGGAATCTTCGGCGTGTTAGGCCTGGTCGGCCTTTACAAGGGGTTGGCCCAGGGACGGATGGGGCTCGTAGCACCGCTGTCAGCGGTGGTGACAGCCCTGGTTCCCATGACCTTTTCATTGATGGTGGAGGGCTTTCCCGGCTGGCTGCGAACGACCGGTTTCGGAATCGCCATGGCAGCAGTTTGGTTTCTTTCTTCTCCCGGGGATAAATCTAAAATCGCACCCGGCGAACTGCGGCTCTCGATTTCTGCCGGTTTGGGGTTTGGCCTGTTTTTCATTTTCATGGATCAGGCCAGCAGCCAGTCTGTCCTTTGGCCTCTGGTGGCTGCCCGTGCGGCGGCCATCGCGTTGATGTTCACGATTCTTGCCACGACACGTCGACTGGCGCCACCACCCAAGGGTCAGTTCGTCTTTATCGCCCTGGCAGGCATACTAGACACTGCAGGCAACGCCGCCTTCGGAATGGCCGCCCACCTCGGGAGGCTGGACATTGCTGCTATACTGGCCTCCCTCTACCCGGCGTCGACCGTGTTGCTGGCCTGGCTGGTGTTGCGGGAGGGGCTGGGCCGGCGGCAGTGGTTTGGGGTGGCCAGTGCCGGGGTGGCACTGGTGTTGATCGCGATTTAGCCTCCATCGGAGATAGGATCTATTTTAAATAACAAACCACAAATGATAAATCTCAAATAAATTCCAAATTACAATATCCAAATCTCAAAAAAGGCAAAAACCAACCGTGGATTTTCATTTCAATTGCTCCAATCTTAACGAAGCTGTAAATAGTCGAAAATCCCCCGATATGGTCATCCCCGCGTAGGCGGGGATCCATAAGTTTCAGATAGATTTAGACGCCCGCCTCCGCGTGAGTGACACTGTTTGTGACTTTTTACAGTTCCATCAATATTGACGATTTAGAACCCTTTTCTTCAAGATCACCAGGTTTAGAATTTTGATTTTGGCGGGTGTGATGTTTTGGTCATTTAGTTTTTGTTTATAGTAATTTAAACAAGGCGACAATCGTGTGACGGTGAACGCCCACAACGGGTAGATTTTGGTTCCTGGCAAGACTCGAGCGAGTTGGCAACCGCAGGCATAGTGAGCCTATTCCGAGGATTGCCGACGAGCGAGTACGCCGCCAGGGGCCGAAGGATGACTGTTGTGGACATTCACCCTAGCCGTGGAGTGCCTTGCCTGTAGCCTTCAACGCCACCTCCAGCATGATTTCCGCCAGAGTAGGGTGGGCGTGAATGGTGTCGGCGATATCGGCCACGCTTAGGTTGTTGCTGACCGCCAGGGTGCCTTCTCCCAGCAGGTCCGTGGCGTGGGGGCCGATGATGTGAACGCCCAGCACCTTGCCGCTGCCGCTCTCGGATATGATAGTGGCCTGACCGGCCAGCTCACCGATGACCTGAGCTTTGCCGATGGTACGGAACAGCGCGGTATCCGCGCGGGCATCGATCCCCTGCGCTTTGGCCTGGGCCTCGGTGAGCCCCACGCAGGCCACCTCCGGCATGGTAAAAATGGCCCCGGGCACCGCCGTGTAGTCCATGGCGCGGTCGCGACCCATAGCATTTTCCGCCGCCAGCATAGCTTCGGTGGAGGCCACGTGAGCCAGCATCACCCGCTCCGGGCCCAGCACGTCGCCGATGGCGTAAACGCCCGGAACGCCTGTCTGCAGTCGGTCGTCCACCGGTATCCACCCCTTGGCATCCGTCGCCAGACCGAGCGTGGACAGGCCAATATCTTTGGTATTGGGCGACCGGCCGATGCACACCAGCGCTTGCGCCACCGTCTCCGTCACCGGGACCCTGTCCTTTTCCTTCAAATCCGATGCAAAGGGGGAGGGGCCGATGGTCACCGCCAGGCCGTCGCCGTGCCCCTCGATCGATTCCACCACCCGGTTGACGTAGAATTTGATCTTGCGTTTTTTCATCTCCCGCTCCAGCACCTTGGAGCAGCCGGCATCCACCGACGGCAGGGGCAGCAGGCGGTCCAGTGCCTCCACGACAATCACCGCAGTCCCCATGGCGGACAGGATGCAGGCGAATTCGCAGCCGATCACCCCCCCGCCCACGATAACCATGGATTCGGGTACCTGCTCGATCTCCAGAATGTGATTGCTGGACAGGATCAGCCGGCCGTCAAAGGGAAAGGCCGGGACCGAAAACGGCTGGGAACCGGTGGCGATGATCAGCCGGTCCCACTCCCAGCGCTGCACCTGGCCGTCTTCACCGGTGGCCGATGCCTTGCCGGGACCGTCGATATGGGCGCTGCCGCGAACCAGTTTGACCTTGTGGTGGGCCAGCAGACCTTCGATACCCTTGATCTGAGTGGAAAGGACCTGTTGTTTGCGGGTCATGAGCTGTTGCATGTCCAGCTCGGCGCTGCCATCCAGACGAATACCGAATTGACCGGCCTGGTGGAATCGTTCAAGCATCTCGGCAGTGGTTTTCATGATCTTCGAGGGAATGCACCCCCAGTTCAGACAAGTGCCGCCGACCTGCTCTTTTTCCACCAGCGTCACCGTTGCGCCCAGCTGCGCTGCACGCACCGCCGCCACATACCCCCCCGGGCCGGCGCCCAGGACTGTCAGACGTGTTGCCATGTGCCTATTCCTCCTCGGTGTCCGTCCAGAAACATCATCTTGCGGCCCAGGCCTGTGTTCTCCCGCCCTTGAAGTCCTCGACGTAGCGCTGCTACGCCAGTGGTTTCAAGGGTGCTGCGGTCTTTGCCTGCACCAAAAGCTACCATTTCTGGATGGACACGCCTTAGTTTGTTTCGAACCCGAAGATCGGTCCGCCGCAACAACCCTTCCAGTCAGTTAAGCGCAATTAATGTCTTTTTCAACCTTTTTTCAACATTTTTTTGCCGAATACTTCAATTTTTTAAAAAATGTTTGACAGATCCATCATGCTCGACTAATAATTTTCAGTATCCGCCTAACATTGATGGATGCGTAAAAGGTCGCATTTCCGACGGATTCGTAAAAATGCCGAGATCAAGGCTTGCGGGCCGCGAAAGCGAGCTATAGCGAGCGGGCAGTATATTGATCTTCATCATTCCGGCGAACATTCATGTTCCATCCTGAGAATACCGCTACCGCGGGTGCCGAAGGCAGCGTACTTAAGGTACGCCGCAGTGACGATGGATGAAGCGTAACGCAGATATCGGCTTTTTTACGAACCCGTCAGCATTGAAAGGCCATCGATGAAAGTCGACGATCTAAACATTTCCATCGTCCGCCATCTGCGGGAGGGCCGGAAGTCCTACAAAATCATCGCAGAGGATCTCGGCGTCTCCGAGAATACCGTCAGATCACGGGTCAGCAAGCTGGAAGAGGAGGGTGTGCTGGAGATCGTCGGTCTGGTGGACCCGGAAAAGGTTCCGCGACACCGGGTCGTGATGGTGGGCGTCAAGCTGACCACCATGGACCTGGTCAAAAAAGGCGAGGAATTCAGCCGCGTTCGCGGGGTGGTGTCAGTAAGCGTCGTCACCGGCCGGTTCGACCTGATCCTCATGGTTCTGCTCAAAGAGGGCTTCGGTCTGCTGGAATTCTACACCGAAGAGGTTTCCCGGCTGGAGGGCGTACAGTCTGTGGAAACCTTTGTGGTTTATAAAAGTTACAACCTCAAGGTGCCGTATATATTTTAAAAGCAGTGTTAAGTGTGAAGTTTTAAGTGTTAAGCAAATGCAACACCCATCCTTTATAAAAATGACGGAACACTTCACGCTTAAAATTTAACACGTCGTTTATTAACAAGGAGAAGCCGTCATGACCACAGACATCAAAACCACACCCCTCAACAGCTGGCATCGGCGTCAAGGCGCCAACATGGCCGACTTCGGCGGCTACGACATGCCCTTGTGGTATTCATCGGTTAAAGACGAACATTTGGCCGTACTGACGGGTGCCGGCGTATTCGACACCAGCCACATGGCGGCCGTCACCGTCGCCGGATCGGGAGCCGCTGATCTGCTCCAGTATTGTTTTACCAATGATTTAAAGGCCTGCATGGGACCGTCCAGAAAGCCCCTGTCGCCGGGCCGATGCGTGTATGGCGCCTTTTTGGATGAAAACGGCCATACCATCGACGACGCGATTGTCTTTTTCGTGGCGGCGGGCAGCTACATGGTGGTGGTCAACGCCGGTATGGGCGGGGCCGTTGCCGACCACCTGCGGCGCAACCTAAACGGGCGGGACGCTTCGGTGACCGACCTGTCCGATCGGCTGGGCAAGATGGACATCCAGGGGCCGGCGGCGGCCAAGATCCTCGGTAAGGTTCTGGCCGATCCCAAAGCGGTTTTTGCCGGCATGCCCTACTTCTCCTTCAAGGGACATTTTGACCCCGCATCGCCACTTGCCGATGCGGTTCGTCTGGACGACGGCACCCCCATTCTGCTGTCGCGCACCGGATACACCGGCGAATTTGGCTTCGAGATGTTCCTGGCACCCGACAACATCCAGGGCCTGTGGGAACGCCTTCTTGAAGCCGGCAGTGGGTACGACATCAAGCCCTGCGGCCTGGCAGCCCGGGACAGCCTGCGTGCCGGCGCCGTGCTGCCACTTTCCCACCAGGATATCGGGCATTGGCCATTCATCAATCACCCCTGGCCCTTCGCACTGCCTTTCACGGCAGACCAGACCGGGTTCACCAAGGATTTCATCGGACGGACCGCCCTTGAGAAGCAGACAGATTTCTCATTCACTCAGGCCTTTGCTGGCAAGGATCTGCGCAAAATCTCAGCCGGAGAAGACTCCCGTGTCATCGATGCCGACGGCCAAACGATCGGAACCGTTCTCACCTGCGCCACAGACATGGGCATCGGGCGTCACAACGGCGACATTTTCAGCGTTGCCAGCCCGGACAAGCCCGACGGATTCAAAGCCAAGGGGCTTTGCTGCGGCTTCGTCAAGGTCAACCGCAAGCTGTCCGTTGGCCAGCACGTGGACATTGCCGACAACCGGAGAACGATCACCGTCACCATCGTGGACGATATTCGCCCCCACCGCACCGCCCGCAAACCGATGGCCGACATGCTCTAAGCGCGGACACGACACCGCTTGATATATAGAAGAAAAACAATCACAGGGAGGGAAAACATGAAAGCAATCAGCGAACTGAATCTACCGGAAGACGTGCGATACACCGATGACCATGAGTGGGCTAAAAAAAACGGGGACGTGGTGCGCATGGGTATTTCCGACTATGCCCAGGACCAGCTGGGAGACATCGTGTTTGTGGAGCTGCCCGAGGTGGGCAGCAGCTTCGCCAAGGGTGACGAGTTCGGCACCGTGGAATCGGTCAAAGCCGTGTCCGAGCTCTACATGCCCATCGGCGGTGAGGTGACGGCCATCAACGAAGCCCTTGCCGATGCGCCCGAACTGGTCAACAGCGACCCCTACGGCGGCGGCTGGATGATGGAAATCAAAGCCAGCGACCCCGCCGAACTCGAGGCCCTGAAATCCAAGGCCGACTACCTTGAGATGCTGAAAGGATAAACCATCATGAGATATCTGCCCCATACCGAAGAAGACATCCAACAGATGCTTGAGGTGGTGGGCGCGGCGGATCTGGACGCATTGTTCTCCAGTATTCCCGACGACTGCCGCCGGAAGGAAGCGATGAACCTGCCCGACCCGCTCACCGAGTGGGAGCTAAACGGCCATATGGACTGCATGGCCGCCAGCATGGGCGCTCCCCCGTTCCACAAGGTGTTCATGGGCGCCGGCAGCTACCATCATTTTATCCCCGAAATCACCCGTCAGCTGCTGCTGCGCAGCGAGTTTTTCACCGCCTACACGCCCTATCAACCGGAGATCAGCCAAGGCACCCTGCAGACCATCTACGAGTACCAGACCCTGGTGACCCGCCTGCTGGGCATGGATGTGGCCAATGCCTCCATGTACGACGGTGCCTCGGGACTGGCCGAAGCCCTGCTGATGACCATCCGGGCCACGCGGCGCAAAAAGGTGGCCGTGTCCCGGGCTGTTCACCCCCTGTACCGCAAGGTGGTGGAGACCTATTTTGCCCCCACCGGCTTCGAGGTGGTCGAACTGCCCGTAAGCAAAGACGGCCGCACCGACCTCTCCGGCCTGGCCGACCTGGGTGAACTGGCCGGCGTGGCCCTGCAGAGCCCCAATTTCTTTGGCTGCATCGAGGATCTGGAGGCTGCCGGGAAAACCATTCACACCGACAAGAAAACCCTGTTCGTGGTCGCCTTTTCCGAACCGCTGGCCTACGGCCTGCTCAAGAGCCCCGGCGCTTGCGGGGCGGACATCGCCTGCGGCGAAGGCCAGAGTTTCGGCATCCCCCAGAGCTTCGGCGGGCCCGGCCTGGGCATGTTCGCCGCCAAGCAGCAGTATGTGCGCACCATGCCCGGACGCCTGATCGGCAAAACCACGGACCGCGACGGCAGAACCGGCTTCGTGCTGACCCTGGCCACCCGCGAGCAGCACATTCGCCGTGAAAAAGCCACCTCCAACATCTGCTCCAACCAGGGGCTGTGTGCCACCGCCGCCACCATGTACATGGCGGCGTTGGGCGGCACGGGCATCCGCGAACTCTCCCGGCTCAACCGCGACCGGGCCGAGTACCTCAAAGCATCACTGGCCAAGGAAGGACACGCCTCGCCGTTCAGTGCGCCCACCTTCAACGAATTCGTGGTGCGCTTTCCCAAAGGCTTTGCCGACACCTGGAAGGCCCTGCTGGAGAAAAAGATCGTCGCCGGACTGCACCTGGCCCCCTACTATCCGGAACTGTCCGACTGCTGGTTGATGTGTGTGACCGAAACCATCGACCGAAACACGATCGATGCACTGGTAAAGGAGGTGGCCAAATGAAAAACCAAATAAAAGACCCAATTAAAGATAAGATGGGAACCACCGGCCTGATTTTCAACGAGCCCCTCCTCTGGGAAAAAGGATCCCCGGGGCGCAAGGGAATGTCACTGCCCCGCCGCGACGTGGACGAGACCCCGCTGGACGATGCTTTGGTCGGTGATGGCCCGGATTTTCCGGATCTTTCCGAACTGGATGTGGTGCGCCACTTCACCAAGCTCTCCCAGTGGAATTTCGGCGTGGACAGCGGCATGTACCCGCTGGGTTCGTGCACCATGAAATACAACCCCAAGACCAACGAACGCCAGGCGTCCATTCCCGGATTCGCCGGCGCCCATCCCCTGCTGCCGGAAAGCCTCTCCCAGGGCGCCCTGGAGCTGATGTATGACCTGCAGGGCTACCTGGGTGAAGTTACCGGCCTGCCAGCCGTATCGGTGCAGCCGGCCGCCGGCTCCCAAGGCGAATTGACCGGCATGCTGATCTTCGCCGCCTACCACAAAAACCAAGGCAAACCGCGCACCAAGGTGCTCATCCCCGACACGGCCCACGGCACCAACCCGGCCAGCGCCGCCCTGTGCGGCTTCACGTCCGTGGGCGTCAAATCCGGTCCGGACGGGGTCCTGTTGCCCGAATCGGTGGCCGAACTCATGGATGAGGACACCGCCGGAATCATGATCACCAACCCCAACACCCTGGGACTCTTCGAAGACAACATCCGCCAGGTGGCGGCCATCGTTCACGAAAAGGGCGGACTGGTATACGGCGACGGCGCCAACATGAATGCGGTCATGGGCATCGTCAACATCGGC
>NZ_JBFELV010000215.1:0-8330 GCF_041551955.1 Desulfosarcina sp.
GCCGGTGCAGATGGCGTGATGCTCTGCACCTGCCATACTGACAACTGCCGATCGGACATCGGTAATCAAGTGGCCCGCAAGAGAGCCGATTCGGTCCGGAATCTGTTGAAGGAGGCCGGTGTGGACGTCAGTCGGCTGAACATCGCCTCGGTGGCGGCTAATATGGGCAATGAATTCAGCTGGATGATTAACGCGTTTGCGGATCGGATCAAGGCACTCAGCGCCTCCTGATTGGCTCCCGGCACCCGATCCGACAGCTGCACGCGTACCGGCCTTTATTAAACCGATTTTTGATGTATTTGAAAAAAGCCACATTTCAGACAGATTCGTAAAAAACCCGAGATCAAGGCTTGCGAATCCCGAGGAATGAGGTGTACTTGGCGTACTCCGCAGTGACGAGGGATGAAGCGTAACGAAGATATCGGGTTTTTTACGAATCTGTCATTGTTGAACCATCTATCGAAGGAAGACGGCGATGGCCAAAGATCGACCGAACCGCCTGGAAGCATTGAATTCAGCCTGTTGCAAAGACTGGCCCTATGCGCAGGATGTCTGCCTGACATGCGCCATGTGCGCCAGTGCCTGTCCGGTGGCCGGGGTGGATGACTATGACCCCAGGAAGATGGTGCGCATGGTCTCTTTGGGCATGGTGGACCGGGTGGCCCAATCCCGATGGCCCTGGATCTGCACCATGTGCGGCAAATGCGAACAGATTTGCCCCATGGGCATCGATATCGCCGATATCACCCGGCGTATCCGGTCCCTGCGGGAAGGGCGGCAGGTACCGGGGATTTTATACAAAGGCCTGACCGCCGCCCTCGAAACCGGCAACAATCTCTCCCTGCCCAAAGAAGACTTTGTCTTCATCCTGCAAGATGTGGCCGAGGAGGTCGCAGAAGAACCAGGTTTCGAAGGATTTAGCGTGCCCATCGACAAAACCGGCGCACGATTGCTCACCACGGTCCACAATAAATTGGTCAACACCCACACCGAGGACCTCAAGCCGTGGTGGAAAATCTTTCATGCCGCCGGAGAAGACTGGACCGTGGCGTCGGACAACTGGGAGGGAACCAGTTGGGGTTATTTCACCGGTGACGATCAAGCCATAAAAATCATGGCCGGCCGCATCGTTGAGAATATGCGCCGATTGGAGGTCGATACGCTGCTGTGGCCCGAGTGAGGGCACGCCTATCTGGCGACCAGGTTTGGTCTGCAAAAATGGTTTCCCGAAGCCCTGGAGGAGTTTAAAACAGTTACCGTGTTCGACCTGCTCATCGAGTATATCAAAAAAGGGCGCATTCGCCTGGACCGCCGGCGCTTCGATGTGAAAGCCACCTATCACGATCCCTGCAATTATGGCAGACGGGCCAAGAAACGCTTCGGTCACGGTTATTTTGAAGAGCCCAGATGGATCATGGACCAGTGCCTTGAAGATTGGGTCGATCTGCATCCCGACCGGCTGCACCAGATCTGTTGCGGCGGCGGCGGCGGTGCGCTGACCACGGGATACAACGACGAACGGATCTTCTATGGCCGCCGCAAAATGGAGCAGATCCGGGCAACGGGCGCCCGGATGCTGGTGTTGCCGTGCCACAGCTGCCATGGCCAGATCAACAGCATCAAGGCGGCCTACGACATGCAAGACCTACCCGTTAAATACCTCTGGGAATTGGTGGCCGACTGCCTGATCAGGTAATGCGCCGTCAACCGCCCATAAAAAAAGGATTTATAATCCTTATGCCTGTAAATCCGTGGGGTTCCTGGTGGGCGATACTGGACTTGAACCAGCGACTTCCACCGTGTAAAGGCACCTGATATCATGCTCAATAAAAAAAAATTGTACGATAACGTACTGAAATAAATAACTGAAGTTTCGCAATTAAAATTCAATGCAAAAAAGTTGATAATTTATTGAGATTAAAAAGTGAAATCCAATCTGCCGTAATTCACTTTAGAAAATGCTAAGTCTTCGGCATCTATCATGCCATTATCATTAAAGTCCGCCATTAAATCACCAATAACAAAACCCCCGAAAAAACGGATAGACCGGATCCATCTACATCACCATTGTATTAATGAACAGACGAGCGGGACCCGACTGTACATGCAAAATTTCAAATTACCCCATTCTCTATGATAACATATAGTTAACCTATATCCCCCAGCGATTTTGACTGGTTTGGATAATTGCAGTCTATGCTACGGATTACATGTGAGGCAATCCTTGCGGCCATAATCACGGCGCAGCAAGCCAAAATCAAGGAGATTAACTATACCATCCCCATTGAAATCAGCTACACAAGGCGCTTCCGGCGACGATGTGCAATCTTTGCCGTAATCAGCTCTCAATTTTCCGAAATCGAGCAAATTAACCAGACCATCTCCGTTTGAATCGGCTTCACAGGCATCTGGTTTGACACAAAACGATGCAAATTCATTAGGCACATTTAGGGGTTCATCGACTTGACCGCCAAGCCGGACGAAATTATCAAATGTCTGGTTCGGGTGGTCCGGATGGTATCGGGCTAAGTCAATGTCAAGTGGGCTATCGCCGATACCGATTGCCTTGAAAACGATCCACCCCAACAGCAGTTTTTCAGCGGTCAATCCAGCAGTCTGGTCACCCATCAGACGCCCACCAATCATGATGACCTCACCAATGTCATTTGCAGGGTCGTTATCATCAATGTAGTTAACGATCTCCACTGCCGGAAGGGTGAATTGATCATTGGTTGAGTCTGGATCAGCATCAGCATCCATCACCCAGCCATTATCGAAATCTTCGTACTTATGTGCTTCGACAGCCTCAAGAACACGTGGGTTGAAGGACGCCTTCACCCCCATGCTGATAAGATCTATCGCGTTGGTGGCATAAATATAGACGGTGACATGATTGCCGACCCTTCTTTGAGCGTTCAGAGGATCTATAGATATGTCAAGAGCATGGCACACCGTTTGGGGCAGCATGACGACCAAAAGAAAAACTGTAAACCGCATCGCAAGATTAAACACAGGCATTAGTACCTCCCCCGATGTATCATTCTATCGGTCTATCAACTATATTGCACATAAACCGACCCACCTTAATCTTATATAATTACAGGTAGTTTTGATTTTCCAACTTAATCAGCCATATTGTAATGAGTATCACCAACGATGCAGCGTATATCAACTTCGGCTCCTGCGACTAAATTTTTTGCTCTAGTGCCCCAAGCACAAATTTTCTACTAATTTTATTTGGATAGTTGTGCTTTCTATAATCGGCAATTGACAACTTATAAAATTAGACTCGTGGCTCTACGTCCCGGTTTGGCCGATAGATTCCATTATCTAAAAAATATGAAGCTTAGGCCCACACTCAGATACATGCAAAAACCATACAGTTAATGATCTAAATATCACATTGTAAAATTCAATTTAATAACAGATAGATAAATTTGTAAATATTTTGTAATTAGAACAATGTGGTGGCGAAATAATTACTCAATATGAAAGTAGTTTCATATATCTTGGGAAACTATTCGAATGCCCCCTACGTGGCATCCAATTGAGGTATCATTTTTTTTCATAGGATGGCCGAATGTCTGTGCGCATTTGATGAATCCGGTCAATCAGGAGTCTGCTTGTCGGCAGGAAAACACCATTTTTTCGGCAACCGGTAGCAAAATGGTAGCCGGCGTTTAAAATATGAAATTTTTAATTCCTTCAAATTCACACCATACAACCATTCACACACCCGTATGTCACCAAACACCCATAAAAAAAGGGCTGACAAGCTTAGTGCTTGCAAACCCTTGATAGTCGTGGTGGGCGATACTGGATTTGAACCAGTGACTTCCACCGTGTGAAGGTGGCACTCTCCCGCTGAGTTAATCGCCCGAAAAGTGATTCTACATATAGAAGGCCAGGGTTTGTGAAGTCAAGCGTTTTTTCTTTATGCCGAGACTTGGTCAAGCCCTTTCGCTCTGCGTCCTTTTAACGATAAACCACGGGTTGAGCAGGTTCTCCTTGTTGTACGTCAGGGCGCTGCCGTCGTCATGGCGAATCACCTGTGCGCCGCTGGCAACGGCGATGGCCTGGCCGGCCGCCGTATCCCACTCCATGGTGGGTCCCAACCGGGGATAGATGTCCGCCCGGTCCTCGGCCACCAGACATATTTTCAGGGAGCTACCCGACGAAATGAATGCCACCCGGCCATGTTTTTTCCGCATGGCTTCCACGTAAGCTTCCAGATCCGGTGTGGCGTGGGAGCGGCTCCCCATGATCGTAAAGGGCCGGTCCTTCTCCCGTTTAAGGGGTATGCGAACCGCATGATTCATCACCCATTCCACACCGCCAGTGCCGCCGGGCAGCCTCTCGCCGATCCCATGCTGTTGACAGGCATCGATCTTAAACGCGCCCAGTTGGCGATCGGCAAAGTAGAGGGTGTCGCTCACCGGAACATAAATGACCCCCATGGTGGGCGCGCCCCCTTCCGCAAGGGCGATGTTTACTGTAAATTCTCCATTGCGTTTGATGAATTCCTTCGTGCCGTCCAACGGATCGACGATCCACATGCGCGGCCACTGTTTGCGTTCCGCAAAGTGGATGTCGCGCCCCTCCTCGCTGAGCACAGGGATACCGAAGCCGCTGATATCAGCCTTGATGATGCTGTGGGCACGGCGATCCGCCAGTGTCAGGGGAGAGTTGTCCGCTTTATGTTCCACCCCCATGTCAGCTGATTCATAGACCTCGAGGATAGCCTTGCCGGCCTTGACGGCGCTGAGAATCGCAGTTTGCAGCCACAATGTTCGGTTTTCAGTCACTGGATCACCTTTCTGATGTTTTGTCAGGATTGACGGCGTGCAGTGCAGCCTCACCGGCGCCGATACGCCTTTGAGAGCGGCTGAAAATGATCGCGCCACCGATACCCGGAGCCCAATCTTGTCGATCACCGGTTCGACGACGACCGCTTCCTCTTTTTTCGACTCACCCTGAATGCGTTAGGAATAATACGCTTCCAGCAGCGATTCCCTGATTTTGTGCATGCGAATGGCCTTCTGGTGGCAGCCGGTGGCGCACACCCCGCACCCCCGGCAAAGCGTTGTCTGGATGACGGGCGTCGATGGCGGCAGTCCTTTTTTTTTCTTCGCCTGGGAGATGGCGTCAAAGGGGCATCGGCGCACACAGCGTCCGCAGCCATTGCACGGTTCCGGTGATAAATCAGCCAGGTAACGGCTCAGGGGCCAGATTTTCTCAGCGTCGAGAACCCTGGCCAGCTGGTGGGGAAAGCAGCAGTCATTGCAGCAGTTGCAAAGGGCGCCATCCAACCGGCCCTGGTTGTCCACGGCCAGTTCGGCGCTTTGCATGAGACCCTGCCGGTTGGCCGCCTTTACCACAGACAGGGCCCGATCCCGTGAGATTTCCCAACCAATGCCGCGGGCGTTGGAAAAGCGGATGCAGGTCAACTGTGGCAGGGTGCATCCGCGGACCATGGCCCTGCAGTTGCACGGCCACAGGTAGAATCGTTCGATGCGCTCAAACAGACAGGCAACTTCTTCCAGCAGCAGGTATTCGGGGCAGGCGTCCTCCGTGGGTCTCGGCTGGCCGGCCTTGAGCGAGGCCACCGTGGCGCGGTGTTTCGCCGTGTAGTAGGCCAACTCCCAGCGGTTCAACCGGTCTTTGATATCTTCCGGAAGATCATGCCACCCCTCGAACAGGGCCCAGCTTTCAAAACGCACATGGAAATTTGCCGGGGCGATCCGGCCGTCGTCCAGGCGTCGGACCACCCCGCGCCGCCAGGCACGCGCGAGAAAGCGGTCAATTGATTCGGCTCCAAGCTGATGGTGGATTTCATCGACCGTCATCGACTGATCGTTCAGGACTGTCAGCAGGTCAATTTCCAACGGCGTGTAGAACCGGCTGATCCACGGTTCGAGAAATGCCGGTATGCCACAGATGTCAAACAATTCGTTCATGGTTGCTACGGTACCGTCATGGAGAGTGATAATCAATCGAGGGATAGCGCAAACGAAGCGCCCTCCTATGGCTTCACATTTGGCACAATCCGTAATAAGATGGGACGTCAATCGCCAACTACGGATATCCGCCATGATCGAAGTTGAACAGGCGACAACCCCATCTCACATCCAGACCATTCGAGATCTGTTTCGCGAATACGAAGCGTTTCTCCAGGTGGATCTCTGCTTTCAGCACTTCGAGGAGGAACTGGCAAACCTACCCGGCAAGTACGCTCCGCCCCGGGGCGTTCTGCTGCTGGCATCGGCACACGGAGAGACGGCCGGCTGCGTGGCCATGCGTCCACTGAACGGAAACGTGTGCGAGATGAAACGGTTATTTGTCCGACCCGCCTATCTGGGGCAAGGCATCGGCAAAAAACTGGCCTTAACCGTGATGGAACGCGCCCGCGCCGCCGGATATGCGCGGATGCGCCTGGACACGCTGGAAAAGCTGGGAACGGCGCTCTCCCTTTACGCCGCCTTGGGTTTTCGACCGTGCCCGCCCTATTACGATAATCCCCTTCCCGGGGTAGTATATTTAGAGCGGGTGCTGTGATGAACAATCGCAGGCTGAGCCGGTTTCCCTACTTGTTGGCCTTTTCGTACCGCCGTCGACCGGCCTCGCGGGCCGCCCGAACGTCCTGGCGGCAGACATCGGCCTTGCGGCCGGACCAGAACATGGCTTCTTCCAAATCTTTGCCGTAAACCCCGCACCACATCAGGCCGGACATGGCCCCATTGCCCGCGGGGTTGATTCTCAGTGCAGTGAGGAATGCACGCTTTGCCGCTGTATAGTCCTTGTTGCGGAAAAGCGCCCAGCCGTAAAGGTCATGAGCCATGAACGATTCCGGTGCCTCGGCGACTGCCTTTTCAAACGGTGAGGCATCTAAAAGGCCGTCGCCCCCATAGGCCGAATGAATATAAAACCCTTCCAGCGCCCGACCCACGAGGTCCAAGCCTTGACGGCCGAGGGTTTCGGGCCACAGTGCTGCCTGGACCTGCGCTTTGGGCATGGGCCGGCCCATGGATTCCAGCCATTCCAACAACAGGGTGCGAAAACCGATCCATCCGTCCTCAATCGATATCGGCAGCTCGACAGGCGTGCGGCGGACATCCGGTGCCTGTCCGTCGAAAAAGTGAAGGCCTACCGTTGGGTCCGAATACTTGCCGTAGATCCACAGGCGCACCTGCTGAGACTGGCTGACCTGAAGCAGATCCAGTTTGTCGGTCGCATCGCGGCAGTAGCGCTGCAAGGCCGCCTGTTCCGGAAAAATCTTTTTTACCCGCCAGCCGAACCACATTTCCTTGAGGCCGGTGTGCAGGGCCAGGACGTTTCCCACAAGAAAATGAAGGGCCAGGCCGGTACCGTCAAACGGATGCCCGTTCTCGGCTCGAAAAGGCAGCACGATGCATTGGTCGGTGGGGGATTGGGCCATGGAGGACCTCCTATTTGATCTATCTACCACATCCGCCGGGCCATTGAAATAGCCGGTCAATGGCCGAATCCGGTGCCGGGGGGGCGGTCGATATGGCGCTCGAGGTGACATTGTTGTATAGTGAATTTATAAAATGTACATACAAACTATCTGGCTTTTAAAAACGAGGAGTTTCCATGCTGACCCATATTGATGTCTCCGAAGCCATGAAAATTCGTCTGGACGGCCCATTGCCTCAGACGCCAGAGTTCCACCCCGGTGTTCGCCGTGCACCGGACCGGGGTTTCCGGCTCAGCCGGAGCCAGACTGCGGTGGCCCTGAAAAACGCCCTTCGCTATTTGCCCGTCAAGCATCACGCCACCCTGATTCCCGAGTTTCTGGCGGAGCTGAGAACCCGCGGGCGCATCTATGGCTACCGCTTTCGTCCCCAAGGCGAGATCCGGGCCCTGCCCATCGAGCACTATAGGGGCAACTGCCTGGCCGGCCGCGCCTTCCAGCTGATGATGGACAACAACCTGGATGTCGACGTGGCCCTTTACCCATACGAACTGGTCACCTATGGTGAGACCGGCAGCGTCTGCCAGAATTGGATGCAGTTCCGGCTGATCAAAAAATATCTCCAGGCGCTCACCGACGACCAGACCCTGGTGGTCCAGTCCGGCCACCCCTTGGGGCTGTTCCGCTCCGGCCCGAACACCCCCCGGACCATCATCACCAACGGCCTGATGGTGGGGCTTTATGACAATCCGGACGACTGGGAGATTGCCGCCCAGATGGGCGTTTCCTCATACGGCCAGATGACCGCCGGCGGCTGGATGTATATCGGCCCCCAGGGTATCGTCCACGGCACCTACAATACGCTGCTGGGAGCCGGCCGCAAGATGTGTGGGGTCCC
>NZ_JBFELV010000216.1:0-8278 GCF_041551955.1 Desulfosarcina sp.
TCGACAGCTTCCCCAGGGCGCCTCCGCAAATAAATTCCCGATGAAAATAGCTGGATCCCGACCTTGCGCGAGGATGACAACGTCAGTCTGATATCCTGCCGCTAACGATTCCGTCAAAACCGGATCTGAAATCCTGCTTTTAAAACCAGAATTCGTCTACCGTTGTAGCCATTGCCGATCTTTTTCGTTTGAAAATCCATAAATATGCGTTAACTTAACGAGTTGACTTACGACAACGATCAACAGAGGTTGAATACCGTGACCATGTTAGACATACTTACATATCCGAACCGTTTCCTGAAAAAGCACACGACGCCCGTCGAAAATATCGACGGAGACATGCAGACCATTTTCGACAATATGGCCGCGACCATGTACGTGGCCCCCGGTGTAGGCCTGGCCGCTCCTCAGGTAGGCATCGGACAGAGTTTCATCATCTACGACATCGCACCGCGAGAAGAGGGGCACGACCTGCATGTGCTGGTCAACCCGAAAATCATCACCAGCGAGGGCGAAATCCTTTCGGAAAACGAGGGCTGCCTGAGTGTGCCCGACTTCAGGGCGGACGTCAAACGTGCCGAGCGCATTCTCGTGGAAGGGGTCGACCGGGACGGCAACCCCCTGCGCTTCGAGGCAGAGGGCCTTCTGGCCATCGTCATCCAACACGAACTGGATCATCTCAACGGCACCCTGTTTATCGATCACATCAGCACCTTGAAGCGGCAGATGTACAAGCGCCGGGTCAAAAAGGAGATGAAGCAGCAGTGAACCGCCCATTGAAAATAGTCTTTATGGGCACGCCGGATTATGCCGTGCCGTCGCTACGGGCTCTGCATGACAGCGGGCATAAGATCGTAGCCGTGGTCACCCAGCCCGACCGGCCCAAAGGCCGGGGCCGCAGGCTGGCACCGCCGCCGGTCAAAGACATCGCTGTGCACTACGGGTACCCGGTTCTCCAGCCCGAAAAGGTTCGAACCCACGCCTTTCACGAAGCGATGACCCGGCTGGCACCGGACCTGTTCATCGTGGTGGCCTTCGGCCAGATTCTGCCCCAGCGCCTGCTGGACATTCCCGGCATCGGCTCCATCAACGTCCATGCCTCGCTGCTTCCCCGGTACCGCGGCGCCGCACCCATCCAATGGGCCATCATCAACGGGGACCGCGAAACCGGCGTCACGACCATGATGATGGACAAGGGCATGGACACCGGCGATATCCTGCTGATGGAAAAGACCGCCATCGGACCGGATGAAACCGCCGTCGATCTTAACCTCCGCCTCAGCGAAATGGGCGCCCGCACGCTGATCAGGACCCTTGAGCGGCTGCAGAACGGAAGTCTGGAGCGCGCGCCCCAGGACCATACACAGGCCACCTACGCCCCCATGCTTAAAAAAAAGGATGGAAAAATCGACTGGTCCATGCCGGCCGAGCGGATCGAATGCCTGATCCGCGGCGTGACCCCGTGGCCGGGGGCCTATACCTTCAGCGACGGCATGCGCCTGAAGATCTATAAAGCCGGCGTTCTGAAGCGGGAGATCAGCGTCCCGCCGGGCACCATCCTCGAGTGCATTCCCGGAGAGCTCCGCGTGGCCACCGGCAAATGGGTCATCGCCATCCAGGAGATTCAGGGGGACTCGGGCAAACGGCTTCCCATCGACGATTTTCTCTGCGGCTGCCGCCTGCCCGACGGCACGTGTCTGGGATAATCGCCCGTGACCGCATCCTCACCTCGACACCCCATCCGCAGGCGACCAAGACATAACCCGCCAGCCACCGACCCGAGGGCCGCCTCACTGGCCGTGCTGAATCGCCTGGACGCGGGTAAGGCGACCCTGGACGCGGTCCTCGATGATGCAGCGCCCATGTTGGCGGGGCTCTCCCACCGGGACCGGGCCCTTTTCAACCAGCTGGTGTACGGCGTGCTGCGCTGGCGGCTGCGCTTGGATGCCGTGATCGCGGCTCACGCCGAACGGCCCTTAAAAAAAATTTCCCCGCCTATCCTGAACATCCTTAGACTCGGCCTTTTCCAGATCCTGTTCATGGACCGGATCCCGGCATCGGCAGCCGTCAACACGGCGGTCAACCTGGCACGGGCGCGCAAGGCCTCAAATGCAACCGGTTTCGTCAATGCCCTGCTGAGAAATGCCCTGCGGGACCCGCAACGGTTTTGCGTCCCCGATGCCCTGGATTCGCCGGTGGATCACATTGCCCTGACCCACGCCTTTCCCCATTGGCTGGTTTCACGCTGGATAGATCGCATGGGCCTAGCCCAAACCGACCGGTTGTGTGCGGCGATGAACACGATCCCGCCCATCACATTGCGCTGCAACGGGCTGAAAAACGATCTGGCGGAGCTGGTAAAGGCCCTGTCGGACCAGACGGAAGTCATCGAGATCGTGGACACCGTGCCCGGCGGGGTCAACCTGATCCGCCCCCGCCTTCCCATCCCAAAGATGAGGGCCTTCGTCGACGGTCGCTTCTCCGTCCAAGACGGGGCTGCCCAGCTGGTTTCCCTGCTGCTGGCACCCCAACCGGGAGAAACCGTTCTGGACGCGTGTGCCGGTCTGGGTGGAAAGGCGACCCACTTGGCCCAGCTCATGGATAACCGGGGCGCCATCGTGGCCATGGACAACGTGAATGAAAAACTGGCCCGTCTGAAAAACGATGCGCAGCGTCTGGGTTTATCCATTATTCATACCCGACGCACCGACTTGAATCAGCCGCTGGCCCTTGAAACGCTGCCCCGTTTCGACCGAATCCTTCTGGATGCACCCTGCTCCGGCCTGGGCGTGCTGCGGCGCAATCCCGACGCCAAATGGTCGAGCCAACCGTCCGATATCTCTAGATTGGCCAAACAGCAGGCGCGCTTTCTCGACCATCTCGCCCCGCTGGTCAAAAAAAACGGAATCCTGGTTTTTGCCGTCTGCAGTATGGAGCCGGAAGAAAATGAGGGCGTAATCAAGCCGTTTTTGAAAAACCATACAAACTTTGCTATAACCGGAGCGCCTTGCATGGAAGAGAAGACCGTGCTTCCTTTTTTGGGCGCAGACGGCTTTTTCAGAACCGCGCCCCACATCGATCAATTGGACGGCTTTTTCGCAGCACGGCTGCAACGCACGCGCTGACAGGATAAAACGCCATGCCCGTTTATGATTACGAAGCCCTTGACACCAAAGGAAAAACAGTCACCGGAATCATCGATGCCGACGGCGCCCAGGCGGCACGGCAGAAAATCCGCGCCATGGGCAGTTTTCCGGTCACCGTTAAGGAGGTTACGGACGGCGAAACCAGCAAAGAGACCCGAGGCGTCAGCTTCCAGGGGCTGTTCAGCCGTGTCAAACCGGCCCATGTCAGCCTGTGGACCCGTCAGCTGGCGACGCTGACCGGCGCCGGTTTTCCGCTGGTCACCGCACTGACCACCCTGGTCTCTCAGACCAAAATCCATGGATTCACCAAGATCGTCGCCCGGATCAAGGACTCCATTGTCGAGGGCAACAGCTTTGCCTCGTCCCTGACGCTGTACCCGTCGGTTTTCTCTCAGATTTACATCAACATGGTACGCGCCGGAGAGACCTCGGGTACGCTGGAAATCGTTCTCCAGCGCCTGGCGGACATTATGGAAAAACAACAGGAGCTCAAGTCCCGCATTCAAACCGCCATGGCCTACCCCATCCTCATGACCGTCATCGGGACACTGGTGCTTTTTTTTCTGATGACCTTCGTTATCCCCAACATCACCACGATCTTTGTGGACATGAACCAGGCGCTGCCCACCCCGACACGGTTTCTCATCGCGGCCAGCGATCTGTTCAAACGGTTCTGGTGGCTGATTGTGGTCGTGGTTGTCGCCGGCCTGGTGGCCTTAAAGGCCTTTAGAAAGACGGAACGCGGGCTGGTTGCCACGGATCGGATAATGCTTTCCATGCCCATTATGGGCCTGATGCTAAAAAAGATTGCGGTGGCCCGTTTTGCCAGAACCCTCGCGTCGCTGCTCGAAAACGGGGTGACCATGCTACCGGCCCTGGAGATCGTCAGAAATGTCACCGGCAATGTCGTGATCTCAAGCCTCATCGAAAAGGCATCCAGCGAAGTCGAAAAAGGCCAGGGACTGGGCTTGTCGCTGGCAGCCGACGATGTCTTCCCCGATCTGGCCCTACAGATGGTTCAGGTGGGTGAGCAAAGCGGTGAATTGGAATCCATGCTCTACAAAATCGCCGAGGTGTATGAAAACGAAGTCCAGTCATCCATCATGAGCATGATGGCCATGTTGGAGCCGGTAATGATCCTGGTCATGGCCGTGGTCGTGCTGTTTATCGTTCTTTCGATCTGCCTGCCCATTTTCGAAATGAACCAGCTGGTGGGGTAAGAACAACGGTTTGTGGTTCGTGGTTTGTGGTTGGTGGTGGGGTGGATCGGTTAATGGCCAACACCTATCCCCTTTGAGCTTTGAGCTGCGACCTTGTGTGCTTGATTGTTGGGTCGCATTGGGTTAGTATTAATTTTTCGATAAACGTGAAGGATTCAACGGCGCCGGTTAAGTACCAGGCAAGAAACCATGGAGGAATCATGAAGCTGTCACACCCGCAACATGTGGGCAACTGCCGCGGTTTCACCCTGATCGAGCTGATGGTGGTCATCGTCATCCTCGGCATTCTGGCCGGCTTGATCGTCCCCCGCATCATGGGCCGTCCTGAGCAGGCCAAGCAACTCAAGGCCAGAATGCAAATCGAAAGCATTGGCACGGCCCTGAAGCTCTACAAACTGGACAATGGCATGTATCCATC
This sequence comes from Desulfosarcina sp., assembly GCF_041551955.1. Classification (GTDB taxonomy): domain Bacteria; phylum Desulfobacterota; class Desulfobacteria; order Desulfobacterales; family Desulfosarcinaceae; genus Desulfosarcina. The sequence goes on from NZ_JBFELV010000216.1 coordinate 4,785, forward strand.
TACCGAACAAGGGATGCAGGCCCTGGTGGAGCAGCCCGCCACCGGCAATATTCCCAAAAACTGGCGCAAGGGCGGCTACCTGGAAAAAGGCAAGGTGCCCAGAGACCCTTGGGGCAATGATTTCATCTACCTCAGTCCGGGCATCCATGATGATTTTGACATCATCGCATACGGAGCTGACGGGGCGGCCGGCGGTGAAGACGAAGATGCGGACATCAACAGCTGGGAGATCGAATAACGCGGCGCCGGCGATCACCAGACGGGTCTGCGCCCGTTTCTCATGCCATTACATCGAGCCAGTCTGGCGGTCTGCACGCCTGGCACACGCTGGCACCCCCGGAAAATGAAACAGGAACCACCCGTTTGAGTGACCGTGGATTCACCCTGATTGAAATGATCGTCGTGACCGCGCTGATCAGCATCATGCTGGTGGTGGCCATCCCCCGCCTGGACGGCGGACTCTTTTCCGACGGCAGCGACGAAACCGCACGCTGGATTATCGGCACTGTCCGCGGCCTCAAGGAAAAATCGGTTGTCGAAAACAAGACCTACCTGCTCAACGTGTCCCCCGACGTTCAGCGGCTCTGGATCACCGAAGCCGGCATGACGGATACCGATGCTGAAGCCGCGCGCGAGGCCGGCCATTCATTGCCGCGCGGGGTGAACATCGACCATGTGGCATTTTCCCAGACGGAGCGTGTCTCCAGCGGGACCATCCCCATCGCTTTTTATCCCAAGGGTTACTCCGACAAAGCCGTCATCCGCCTGCGAACCAACGACGGTGATCGACTGGCCTTTTTTATCGAACCCTTTCTGGCCGGGGTCAATCTGGTCAGGGGTTCGGAAGGTTGGTAAGCATGGCGTCCGGCAACCCTCACCGCCGCCGAACGGCGTTCAGCCGGAGAGGCCGCTCGGAAACCGGCTTCACCCTCATGGAAGTGATGGTGGCCATGTCCGTGGTGGCCATCGCGCTGATGGCCATTTATCGCATGCACACCCAAACCCTGTTTATGGATGCCAGGGGACGGTTCGACACGACAGCGACCCTGCTGATGGGCCAGAAGCTGGCCGACATCGACACGAGTGAACTAAAGGATCTTTCCGGCGACAGCGGCGATTTCGGCGACGCCAACCCCGGATACGCGTGGCAGATCCAAACGGAGGAAGTCTCGTCCGACCAGCTCAAAGAAGACGGGCCGACACTAAAGCGGATTACTGTTACCATCAGCCTCAACGAGGAAGCATCCGTATTTAGACTTGATACTTACAGGCTCTTGTATGAATAGCACACGCCGGCGGCCATCCACGCCAGCGGTCTCCAGCAGCGGGTTCACTCTGTTGGAGATCATGGTGGCGATCTTTATCTTCGCCGTGGTGATCACGACTGTTTTCGGCTCGTTCCGGATTGTTTTTTCCAGCGCCGATGCCGTTGGCGGCGACGTGGCCATCTTCGAGTCAGCCCGCACCTGCCTGGGGCGCATGGCCACCGATCTGAAAGGCATGGTCGTCTCCGACTACCCGCGATATTCCAAACCCACCTTCGATGACGCACAGGATCCCTATCGATTGGTGGGAGATACCAGCGACGTTGCCGGCGGCAGCTTCGGCCGCCTGCAATTCGCATCCTTGGCCCACCTGGCCGTGAACCGAGACCAGCGGCAGGGGGTGTGCCGCATCGTCTACTATGTTGACCAGCGATGGGACGAGACGCTGGTCCTGCGCCGCGCCGACGACCTCTACCCCTTTCCCGATTTCGAGGAGAGCCAAGACGACCCCATCTTATGCGACAACCTATTGGCCCTCGAATTCGCCTATCAGGGTGCCGAAGATGAAACCAGCGACCGTTGGGATTCGGAATCGGCCGATACCGATTACGCCACACCACGGTCGGTCGACATCCGGTTGACGGTGGGAACGCCGTCCAGACCCAAACTATTCACCACACGGGTATCCCTGCATGTGTACCGTGAAGCCGCCCAATAGCCCCACGGGCCAAGAACTATTCGGCAACCACCGGGGAGTTGCGATCCTGATCGCCATCGGTGTAGTGGCCGTGCTGCTCACCGCCGGCTTGGCCTTGAACAGTCGGATCCGCAGTTCGGTCACCGGCGCCTTTCTGGCCAGGGAGCGGGTGGTCCTTTCCGAGATGGCCGTATCCGGCGTCCAGGCCGCCATGGTGATGTTGATCAACGACCGCAAGGAGAACGACACGGATACCCTGCAGGAGGATTGGGCCAACCCGGAAAAGGTGGCCGAAATGATGGGGTTGATTCCCTATGATGAAGGCCGTGTCGATGTCCACATCTCCGATGAACGAGGCAAAATTCAGGTCAATGCCCTGGTCAAATTCCCCGAAGGCCAGCAGTTTTCGGCCAGCCAGCGCTTCCTCTGGGAACGACTGCTGGATCAGGTGTTCTCCCTGTTTGAGGAGGTGCCGGACAGCGACCCCAATATGATCATCAATTCTCTGAAAGACTGGCTGGACCACGGCGATGACGAGGCCATTACCGGATTGAGCGGCGCCGAGTCCGACTACTACGAGGGTCTGGAGCCGCCGTACAGCTGCAAGAACGGACCTTTCGATCACCTGGGAGAGGTCGCCCTGGTTCAAGGGATTACCCCGGACCTGTTTGCCGGCGCCGGCGGCGCGGTCGGGCTCTCATCTCTGTTGACGGTTCACGGTGTGTCGGCTGCCGGTGACGGCCGCTTCACCTACGACGGCAAGATCAACATCTCGACCGCCGATGTGGCCGTGCTCGCCACCCTGCTGCCGCCTGAAAATTCGGATCTCGCCGAAGCCCTGGCCGACTACCGCGTGGCCAAGGCGGATGAGACCTATACCAACACCATCTCCAATGCCGGTTGGTACAAAAATGTGCCGGGGGCCGGCGGCATCACGATCAATCCCGATCTTATCACCGTCTCCAGCGACCTGTTCAGGATCGTCTCTACCGCTACACGCAATGAAAGAACCGCCACCGTCAACGTGGTTGTCCAGCGGGTAAAAGAGGATGGCACCGGCAGATGGATCTGTAAAACCTTGCTGTGGCAAGCACAATAGGATATACAAAGTGCCTGTTAATTACTGTAGCCTGGATCGAATGGTTTTACGATTTCGACAACCTGCAATCGTTTTAGTGAATACGGTATAAATTTTGCTTATTTTATTCCAGCAAATCAGTGATGCGTTCCACGGATTGATAATAATTCTTTTCATTATCAATTGTTAAAGGCTTTCAAAAGGCAATGAAGATAGTTGTTTAGGTTTATCATCTGCCAAAAAATTATCCGGACATGTACAAATTTGGCATTTTTTCAAGAATGTGGTGCTGGCGTATCTCCGTCAAACAGATGCAACGAACCGACGGGCAGTCGGTTTTTTGTCGGTCTGGATCGCGATACGCATCAAAAAAGACTCAGCACCCAAAAACCGATCGTCGCGTTGCCGATCGATAGCCACGAGACCCCAAACAGATAAACAACCATGAGCCGCA
>NZ_JBFELV010000217.1:0-8267 GCF_041551955.1 Desulfosarcina sp.
AGCCCCGAGATACCGGAGGATGTGATCCGGAAATTCCGTGTTGGGTGAAGCGGACGGCGCCCATAAGAGGCTTCTATTGTCGAGTTACCGTATTCCTGGTGATCCTGCATCGACGGCGGCGTCATGATGCGCCGGATGGACTGAGGGAATATTCTATGGCCAAATTCGGCACCCCCGCCGATGAAGGCGCCGGGATTTTCACTAAGCGCTTGACAGTTTTTTTCAATTGATGATATTTGTATTAATTTTTGTTGATTCCAATGGAATCACTCATCCTTGCTCCGGCTCCTGGCCGGGGCTGTGAAGCCACAAGGAGGTTTTATGAAGCGGTACGAAACAATCGTCATTGTCGACCCCGACCTCTCGAAGGAGGCAGAAACGCCGATATTCGAGCGCCTTAACGATCTGATACCCCAATACAAAGGGTTTCTGATCGAAACGGATGACTGGGGAACCAAGAAACTGGCCTACGACATCAAGAAAAAAAATCGGGGACACTACGTAAAATTGGATTTTTGCGGTGACGGGGCATTGATTCAGGAAATGGAACGGTTTTTCAGAATTGACGACAAAGTCATGAAGTTCATGACGGTCCTGTTGGATGAAAATGCTGACCTCGACGCCATCAAAGCGGACCTGGCCGAAAAAGCGGCGGCGGCAGAAGAGGCATCGGCTGCGCAGGCGGCAGCCGAACAGGCCAACCAAGCCGTTGAAACTGAAGCACCAACCGAAAACAATGAACCTATCGAAGCCAAAAAAGAGGAGTAACCCATGGCCGTTTCAAAACCCCGCCCCCGAAGAAAGAAAAGAAGAATTTTCCATCGGCGCAAAGTCTGCCGATTCTGCGCAGACCAGAGCCTGGTCATCGACTATAAGGACCCCCGAGCGCTGAAGTATTTCACCACTGAACGAGGAAAGATCATCCCGCGGAGGATTTCGGGTGCCTGCGCCAAACACCAGCGAGCACTGACCCATGCCATCAAGCGCGCACGGACCATTGCCCTGCTGCCATACGTTGGGAACTTTGACCTATAGCCGGTCAAGCTTAACCGGCGGGACAAGAACGCCTATTTTCAGGAGAAGCGGATGGTGCCGTGGCCATTTCAAAGTGAAGTGTCGAAAGATATCGCTACCGGCGTAATGGCTACCCTCGTCATCTTTACCGTGTCGGTCTTCATGCCGGTGGTGGGCTTTCTCTTCTCTATGTTCATCCCCCTGCCGATTCTTTTTTACCGGGCTAAACTGGGCAGACGTCGCGGCATGATCGTCCCCCTGGTGGCCATCGCAGTGATGGGCCTCACCTTTGGAGGCTTGACGATGGACATCCTCTTTTTTTCAGGGCTGATGTTTCTGGGTTTTGCCATCAGCGAAATGTTCGAAAAAGAACTCTCGGTGGAGATGACCGTCGTGGCCGCCTGCGGCATGGTGCTTGGCACCGGTCTGGCAGGCATCCTGCTTTACAGCATCGCCGCCAACACGGGAGTATACACCCTGGTTTCAGCTTACGTGGCAACGAACCTGGCCTTGTCCCTTGATCTATACAAAGGTATCGGCATCCCGCAGGAAACCATTGACGCCATATCAGGCTCCCTCGACCAGATTCAATTCGTGCTGGTGCGGATTCTGCCGTCACTGGCTGCCGCGTCCACGCTGTTTGTGGCCTGGACAAACTTAATTGCCGCGCGGCCGATCATGCAGCGCCGGGGCCTTTCTTTTCCGAATTTCGGCCATCTCAACCGGTGGCGAGCTCCCGAACCGCTGATATGGGCCGTCATCGGCTGCGGCCTGATCATGTTTCTGCCCGTGACCGGCATCCGGCTGATCGGTGTCAACGGTCTGCTGGTGCTGCTGACGATCTATTTCATCCAGGGCATCGCCATCGTTTCCTTTTTCTTTGAGAAAAAGAAATTGCCACGAGCCATTCGGGTGGTTCTGTACGTAATGATCGCTCTGCAACAGCTATTCCTGCTGGTAATCATCTGCATCGGGCTATTCGACATGTGGATTAATTTTAGAAAAATTGACACCAATAAGGGTGAACCGGATCTACCTTCGTAAAATCAAGGCGGTCCTTTTTTGGAGGTTTAGCATGAAAGTAATTTTGAAGGAAACCATTAGTTCGTTGGGCATCATCGGGAGCGAAGTCAATGTGGCGGACGGATATGCACGCAACTATCTGCTCCCCCAGAGCAAAGCCGTTCCGGCCACCCCCCAGCAGCGCAAAATTCTTGAGCAGGAGAAGGCCAAATTCGAGCTGCAGATTGCAAAGGAAAAAGAGTTCGCCCAAGAGATGGCCAACCGTCTTGAGGCCGTTACGGTGACCATTGCATCAAAGGTCCACGAAGCGGATAAGCTTTATGGTTCCGTCACCGTTCGAGACATCATCGTCGCCCTGCAGAAACAGGATGTCGAGGTGGAAAAACGGATGGTGCTGCTCAATGAACCGATTAAAAACATCGGCACATTCAAGGTTCCCATCCGCGTATACCAGGGCATCAAACCGGAAATCACCGTGGAAGTCGTCCCTGAAGAAGCGTGATGGTTAGCCGATTGCCGGGAGTCCTTGGGCCATGACGGCGAAAGGCTCCCGGTAGTTAAGCGATCGTGATTGATTGGTTATTTGGTTTTTGGTTATTGTAATCAATTTTTTGATTTTCTTTGAATTGCAGCCAAAAGCCTCCGACACACTGTAAAACCAGGTCTTATTGTATGTCCAACACGCAACATCCGGTACCCAAGGACCCCTCGTTCCATAAACTTCCGCCCCAAAGCATAGAGGCCGAAGAATCGATTCTCAGCGCCATCCTGATCGACAACAGCACCCTCATCGACATTCTCGAGATCCTGTCCGCCGATGATTTCTACAAAACTGCGCACAAGATCACCTTCGCCGCCATAGAGACGCTCTATGCCAAGAATGAACCGGTAGATCTGGTCACATTGAGCAACTTGCTTCGGGAAAAGGACGCGTTGGAAAAAATCGGCGGGGCCGCCTACCTGGCCCGGCTGGTGGATGCCGTTCCCATGGCGGTCAATGCGCACCATTATGCGCGGATCATTCACGACAAGTCCATCTTGAGGCGTCTCATTGAACGCTCCAACACCATCTCCAATCGGTGTTTTGAAGACCGTGGAGACGTCGGAAGCGTCGTCGAATTTGCCCAGAGCGCCATCTTTGAGCTGTCCGAGGGAAAGACCAAACAGGCTTTTTTCCCCATCAGCAAAATAATCGAATCCAACATCGACGCCTTAGAGGAGCGGCAGGGCAACCGGGCGCTGGTCACCGGTATCACCACCGGTTTTTCGAAGCTGGATATGCTCACCTCAGGATTCCAAAACTCCGATTTGATCATTATCGCCGGCCGCCCGGCCATGGGGAAAACAGCCTTTGCCCTGAACATGGCGCGCAATGCAGCCATCGAAGGCGGTGCACCAGTGGCCATCTTCTCACTTGAAATGTCAAAAGAACAGCTTTCCATGCGCATGCTCTGCGCCGAGGCCCGGGTGGACTCCTCCCGCATCCGCAGCGGCTTTTTAAACAAGGAAGACTGGAACCGGATCACTGACGCAGCCGGTCGGCTCACCGAAGCCCCCTTGTTTATCGATGACTCACCAGATATTTCCACCACGTCGATTCGGACCAAATCCATGCGCATGAAAATGGATAAGGGCCTGGGCATGATCATCATCGACTATCTTCAGCTCATGCGCGGCAGCGCCAATATCGAACGGCGGGACCTTGAAATATCGGACATCTCCCGTTCGCTGAAAATTCTGGCCAAGGAGCTTAACATTCCTGTGGTCGCGCTGTCCCAGCTCAACCGGAAACTGGAGGAGAGAAGCGACAAACGTCCCCAATTGTCTGACTTGAGGGAGTCCGGTGCCTTGGAGCAGGACGCGGACCTGGTGGCCTTCATCTACCGGGATGAAGTGTACAACCGCGACGAGAACAGCCCCCACCGGGGCACGGCGGAAATCATTCTGGCGAAACAGAGAAACGGTCCCACCGGCATGGCCCCACTGGCGTTCTTGAAATCCTACACGCGGTTCGAAAACCTGGCCACTGAATGAAAGAGATCTTCGGCAACCTGTTGGGCCTCAAAGCCAGCCAGATCAAACGGTTGGAAAATCTAAGCCGACGACGCGTTCATCCCCAGGCCATCGTCTCCCATGAATTGTGCCGTGACCTATGCACCCTCTCCGCTGAAACCAGCCGGCAAATCGGCCTTCTCATCGACCGCAGCGGAAAGATTGTTCAAATCCTGATCGGAGAGGTGGACCGCATTGTAATCCCTGATCTGAAGAATTACCGGTTGGCTCCAGACCGCCTGCGGGGGCTCAGGTGTGTCCACACGCATCTGAACGAAACCCCCCTCACCCAGGACGACCTGACCGACCTGGCCCTCCTTCGACTGGATCTCATGGCAGTTGTCACCATGAGTGAAACCGGTGCACCAGTGTTGATCCACTGGGCCCATATCCTTCCAGGCGCAAGCGAATCGAGCCCCTACCAGATCATGGATCCGATCCCGCCCTTCCGGCCGGGAATCGACTGCCTGCACTTGATCCAGGCCCTCGAAGCCGAGCTGGCCCGAAAAAAAACCGACGCCGGCGGCCCGGTCGGATCCGAACGCGCGCTGCTGGTCAGCGTTTTTACCGGCCCCCGAAAAGATGCCGTCGATTCACTGGATGAATTGGAGGAACTGACCCGCACGGCCAATATCAGCATTATCGACACGGTTCTGCAGCAGCGGAAAAAAGCCAATCCCCGCTTCCTCATGGGAAGCGGCAAACTGGACGAACTGTCCATCATGGCCCTACACCGGGGTGCGACATTGATCATCTTCGACCAGGAGCTCAATCCATCTCAGATTCGCTCCATCGCCGACCGTACGGAGATCAAAGTGATCGACAGGACGCAATTGATCCTTGACATCTTCGCCCAGCGGGCCCAGACCCGGGAAGGCAAACTGCAGGTGGAGCTGGCTCAGTTGAAATATATCCTTCCCCGACTGGTCACGAAGGACACCGCCATGTCCCGGCTCACTGGCGGCATCGGTGGGCGCGGTCCAGGGGAAACCCGGCTCGAAATCAGCCGGAGACGGGCCAGAGACCGCATCCGACGCCTGGAACAGGCGGTCGCCACCGTTAAGAAAAACCGCAGCCAGCAACGAAGCCGCCGAAGCAAAAAGGGTCTGCCCATCATCTCCATCATCGGTTACACCAATGCAGGAAAATCAACCCTGCTCAACCAGTTGACCCAAAGCCGGGTACTGGCTGAGAACAAGCTGTTCGCCACCCTAGATCCGTCCAGCCGGCGCCTGCGATTTCCCCGGGACATCGAGGTGATCATTACCGATACCGTTGGGTTTATCCGGGATCTGCCCAGAGAGTTGATGGCTGCTTTCCGGGCCACCCTGGAAGAGCTGGAAAGTGCCGATTTGCTGCTGCACATCATCGACATCAGCAATCCACGCCACCCGGACCAGATCCGCTCGGTCGAAACGATCCTTGCCGAACTCAATCTGTGCCGCATTCCCACGATCCGGGTGCTCAATAAAATGGACCGGGTGGATCCGGAAATCTGTGATGGCCTGGTCCAACGTTTGGGTGGCATCGCGGTCAGCGCATTGGACCGATCGACGCTCAAACCCTTGTCGGAAAAGATGGAAGCTGCCGTCGAGCACCTATATGGAAACTTTGCATAATCAGGCAGAATAATTAATTATGTATACATTTTAGATGGTTATGACCATACTGACAATTCAGTTGACAGACCGCACCAAATACAGGTAAACGTTTTTTCTTATGGATATGGAACGGATCAAACGGGTGGGGATCGCGGCTGCTTGCAGCGGCGGCAAGGTTCTGCAGGAGCATTTCGGCAAGCTTCGATCGGTCCGCAAAAAAGGGGCCATCGATCTGGTATCCGAAGCCGACATCCGATCAGAAGCGGCCATCATCGACACCATCGCCGAGGCCTTTCCTGACCACGCCATCCTGGCGGAAGAGAGTGGCACCCATGCAGGCAGCGGTGGCCGATGGATCATCGATCCGCTGGACGGCACGACCAATTTTACCCACAACCTGCCCTTATTCTGTGTCTCCATCGCCTTTGCGGTCGATGACCGTGTCTTAGCCGGATTCGTCCTGGCGCCACTTTTGGGCGAACTGTTCGTGGGTGTCAAAGATCAGGGGGCCCAACTCAACGGTAGGCCCATTTTCGTATCCAACACCCCCGAACTTGCCGACAGCCTGTTGGTCACCGGATTTCCCTACGACCATCAGACCATTTTCGAGCCGTTGATAAGGCGCTTCGGCAGATGCCTGGCGGCCACCCAGGGGGTCCGACGATTAGGATCGGCAGCCCTGGATCTATGCTACGTGGCCAGCGGCCGCTTTGACGGCTTCTGGGAGCAGCATCTCAAAGCCTGGGACACGGCTGCCGGTTTTTTGGTGGCCACAGAAGCCGGCGCCCGAACCACGGTTTTTTCGGGGGCCCCCTATGCGGTCGACGAGGATGAAATTGTCAGCACCAACGGCTTCATTCATGATGAACTTCTCAACTTACTGGAGTAACCGGATTTGCAAACACCTTCAGAGCAAGAAATGGAACTCTCGTTTGATCAGTACTTGGGCTGTTTCGGCAGATATCGAAAAACCGACCCGGTATGCCGCCAGCGCTGTGCGTTAAGCCTGCGTTGCGCCATAGAGTACGATCAAAATGAACGGTTCGAGATGCTGGAAGAGCTGGTTTCAGCCAGCAGCATGGCTATAAAAACAAATTGAATTTAGTACTCTCCCGGTTGCCACAGGTAACGCTTTGCTGCTGCCCCCCTGATCAAACCCGATCTCAAAAATAGTCTACGTGCCCATGGCAGCGTTATGACGGGGAAGGCCGACTATCTGTTCCAGTCGTTCCCAACAGCCGGGATCGATCGCCATCGTTTTTCCTGCCGAATCAATTCTTTCCTTTTTCCAAACGCTCGGACAAGAACTCGACGTGTTTTTGGAAGGGACCTTTTTCCTTGACGCCCTTCTCCACAGCCTTAAGGGCATGCAGGGTGGTTGCGTGGTATCGGTTGAAACTTTTACCGATGGTTTGAAGAGAATGGTCGGTGTATCGACGGGAGAGATACATGGCCACTTGCCGGGGCCGGACGATGGACTGCCGCCGGGAGGGAGACGTGAGATCCGCGATGCTGACATTGTAATACTTACAAACCAGACGCTTGATAGAATCCAGGGTGATGCCCTCTCGTGAGGTAACGATATTTTTCACGACGCTTCGGGCAAGCGCCAGATCCACCTCCGATCCAAGCAGCGATGCCTTGGCGGCGACACCGATAAATCCGCTTTTCAGCTGCCTCACATCATCGGTCAGTTCGGATGCCAGATATTGCAAGACCGCTTCGGGGATGTCGTACCCACTGGACAAGGCCGTTTTCTTCAGTATTCGAAGACGGGTTTTGTAGTCAGGGGCGTCGATTTTCGAAATCAGGCCGCAGCAGAGCCGGGATTTGAGTTTTTCATTCAGTTTGGGAATGTCCGATGGCAGGTAGTTGCTGGAGTAAATGATTTTTTTATTGGCATTCATCAATGACTCCAGCGTACTGGACAGCTCCTCCTGGGTTCCGCTTTTTCCACTCAGGAATTGAACGTCCTCCAGCAGCAGGACATCGCAGTTCCGGCGGTACTTCTCTTTGAATCGATGGATATTGCTGCTGCGATAGGAATCGGTCATCTCATTCATGAAGTCTTCGGCCGTGATATAATAGACCCGCTCTTTGGGGAATGTCTTGAAAATGTGGTGCCCCACCGCCTGGGAGAGGTGGCTTTTTCCAAGACCGGTTTTCGAAAGCAGATAAAGGGAGTTTTGGTTTCCCAGGTTGCTGGCTGCTAGTGACAGCGCGGCAGAGTAAGCAAAATCACTGTTTTTTCCGACGACGAACTGATCGAATGTGTAGTCTTTTCTGAGAAGCCGGCCACCATGAGCCGGCAAATCAATGTCCGGCAGTTTCATCTGCCGATCCTGTATTATCTCTTTGCAGGCTGGGGTTTGGTTTGGCCCGACAATCAGACGAACCTTGAAGGATTTTCCCGCCGCACTGGAAACGGCGTCTTCGATCATTTGGCCATAATTTTCGGATATTCGCTTTTTAGAAAAAAGGTTGGGGCAGGCCAGCACCATGGCGTCGTCTTCATTTTCGCTGAATTCGATGGGGTCAATCCACATTCGGTAGCTGTGGCCGGGAAGTTTTTCCTTA
>NZ_JBFELV010000218.1:0-8248 GCF_041551955.1 Desulfosarcina sp.
ACGAACCGCCAGGGATGTTTATTCAGATATCTGAACATGGTGTTCAGTTTGCCGGGCTGAGAGAGAGCGGGTCGCTGAAAGGCCCCGAAACCCTTACGCTCGATATGTCAGGCAGATCGAGTGCCATCATCATCAACATGACCCATTTAGCCCGAAAAGTGCCGAAGGAGCGTTTAGAAAATATATAAAGGACAGTAATCTGACAACTGCTAAATATGATCATGAACACGGGCTAAAAACTATACCCAATGGATAGATGAAACCGGCCGGCCGACTCGCCTTCCTCCCGGTCCAGTTTGTGGCCATAGAGCAACCCCATGGGGCCGATGGGGGTGATGTAGCGCAGGCCGAGTCCAACCGATGCGCGGAAACGGTCCGAGCCGTCTTCCACCAGGGTCTGCTGGACGCTGCCGATGTCGAAGAAGGTGGTCAGCTCAACATTCATTCCCAGGTCGATGCGTGCCTCCAGGCTGCCGACCACGGCCAGCTTTCCGCCCACGGGGTTTCCTTGGCTGTCGAAGCGCAGCAGGTTCTCATCAAATCCACGGATGCTTTGAATGCCACCCAGAAAGAAAAGTTGGTCGTCGGGGACCAGTTCGCTGTCCGCATAGGGAATCACCTGGCCGATCCTGGCCAGGCCGGCAAAGGTCACTTTTTTCAGGGGGGACCAGTAGTAGCGGGTGTCGAATTGGTAGCGGAAGAAGTCGTCCAGCTGGTTCTGGACCCCCTTGGAGATGTCTACACCGAAGGATGAGAGAAGCCCGCGTGTAGGACGCACGAAAGAGTCGCGGCTATCGTAGCGGACATAGGGCGTGGTCACGAAAATCGTACGGGTCTCTTCCTCCGCATCTTCTGAGGCGGTGTCTTCGACGCTGAACTGGTCGCGGGTTTCCAGTCTGAAACTCAGGGCCGTGGTCACGTGCCTTCCCCAGTCGCGGCCGAACCCCAGCGATCCACCGGTGGTTCGGGTGCCGAAGGGCTGGTTGAATTCGGTCAGTTCCTCGTTGTAGGCACCGATGCTGGCGGTGGTGCGGGTGCCCAGAAAGCGGGGTTCGGTCAGTCGGGTCTCCACCCGGTAGCCGGTCTGGCTGATTTCGCCGGAGGCCCACAGGTCTTTGTTCAGGCCGAAAAGGTTGTGGTCGCCAATTTTGGCGCGGCCGAAAAACCCGCTGTCTGATTCGTAGCCGGCGCCGGTTTGGGCGTAATAGGGTTTGTTCTCCTCGACCTCTACGAACAGGTTTACGGTCTCCTTTTTTTCTTTCAAACCAAATATGCGATAGTTTACCCCGTGGAAAATATCCAGATCCCTCAATCGGCGCTGGCCGTCATAAAGCGACTGCAATGACAGGGGCGTCTGGGGCTGGACGTTCAGCTCTCGCCGGATCACCTTTTCTGCGGTTCGCAGGTTGCCGGACACGAAGATGTCCCTCAGGGTCACCAGCGGCCCCGCATCAACCTCGTAAACGATGTCCGCCCCGGTGCGGTCCTCATTGTAGGTGACATTGGCGCCCACCGTGGCATGGGGGTAGCCCTTCTCGGAGACCAGGCTGGCGATGGCCTCCTTCTCCGCCTCCATTGCAGCGGTGCGAAACGGGTCGCCTATTTTGTGGATCAGCACTTTCCTGGCCGTTGCCTCCGGTATCACCGTCAATCCGTTGATGACAACGGAACGGACCGTTGTCCGGGGGCCTTCCTTTACATTCAGCGATATGTCAGCGCCGGTTTTGTCTTGATTGAACGCCACCTCCGATTCCACCGTGCGCTCCTGGAATCCCTGTTTCATGTAGAGGGTGGTGACGGCATAGGTGTCCGTTTCCAGGGTCTCGGGGACAAAGGCGCCATCGTGGAAAAGCCCGGGTGGACGCGTGAGAATCTGTTTGCTGATCTCCTTTTCAGAAAGATTTTGGTTCCCGGCAATGGTTACTCTGTCTACAATGGTTTGCGGGCCTTCCTGGATGACAAAGCGCAGCTGGCGAGTCTCCACCGGTTTGCCGGGCACAAGGGTCGTATCTGTCTTTATTCGGGCATCGAGATATCCGTCCTCATGATACCGCCGCTTCATATTTTGAACGCTTTTTCTTACACCGATATTGCTCCGGTTTCCGTCGCTGAAGATGACCACATCCTTTTTCAGGGTCAGGTTCCAGAAGTGCCGATTGCCCTCGAAGGCGACTGTGTAACGCGGTCCTTCCTGAATCTTAACGGTCACGTCCACTATATGGGAATTGCCGGGATCATCTATGCGGTAGGAGAGTAGGGCATCTGCAAATCCTTTGCGACGGTAGTATGTTAACAGCGCATCCATGTCTTTTTTGAGCCGGTATTCACTGAACCGGCCAATGCCGGGTAACAGCGCACCTCTCCAGACGTTCATGCGCCAGGCGAGCGCATTTGATGAAACACCCTGGTTGCCCTCGAAGATCAGTGTGCCGAGCACGTAGTGGGGCCCCTTGTCGATGTCCACGAGGATGACGGCGCTGTCGTCGTCGCTGTCCTGCTGGGCGGTTATCGACACCTTCGGTTCCACGTAGCCTTCTCTCTGATAACGTTTGATAATGGCCCCGGCCTGGGCGGAGAGATTTTCCGGCGTGTATGGGTCACCCGGGTAGAGGGTCATCTGGTTTAAAATATCCCGTTCAAAAAGGGGATAAGCACCCCGGATGCGGATGTCCCCAATGGTTCGATAGGGTGTCAGGGTAAAGGTCAACGTTTCACCGCCGGCATCGGGACTGGCGTCTACATGAATGGCTGAAAAGCGACGACTGAATTTAAGCGCATTGATAGTCGCCTGAACCGCAGCTTCATCAAAGCGGTCCATGGGGTGCAGCTGGATAAGTCGTTTGGCCGTTGCGGCGTGACGCTCCTGTTGATCCGGTGGACTATCGATGACCACCTGGATGTCTCTGATTACCGTCTCCCACCCCTTTTTTAAACTGGCATCGTTGTCCACGGTGATGGTATCTGCAGCCAAACCCCGGGCCCACGGAACCAAGAGAATACCGAGAATCAATGCCCACAGGAGCATCGGTATGTTTCCGTATTGTCGCTTCACCGGCTCATTCACCTGAATTCGATCCGGAATACCAGTTCTGTTCCGAATATGCCCTGGTTGTCCTGAAACCCGCTGACCAATATGTTCTCCAGCAGTTTGTACTCCGTAATGGCGCGTTGGATAATTTCACCATCCTTGGACGACACTGCGTATTTGACGGTCATGCGATCGGAAAGATGCTTGCCCACGGTGACCTTGACGCCGGCGGTCTCCTGGCCATCGCTGCTGCCATTGGCTTCCACCTGCAGAATATCGACCCCCGTGGTTTTTTTAATGTCGGCACCATAGGTGTCGGCAATCATTCCGGCCATGATCTGGCCGGTGGTACGCTCGCCTCCCCCTTCACCGGCGGTCAGTTCCTGAGCGGTTCGGCCGAACAGGATCAGCGAAAGGATGTCCGCATCGGTTTCCGTCGGCACCGATGAAAGCTTCAGATCCAGATTGTCCGGGGTGCCTTTGATGGCCAGCGTGATCGTCCAGGTTCTGATGGTCGTCTCGCTTTCGATGTCGATTCTGGCTTCCGTCTGGTAGGGATTGATAAAGTCGATGATGCCTTTTTTAACTTCGAAGGTCTTTTTCTGAAAGGTGACCGTACCGGTGTTCACCTGGGCCCGACCGCTGACAATGGGACGCGTCAGGTCCCCCCCGATCTTCAGATCCGGACTGATCTCAAGCTGGGCCAGGTTGTTCTGGACCACAAAGGGTTGCCGGTGACTGACCCCAATATCCAAATTGACCGCGTTGAAATAGGGGATCGTCAGGGGTTTGGCCGCAGGTGCGACGGCCCGCTGGCGAGCGGTGGCCATCTGCAGCAGGTTGATTTTGACATCTTTGTAGTAGACCCCTTCCAATAAAACGATCGTTCCCCTGGCAGCGGCGGCCTGGCCGCTGCCTGTGATGTTGACATCGCCATTGAGCAGCACGGCCAGGGTGTCGGGAACTTCCAGCGGAAGTGATTTCACATCGATGGAAAGATTGATTTGCGTCGGTGTAAACGTTTCATGCGCGATGCTGCCGTTTACGCTGAACGATCCCGTATCCAGCAAGCCACGCAATGCGTCGATGCGGACAGTGTCGGGCGTCAGGTGAATGCTGCCATTCAAATTGTGAAGTTTTTGAACCAGGCCGGGCACCGTCATGCCTATCTTTTCCAGATCGATGCGGGCATCGATTTGAGGGTCGTCAGTATCGCCGTCAATTTTCGCCTTCAGGACTACCATGCCGACGGCATCGGCAAGTTCATCGCTGAAGATTTTTGCTGCGGTCAGGGGAATTCGGCCGTCCATATCCAAGTTCAGTCGGCCGCCGACCCGGGCATTCCCTTTCAGACGCAGGCGGCCCGAATCCAGCAGCCTCACCTCGAATTCGGGGACGATCAGTTCCTGGTCAGCCAGCTCGGCGACCACCCGGTCGGACTGGATCAACGAGATATCCTTGAACAGCAGATGAATTGCGTTCAGGTCAACGTGGGCGGAGGCATTGGCAGCGTCCCGGATATTCCCGGCAGCCTGGACCCGGCCGGTCAGCGTACCATGAAAATCCGGTTTTCCCGCAGCCTTGAGATAGCTGCCGACCTCCGTGCGGTCAAAGGTCAGGCGGGCATCGAAATTCCCTTTTTTCAAGTCACAGGCGGCGTCAACGTCAAAATTCAGGTTGCCCGTGACCTTGGCCAGCATGTCGTGGAGACTGAAGGCGAGATCGACGTCATCGATAGCGCCATCATTGATGGTCATGTCGGAGACGGTCAAGTGACCGTCGACGTCCGGGTTTGACATGCTTCCCTTTCCGGTGGCATCGAGGCGCAGCATGCCCTCTCCGGGGAAAAAGTCATGCAGCCGATGGATACGGGTGACAGAGATGCCGTTCGATTGGACATGCAGGTCAATGGTTTTATCCAGCCCCACCGATCCGCCACCCTCGATCTGTTCGCCGGGGGCAACGGCGGCGATGAGCTGGTCCAGCCACAAGCGCCTGTCCGCCAAACGAAGGTCGAGTGAAAGGGTTTCTATCGGCTGACCAGCCAGATTGGCCTGCCTGCCGACCAGGGTGAGGTGGCCGACGGGCGCTTCTATATCGCCCTTCAGTCTGCCGGAGAAGGTGAAATCGCCGCTTGCCGCATCGATAAAATCCCCCGGATCAAAGTGGTCTGAATCGGCGGTAAAGTCAACCGTCGGGTCATCGACCGGGCGCAGTGTGCCGGGGGTCAGCAATTGGATGTTGCCCGCCGCGTTGACCGTGGACTCCTGGTTGCGCAGTTGAAGTCGATCCACAAAGACGGTGCCGGCATTCAACCGCAGGCCGGCATCGATCTCGCCGACACGGACAACATCCGTGCCCAGTGCCTTGCCGTTGAGGGAGAGCGCACCTGTCAGCGACCCAAGCGGGCCACCCACTTGCAGCTGTCCGTCGAGGGTGCCGTTAAAAGGTGGGGTTTCCATGAAGTCGTCAGCGGACAGATTTGTTAGGCTGAGATCAAGGGCGTTAACGAAGTCGGGGTCGATGCCCCCGCTGCCCGGCAGCAGACGCAGGTGCCCATTGCCTTGGATCCGGGAACCCCGGTTCTGGAGGTTCAGGTTGGTCAGGTGCAATCGGCCGTCATGGTCCAGGTTGGCTTGGGCGACCAGATCGCCGAGGGTATAGGTATCGACTTTTAGGTTTTTGGATGCCAGGTTCAACGAGAATTCCGGTCGATTCAAATTTCCTTCCACGGTCAGTGCTGCCGTGCAGGCGCCGTAAACGGACGGTAGGCCCACTATGCCCAGGGCACGGGAGAGATCGTCCGCCGTCAAGACGAGTTTTCCGGCAAGTGCCCCGTCATCCATCTGAAAACGACCGTCACCCGACAGCCGAACGCCGTCGGCGGCGGCGTGGAGTCGTGATATGGCCATCGTGCCGTGGTCCATGTGAGCCGATAGCTTCACGTCGGCATCGACCGGTCGGTCCATGCCGGGAGTCAGCAGGCGCTTTCCGGACCCCTCTACTGTCAACCTGGCCGAGATGTCCGACGGCATGACCCCGCTGCCGGATATAGAGACCCGGCCGGTCGTTGCCCCGTTGATATTGATCGACGGTTTCAACCAGGGGCCGAGATCCGGGATGTCAGGCACCAGGGTGAGGGCATAGGCGATGGCGTTGAGATCGGTCGGCGGCGCCAAGAAGCCGGTTGGAAACGCCTCGCGAAGGTTTACCGTCCCTTTCAGCGTGACCGCGCCGGCGGCTTTCCGCCATAATGCAGGCGCGATGGAGACCTGACGATCCGTAAGGTCAATGATAAGATCACCACGGTCCACGGCTAGACCGGCAACCCGGCCATTGTCAACGGTCAGGACGAGTCTTGCATCAGGATTGGTCACGGTTCCCTTCAGGTTAAGTGTGGCCTTTGCGGAACCGCTGTAATCCCCGGTAAGATTGAAAATTGATTTTAATTCATGCAGTTGACTGTCGACAGAGAGAACGCCGTCGATCAGGGGGATCGTGGTCAGCCTGTCGGCTGAACCGGATAGCCTCAACGAGGTCTGGCCGGCGGTGACATCGAGCACGGATACGCTCAGTCGGTCGCCATTCAGATGGGCCTTCAAGGCGATGCGGGCCGGTTCCGGGCGGATGCCGGCGCTGCTGAACCGTAAACTGCCAACCGCCAGTTCCAGGCTTGCCGATCGGGCCATCAGGTTGCCTTTTGCGGAAAGCGCCAGCCCGGTGGCTTCCAGGTGCGTGGCGTCGTCAGATGGGGTGAACCTGAACCGGCCTTCGGTCAGCTGAATCGATTCACCAACGATATTGAACGGCAATCCGGCGCCCTCGGGCGTCGGCGCTTTCGTTTCCTTATCCTGGGCCGGCGAAACCAGGGCGTTCATCAGGTTGATGCCCGCGGTTTCATCCAGGGCCAGGTCTGTCCATGGACCCTGAAGCAGGACCCGTTCTATTCGAATTTCCCTTCGCCACAGGGGCCGCCAGTTAAGTTGCACGGAAAGATGGGCTATACCCGCCAGGGCGATCCCCTGGGGGTCCTGAAGCGCGACCCCATAGAGGTCCAGGCTCGGTTTCAGCAGGGATAGCCGGTGGGATTCAATGGCGATCTTCCCCGGGATCAAGGTGTTGATGCGGGACTGCACCCAGTGAAGACCATGGTTGGATTTGATCCAGAATAGGGCGCTCCAGAACGCGATGCACACCACAGCCGCCAGGGTGGCGGCGATGACTAGCAAGGGTTTGAGCATCTTTTTCATGGGTACAAAAAATACCGCCTTCGGAGGGAAAGGACAATCTCAAAAGGCGGTATTTCAAATATTTTTAACGGGTGCGTCGATGTCGGGCCGGCCACAGCGTCTTTTCCTGAGTCCATTCCGGCATGGTCAGCCAGGTCAAAGCGGTTTTTCACTGAGCGGATTATGCGCCGGAGGCGGCCATGGCTGATTCGATACCCTTGCTGAAGTCGGTCGGCACGGTGGTCGCTCGCCCGGCCAGTTCTCGGTCCAGCATCATCAGTCCCTGGGGGTTGTCTTTGATGAATTTGAGTTGGGCGATGATGTCGTTGTCGTTTTCTTCCTCCTCCACCTGCTCGGTCACATACCACTCCAGAAAGATCTGGGATGCATGATCCTTTTCGGAAATGGCCAGCTCCATGAGATCGTTGATGGATCGGGTGATGAACTGCTCGTGGGCCAGGGTCTGGTTGAGCATTTCCAGTGGGGATTCAAAGGTCGTGGGCGGCGCCTGGATGGCCCCCAGGTTTACCTGCGCGCCCTGCCGCTGGATATACTCGTAGATCTTCATGGCATGAAACATTTCTTCATGGTACTGCACCATGAACCAGTTGGCGAAGCCCTTGAGCCCTTCCTGGTTGCAATGGGCCGACATGGACATGTAAAGAATGGCCGAGTACATCTCCCGGTTGACCTGCTCGTTGAATGCCTGGGTCATTTTGTCACTGATCATGGGAACTCTCCTTCCAGATATGAAGCGGTTATTCGTGAATGTTACGCAACAGCCTGCTATTCTCCGTTTGCCGCCGTTGTCGGCGCCGGGTCGGGGGGCTGTGTGAAAGGGCAAGCCGAATCATCACAGCCGATGATCAGGACAATGGTAATCATCGGCAGCCCCGCCTTCAAGGGTGGACGACGAAGCGCTGGTGGTCAATCAAAACCCAAGCGATGGTCTAGCTTGCCGCAGATTCAAGGCAGATGTCGTCGCGCTATA
>NZ_JBFELV010000219.1:0-8214 GCF_041551955.1 Desulfosarcina sp.
CGAGATTACCTGAATCTCGATGTTGCCGATTGGATAGCTTCGTTCATGGCCTCCCAAGCCAGGTCCGCACCAGATTTGAGATCTTCCCAGGCATCCTCTCCGGACCGAGTCATTTCAGCCATTTTCTTTTCAATATCCTTGCGTTTCTGCTTCAGCATTTCGATCTGAGTCTGATACTCGATTTTAGAGTCTGCCTCAACCTGATCCGCTTTTGACTTCAGCGTATCAATATCGGCATTCCACTCATCGATTTTAGCGTGCAGCTTTTGAACATATGCATCTCTTTTGCTCATTTTTCTTTTCCTTTCAGATTAATATCAGTATTTTTTTTACCGATGATGGTAATGATCAACCATAAGCCCAATACCACGGATAGCAGATAACCGATAACACCCAGGGCTGGAAAACCAAACAGATAGGGTCCAATCCCGGTCGTGATGATCATCGAAGACCCCATGATGATCGCAGCTGTGATGATCGCTGTTGTCAGGCGATTGGAGGCGTTCTCCAATGAATTGACCAGTTGTTCTATCCTATTGAGGTGCAAATTGAATCCCAATTCACCATTTTCCAGTTTGCCGATGATTTGCTGAATCTGGCGGGGGATGTCGCGTTGAGCGCTCCAGAGATTGGAAAATGTATTACGCAGGTTACGCCATACTATTTCCGGCCGAAAACGCTCCTTGGCCAAGCGCATTACACGATCCCTGATCTCCGAGACCACATCAAGGTCTGCATATGCCTGTCTGGCCGATCCTTCTGCGGTCACGAGCGCTTTTATCATTATTACGTAATCCGTGGGCAGTTGCATCTGGTGGTTACGGATCAGGGCCATAATATCCATTAGCAGTTGCCCGATTTTTATTTCCTTAATGGGCACCGCATAGGTGGCATCCAATATGGCCAGCACGTCCCTTTCCATCGCTTTTTGCTGGACGTCAGCCCCTCGTCGTTGACACAGTCGAATCAGGCTATGCGTGAGCGCATCGGTGTCTCTGTCTACAATAGACCGCAGCAGTTCGGTGAGCTCGAAGCGATCATTCTCCGTAAGCCGCCCTACCATACCCCAATCGATAATGCACAAGTTCATCTCTTTGGTGATCAGCAGGTTACCCGGGTGCGGGTCGGCGTGGAAAAAACCGTCTTCGAGAATCTGTTTGGTCGCAGCTGCCAGACCTTGTTTGGCAATGCGTTCACCATCGTACGGTGAGCCTGGAAGGAGTTCGCTGTAACGGGCGCCTTGCACGAATTCCATAACCAAAACCTTATCGGTGCTATAGGTTTCATATCCTTCGGCAATGTAAATTGGGGTGTCGGCGCTGAAAGACCTGGCAATTTTCATGTTGCGTAATTCCGCAGTAAAGTCAGTCTCCGTCATCAAGTGACGGCGAATCACCTCAACCAATTCCGGAAGATTATAGGCCTTGAGTTCATCAAACTTCTGGTCCAGAAAGTTGGCCATGGTTTCCAGAATATCCAAATCGGATTCAATTTTCTTCCTGATATCCGGACGCTGAATCTTGACCGATACGATATGTCCTTCTTTCTTAAGCACAGCCCGATGCACCTGAGACAAGGAGGCGGCCGCTACCGGTTCGACATCAAAAACCGAAAAAACATTATCGATAGATTCTTTTAGGCTTTCAAGGACCACAGTTTCGATATCATCCAACGCCAATGCGGGGACATCATCTTGCAACTTTTCCAACTGGACCAGGAGCGCTTTAGGCAACAGATCTGGCCTCAAACTCATAATCTGGCCGAATTTAATGAATGTGGGCCCCAAGTCTTCTATTGCGCGGCGAATGCGCACATATACACCGGAATCGGATTCGGTAGGACTCATTTTACGCACCAGATCAGCACCCGGGACATCCATCCGTTGCACGATTTCTTGAAATCCATATTTTGCTAGTATGGTTATTATGTCTTTGAAGCGTTTGATGTTTTTCAATTCACTGAATTGCATGAATGATTCCTCTGAGAGATGATTATTTAAATACTTCCGATCAAAAAACGCTTTCTACTGTTCTTCCGGTTGATTTGTTTCCATCTCTGCCTTGATTTTGCCGAAGAGGAGCAGTGAGACAAAGTTAATGATTGAAAGCATCACTGCAATTTCAAGGCGATCAAAGGCTACAGCCAAACCGATAGCACCAGTATTCCATATACTTGCTGCCGATGCGGTGCCGGCGACTTTATCCTGGTCTTTAAAGATAGCTCCGCCACCAATGAATCCAATGCCAGTGATGATACCTTGAATTATTCGTGCCTCTCCATCTGTACTGCTGATGACTGACATGCCGACCAGCATGAAGCCGCAAGTCACTACAGCCACCAGAGGAAATGTGCGCAACCCGAATTGTCGTTTACTATGTTCACGATCCCATCCAATGGGTAACGCAAGTATATACGCCAGCAATAGGTGCGCAGCATGATTGAGGGCGATACCCCAATCGATTTGAAATAAATCCATGGTAAGAATACCTTTGAATTTAAAATTGTGATAGTTTGACTTGATGAAGCTATTTTGACTTTGGGCCTGCAAAAAACCAGAAGAGAAAACCAATTACAGGAAGAATGAGAACAAAGACAATCCAAAAGACTTTTTTTCCTGTTGATGCCTTGCTTTGAAAGGTGCTTACAATGGCCCAAATATCAGCAATCAATACTAAGAATCCGATAATTCCACTGACTTCAATATTCATGTTTATTCTCCTATTTACCCATTTCTGACAACGAAATCTCGTTTATTGTGTCGGCAACTAAAATTTATTCATGCCGCCAAGTAAGTGGTGAGCTCACATTCGTGTCAGATGAATTGTGGTTTCCGAGCGCTGCTAAATGATCGTTTAGGTCATAACCTAATAGATATGAATGTATATATTAATCATTCTGTGCATCGAGTCCAGTCGGTGAGAACCTCAAGAATAGTTTCAATCGCTATTGATGATTATTTGCTCGGTAAAAAAACCGAATACCGTGGAAGTTTTTATAGTTCATCATTGCTTGGCTGACGATTTACGTAGACACCCCTGATCTGGATACGTATAGAGGCGAATTTCAGCGCAGACTACCACGCTGAAAATTGATTCACTGAAGCTTTCCAGAACATATCCCACTCACGGGTGAAACTGTGGTAGCTGCTATGGACATGTTGCAATCATATTTCTTAACTGACTTGTTTATTCGTCTATCAAGATAGTGCCAGATAAATTTTTGCGCATCAAAAAGAACAAATCTGTAATAAATTGGTTATCTGTTATGATCATTGAATCCTTCCAGATTGTGAGCGTGGCAAGGTGTCCCAAAAAAGATTAGCGGTTTAAATAGTACCAGCGACATCAATATCATCCATCTATTTACAATTCCGAAATACCCACTGGCCTCCATTAGTTTCGGCACCCAAAAATAGAAGCTCAATGGAACGATTTGATCGAGTGCTGTTTTGGAATGTATGATATGTAATCTTTATCCCCAGGGAAAAATACACTACCCAATTTCTTGGGACGCCATTTCTAAAAGTTCAGGTTCGATTTCTTAACAAATGAAACCCGCCTTTATTCAAACCGTACTTCGGCAGATACATTTGAATCCCTATAATGTTCAAACCGCGATTTAGGCATTTCGACAAATTCCGTCCTTTCATTAAATTCGGCTGTTATTGCAAAGGTTGCAATAGTGCATAGTCTTGGTCGCGACATGGTTTCAATTACACCATTTTTAACGTTTTTGAATGGCTCATTTCGAATATACCGTTTGGCCGCTATGACCTTATAGTGGTTACGGAACCAATTGAGGAAAAATGACATGAACCCTATAAATCGTAGAACATTTATGATTGTAGCGGCCGCTGCAGCAACACCAACTTTTGCATTCGGCCAGACTTCCAATTCTAAACGAATCGAAACGGGAATGCTTGTCAAGGCGGACCAAGATCGGTTTAATAGCCGCCAGACAGTGCTCAGTGGTTTTCCGATTGATTTTAAGGTCGCATCAAAGGATACCGACGGTGATCTTTTCATCATAGAGAATCTCAATAAAAAAAAAGGTGGCCCCCCGCGTCACCTTCACTATGAGCAAGAAGAGTGGTTTTACGCTATCGAAGGTGAGTACCTGTTAGAGATTGGTGACGAGCAATTCGATTTGGGTCCAGGGGACTCCATCCTTGCTCCGAGAAAGGTACCCCATGCATGGGCGTTCAAGGGAAAGGACAACGGGAGACTCCTTATTGCCTTCCAACCCGCCGGTCTGATGGAATCCTTTTTCAAAGAATTGGCGAATATTAAAGGTGTGCCTGAAAAAACAGTATTAAGACAACTATTTCAAAAACATGGCATGGAAATAACAGGTCCTCCATTGTTTTAAGCCACGGTCTGATCCAAGCCATAAGAAAATGAACGCTCGTTCTTGACTATACTATCATCCTATCTATCCCTGGCGAGGAACTATTATTGATTAGTCCTTCTTCAACCCTTCCCATTGATAGCGGACAAACGATTAAATATCAGATGAACCGACTCTAACCATCCTCATTAAATGTAACGACCGGAGTAGATGTCTTTGTACTTGTCGTCTTGTTTTTTTAATCAATAATAATTCTGTGTTAAACTTAAACGATCTCGGAGCTCTGGCACGTCAAAAACTGATTTTGGAGACGCTACAGGGCACGGTAAAATGAGTGTTGAATACTTTACGAAGGATGCGGGGACAGACATTGCTCCGCTGCTGCAAGGGCAAGCTGGACACAGGCAGATGGGGTGCCGTGCCTTCGGCTGTGGCCCTGACCACTGGGGTCTCTTGGCGCAATGAGGCCCTGGTAAGTCTATAATATCCAGTTGTTAAATGAAAATTTTATGCATTCCCTGATAAATAAATCCCCTGGCAAGTTGTGTTGTGAGTTTCGTTATGTTGTGGGTTTCATTCCCCATGTCCTTCCATCTAATTCCATGAAGATAGAACAATCCATATCATTCCTTTGATTCAACCCTCCTATTCTTTCACGTCGGCTGGAAGAAATACCTGTCTGGCGCACTATCCGGATTTCTTGCCCTTCGACCCACGATTTGCGATTCTAAAAGGGGATAGATAGAAAAGCCCGAAGTGGCACCTTCGGGCTTTAGGCAAGAGCTACCGCAAACCTCCGGAAGCTCCCACACCATACTTCCTTTCTATTGCACCTTCCGGCTGTTTGCAAGGCCGGAGGCATGCCCAAGGTGTTACTGATTCTCATTCAATGTCGATGGTGTGATTTTACTTTTTGTATCTGCAGAAGCTGTTTTAGAGGACAGGCCTTTTGTTGTGATGAATGCCGCAGTGCGGGAAAGCGCAAAAACCATTGCAAAGCACAAAGAAAATATCGCCGGACCCAAAAAGGCAAAAAGAACCACTGTGAAGCTGAAAACCGTCGCAGACACGGCAATACGCAAAGAAAACCAAAAAACATGGATGATGCAACTTCAACACCCCGGCGTCCATGGGCTATGTACATAGTAACCCGCACAAAAAACTGTACCTGCCGTTTCGATGCAAGGCCATTTTGCCATTTTTGCGGTATTCGTGGCCGGATTGTGAAAATGTTCCCCCGCCGCGGATATGGTTAACCCAATCGAAAAGGTGGCCATGATGATAAAAAAGAAAATTCTCAATCCTGATCGTATCAGACGCATCCATGGCGGGTTCAGCTTTATCCCGCACCGTTTTCTCGCCGATGGATTTTTGGCCGCTTTACCGCAAAAGGAAATCCTTCTCTACCTGTTTCTGGTGCTCGCTTCGGACCGTTATGGACTCTCTTTCTACAGCTACGACAAGATTTGCACCTTGCTGCAAATGGATCTCGACCAGTACATCAACGCCAGAAACGGACTGATCGATAAAGATCTGATCGCTTTTGACGGCACGGTTTTCCAGGTACTCGAACTTCCCGCAACGCCCGTTGTATCGCTAACACCATTGAAAGCAGACCACAAACCAATAAGAAACCCGGTGCCCATCGCCCGCCTTGTCGACCAATCGCTAAAACGGATTACGCCATGAACCGCCAGACAACCTCTGAAGAGGTGATCGTTGCGCTTAAACAAGCCATTGAAGACCACCTGCAATGGATGGCTTCCCAGGGCTATGCCCAGAGCACCCAGAGAGATTACCGATGGCGATTGATCCAATTTACCAATTTAATCAAAGCTGGAAGTTATGGCTGGAAGGACATTTTTACTTTTGCTACCATCAAGCGATTCAAAGGTCCTCCACATGCTATTACCAACCTTTCGAGATATCTTTACGCGCAGGGCAAAATTGCTCAACCGATCCGCTATCCAACACCGTCCGTGAACTTGCCAGACGTGTTCGAGGATTATTTGCGCTACCGAAAAAAATTTCATCAAACCCCTGAACGCACCATCAAGGCCAACCGGCGCGTGCTCAACGCTTTTGCCCAATATCTCCAGCGACACCGGATCAAGCTGCAGGCGGTCGGCATCGAGCAGATCGATGCATTTTTAAAGACGTTTTTAAACGGGTTTTCAACTGCCTCGTGCAGGATTTATCGGTCCTATCTGCGCGGATTTTTACGTTACCTGTTCGCCGAACGCCGATTATTGGCCAAAGACCTGGCGCCGCTGGTCACCGGCCCCCCATTGTTTGCTCGGAGCAAGCCGCCTAAATTTTTACGTAAGCATGAAATCCATAAGCTGTTTGCCAGTTTAAGGTATACGACGGCCAGTGAACTTCGAACCGCCGCAATGATCCATCTGGCCTATCTGCTGGGATTGCGTCCCTGCGAGATCCGATCGCTCAGATTGGACGACATCAGCTTCGGCAAGGCGGAAGTTTACCTGCGGGATCGCAAAAACAACCGTCCCGTCAAGTTGCCATTGCCCGATGCGGCAATCAAAGCCGTCGCCGCCTACCTGATCGGCGGCCGCGCCCAAAGCAACCACCGGGCTCTGTTTTTAACCCTGCATCCGCCCCATCGACCGCTCAGCCCCAATGTCATCGGCCATTGCGTCTGCAATTGTATGCGGGCTGCGGGCCTGGACGCCAGCGCCTATTGGCTGCGTCACACCTATGCGCAAAACCTGTTGGAGGCCGGTGCATCGATCTACGAGGTCAAGGAGATGCTGGGCCATGACAGCATCGAGTCCACCCGAAAGTATCTGCACATCCATATCGATCTGATGCGAAAGGTGCTATTCGATGACCCTTTTTAACAGCTTTTTGGCAACGCGGCTCACCGATTATATCGCCTACCGCCAGTCCCTGGGGTTCTCGACCAAAGCGCTGTATGCCCATCTGAAGACCTTTGATCGCTATCTGGCCAGGCGCCAAAAAGAACCGGCCGCTCTGCCGGCATCGTTTTTTCTCGAGTTACGCGCCGATCTGAAGGTCGAATCTCGCAGCATCAACCGGGTGATCTCCACCGTGCGGATGTTCTTCGGCTATTTGGTGCGCTGCGGGGATTATGCGGTCAATCCGGTAAAGGGCATCCCGCTGTTGTCGGAAAATGAGATCATCCCTTTTATCTTCTCTGCCAAACAGGTGGATCAGCTGCTTTTGGTTGTTTGCCGGACGATCCGCAAGCAACCGAGGTACTTCATGAAGGATTTGGCGGTGTACCTGGTGATCTTGCTGCTGGCCCGCTGCGGGATGCGAATATCGGAGCCGGTACGATTGCTCAAACATCACTATCGCCAGTCGGAGCGGACCCTTTATATCGAAAAGACCAAGTTTAAAAAAGACCGCCTGATACCGGTGCCGAAAGCGGTGAACACCCAACTTCAAAACTACCTGAATGCACGTAACAACCTGATGGACGACGCTCACAATCCTTTTCTGCTGGCCGGATCCAGGTGCGGTGGCCTCACTCCCGAGCGGGTCCGGTTCATCTTTAACCAGGCCGTTAAAGCCATCGGCATCGAACAGCCCAGACGGGTTGTCGGCCGCACCAACTTTTGCGCCCCGACCGTTCACAGCCTGCGGCATTCGTTCGCTGTGAACACACTTTTACAAGTAAAATCCCGGCAAGGATCGCCCCAACAAGCACTGCCTGTCCTGGCCGCCTATATGGGGCATAGTGAGTACAAGCATACCGTCAAATACCTGAAAATGGTCGATGCCGACCAACGAGAACAACTGTTGGATTTTGTTCTCACCCAAAAACGATGAATCTTACCCGTTGTATACACCAATTTTTTGAGCAGTACTTGCCCCGTATCA
>NZ_JBFELV010000220.1:0-8203 GCF_041551955.1 Desulfosarcina sp.
AAAGCGTTCGGTTATTTTCTGCCGGACTCGGTGATCGATCAATTGGCGAAAAATATCGGGGATATCAAGGCTACCAGCAAGGTTGTATACGGTATTTGTCTGTATACCGATGCGCAGCAATACGCCGCGCTTTCGGAGATGATGGATCCCAAGGACTTGAGCCGGTTCATGAACAGATACTACGAGAAACTTTTTGTACCGGTTAGGAAATTTGGTGGGATCGTTTCCGACGTGGTGGGTGACTCCATGATGGCCATATGGGCCAAAGCCAACCCGGATGCGTCGTTGAGGGCGGCGGCATGTCACGCGGCATTAGGCATCGTCCAGGCAATCAATGCATTCAATAGGGAAAATGAGCTAATAAAGCTTCACACCCGAATTGGCATGCATGCGGGCCACATCATGATTGGCAACATCGGCGCCGTTGACCATTACGAATATCGTCCGGTGGGAGACATTGTGAATACCGCGTCGCGCATGGAAAGTTTAAACAAACATCTCGGCACGCAGATTTTGGTTTCTGATCAAGTCCTGCACCTGGTGGACGGGTTTTTGACCCGGCGGCTCGGCGAATTTCTGTTGTTCGGCAAATCATATGCGGTCACGATTCATGAATTGTTGGGTTACGCAAGAGATAGCGACATGGAGAAGGATCAACTTTGCAGGTGCTTCGAAGAGGGTCTTCGTGCATACCGGAGCAAACACTGGGATGAGGCGATCGACGCCTTCGAACGAACACTGACCACCTATCGCGCCGATGGCCCCTCCATTTTTTTCAAAAAACAATGTGAATCGTTCAAGCAGAACCCTCCAGATGAAAACTGGGATGGAACGGTGGTCATGGGCCAAAAATAGCCTACAGGGGTGAACAGAATGAAGCGATGGATAAATCTCGATGGCAAGGGGGTCGGCATCCGACCGGCTCTGGCGTTATGGGTCCTGGTTGTTGCGTTATTGACTCCCCAGCCGGCAGTTGGCCAAACAGCAATGGAGACCGAATGGGTTGCCAGTGTCGTGTCCATACAAGGCCAGGTTCAGGTGCGACGGAAAGCGAGTGAACAGTGGGAGACGGTTGGCTTGGAAGATCGCTTTCATGCCGGGGATATGGTCAAAGTGGGCACGAACAGCCGTGCGGCATTCGTTTTGAAAAATGAGAGTACGCTGCGGGTCGACCAACACACCACGCTTGTATTCAGTGCGGCTGAAAAAGAACAGCCTTTTTGGATCGAATTGATCTATGGCGCGGTGCACTTTTTCAGCCGCGTGCATCGAAGCCTTCGCCTGGTAACGCCCTTTGTGAATGGCGCAGTTGAAGGGACCGAGTTTGTCGCACGCGTGGATGCGAATCAGACGTGGATTTCACTGTTCGATGGCCGCTTGCGCGTATCTAACCCGCAGGGTAGCCTCCTCATGACCCAACACCAGTCTGTGAGCGCAGCGGCCAACCAGCCTCCGGTTCAGGAAGCCGTCGTGCATCCCCGGGATGCTGCCCAGTGGAGCCTTTACTATCCGGCTGTGATCGATTTTAAACCCGATGATTTTCCGTGCGCTGAAGGCGGGTGCATGTCTGCCCGACAATCGGTCGACGCGTGGCGCAAAGGCCGTCTGCTTGAAGCCTTCAGCACCCTTGACCAGATACCAGAACCGTTCGACGATCCACGGTTTTTGCTATATCGGGCCGCCCTGAAGCTTTCCGTAGGCCGTGTGGATGCGGCAACGATCGATCTGCAACAGGTACAATCCTCAGAGGCGCAGCGGGGAGATGCGCTGGCACTTCTGGCGGTTGCCGCGGTGGTTCAGAATAAGAAAGAAAGGGCGCGTCAACTGATCGATCAGGCGATGGCCCAATCACCGGTCAGCAGCAGTGTCGACATGGCCAATGCATACGTGCAGCAGGCTTTTTTTGATCTTGACGGCGCCCTTGCCAGTGTTCGGTCAGCGACGAAAAAGGAACCAGACAATGCCCTGGCCTGGGCGCGACTGTCGGAGCTCTACTTGGCCAGGGGTGAAAGAATCGACGCCCTGCGTGCAGCCGATCGGGCGGCGGAGCTTCGGCCGGACCTGGCGCACACGCTGACCGTGCTGGGGTTTGCCCACCTGGCCCAAATAAAAACCGAAAAAGCCAAACAAGCCTTTGCCAAAGCGATCGCTTCGGATTCTGCCGCACCCATGGCGCGTCTGGGGATGGGGCTGGCCATGATCCGTGAAGGCCAGTTGGCTGAGGGCCGGGGGGAAATTGAAATCGCTGCCTGTCTGGACCCTGATAATGCCCTGATTCGGAGCTATCTGGGAAAGGCCTATTTCGAGGAAAAACGAGATGATCCAGCGTCGGTGCAACTGGCTGCGGCCAAGCAGCTGGATCCGGCCGACCCCACCCCCTGGTTTTATAATGCGATCCTCAAGCAGTCTGTTAACCGCCCGGTGGAAGCGCTTCACGACCTGCAAACATCCATTGACTTGAACGACAATCGGGCCGTCTACCGCTCTCGCTTCCTCTTGGACGAAGACCTGGCTGTGCGCAGCGCCGGCATCGGTCAGATATACCGCGATCTTGGCTTTCAGCAGCTGGCCCTGGTGCAGGGCTGGAAGTCGGTGAACACCGATCCGACCAACTATTCGGCCCACCGTTTTCTGGCGGACAACTATTCGGTACTGCCACGACATGAGATCGCTCGGGTGAGTGAATTGCTCCAGTCCCAGATGCTCCAACCTCTCAACGTCAGGCCGATTCAGCCCAGTCTCGCAGAAACCAATCGTTTCATCATAGACGGTACCGAACCGTCTGCTCCGGCATTCAACGAATTCAGCCCCCTCTTCCTCCGCAACCGCCTGGCATCACAGGCCAGCGGTGTGGTAGGCAGCCAATCCACCTGGGGCGACGAAATCGCACTCGCCGGGATGTACGATCGCTACTCGTTCAGTCTCGGCCAGTTCCACCACCAAACGGATGGTTTCCGGGAGAACAACGACAGAAAATCAAACTATTACAATGCGTTCACCCAGGTTAGCTTGACGCCCAAAACATCGTTGCTTGCAGAGTTTCGCTATTCTGACAAGCAAAAAGGTGACCTGCCGGTAAGGTTTTCCGGCGATTTTTATGAAGACAGCCGGCAGGAGACAGATCGACGGTCCTTGCGCATCGGGGGGCGATATTCACCCAACCCACGCAACGATATTTTAGGGACGATCGTCGCCAGTCAATTGGATGGCAGGGATGTGGATTTTGGCATAATTGAGGATGTGGATGAGAAAGGTGTCATGACCGAACTCCAGCACCTGTTCCGATCCGAAACGTTCAATCTGATCAGTGGAATCGGATACTTTCATTCCGACGCGGATTTTACGGTAATCGATGATGAAGAACCGGTGCCAGTGGTTTCTGATACTCGAATAGATCACACCACACCCTATACATACGCTTATCTTTTTTTCCCGGAAAAGGTCACCTGGACGCTCGGTGCCAGCATGGATTTTTTCGATGGAAAGGGCACAGAGGAGCTGTTCAACCCCAAAATGGGGGTGACTTGGGATTTGACCCCGGCAACGACTTTTCGGGCGGCCGCGTTTCGCACGTTCAAGCGCAACCTGATTGCCGACCAAACCCTCGAACCAACCCAGATAGCCGGTTTCAACCAGTTTTACGATGATGCCAACCGTACGGAAGCCTGGAGATACGGTGCCGCCATCGACCAGAAACTGGGGCTGAATCTGTTCGCAGGCCTGGAGTACGCCATACGTGATATGGAGATCAGCTATACGGATTTCGATCTTCAAATTCGCAAGGTCGGGTGGGATGAACAGTCCTGTCGTGTTTATCTGTTTTGGACCCCGCACGATTGGATATCTGCTGGAGTAGAATACGGTTATTCCCGTTTTGAAAGAGACGGGACATTTGTGGGGGAAGAATTGTTCACTACGCTGGTAACGCACAAAGTTCCCATAAGTGCCAATTTATTCCATCCCTCCGGATTGTTTCTGCGGTTGAAGGCGACTTATGTCGATCAGGAGGGAGAATTCGGCTGGCCCAGATTTTTCCCAACAGAGCCGGGCAGCGATCATTTCTGGGTTGCCGATGCGGCTCTCGGCTATCGTTTGCCAAAAAGATACGGAATCTTCAGCCTGGAAGCCAAAAACCTTTTTGATCAAACATTTCAATTCCAGGATACCGATCCGTCCAACCCGGAGATCATTCCGGAGCAAGCCTTTCTGGCCAAGATTACTTTGTCTTTCTGACGCTTGCTTCATCGGCAGTTAAAACTAAACTGAGCGTGGCAATCGGTTTTTAACCCACAACGTCCAAAAACAGGAGGGTACAGTAATGATGCAGAAAAAAAGGTTCTTCTTGGTGAGCGTATTTCTGGGTTGTCTGTTGGCGCTTTTGGCATTGCCTTGTCTTGTCGGTCCTGCGATGGCCGATGGCAAGCAGACAGAGGAGTCGTTTTATCAGGAAATTAAGGAGGCTTTAAAGGAGAAGCCATTATACTTCGTCGCATATGAAAAAGGAGAGAGAGGGCAACCGGTTGCCATCATCCCAGCACCAGGGGCGATGGTGATGACGACAGAAAATGGTAGACTAAACGAAATCAATACGTTGGTAAAGGTGCTGAAACTGATTCAGGAAGCACGCAATGAAAATTTCGTGGAGACCACGTGTGAAACGTCATTTTACGTTCATGGCAGCCCGGGCTGTCGCATCAAGAAAATGGCCTCCGGCGAATATAAGGTTATCTGCGATTAACAAACCAACTCGGCAGCATGGGATGGCCGTTGACGATTAGGAAACCACTCTACATGGGGTCGGGTTTAGCGTGATTCCGATACCACTTCGCACGGTTCACCAGGGCAGTCGCCCAACTCGGCGTCCCCAGGGCATGAATGTGGGTGTAGGTGGCCAAGACGTTGTTGATGCACACGCCGTCCTTTCCGTCGATAAAACCGTTGCCGCGTTGCATGGAAAAGGCCAGGTTTTCATCGCACCCGTGCCACGCGTTCACGCTGGAGTAGTGAAACTCGTGGCCCAGCAGCCGGGTTCCTACCGGGAAGTAGGGGTTTTCCTTTTCCACTCGGATGATCGTGTAGCCGTGGCCCTGGGGCCGCTTGGAAAAACCGAAAATCACCGGCAG
Organism: Desulfosarcina sp.; assembly: GCF_041551955.1. Lineage (GTDB taxonomy): Bacteria > Desulfobacterota > Desulfobacteria > Desulfobacterales > Desulfosarcinaceae > Desulfosarcina. Next base: position 5,124 of record NZ_JBFELV010000220.1, read on the forward strand.
CACGCCGGCCATGTCGAAGTTGCCATCTTCCAAATGCAGGCGCTCTCCCAGGTACATGAGCCCACCGCATTCGGCGTAAATGGGGAGGCCGTTGTCGGCAAGGGCCTTCAATTCGTTTCGGAAAGGTGTATTGGCTTCCAGTTCCCGGGCATGGGTCTCCGGAAAGCCGCCGCCGATGTAAAGCGCGTCTATGGGGGGAAGGTGCTTTTCTGTTAGCGGGCTGGTGAAGACCAGACTAGCGCCGGCAGACTCGAGGGCTTCCAGGTTCTCGGGATAGTAGAACTGAAACGCCGCATCCCTGAGAATGCCGATGATGGGCCGGTCTGAATTGGTCCTGACCTTAACCGCCTCCGTTTTCAGCGCCCTGCCGTTTTCAGCATGTGTCGCCGTTGCGGCCAGGCGCTGAATCCGCTGGAGATCCAGATGTTTTTCCGCCACCGACCGGATGGCCTCGATGGCCGGTTGCGCCCAGTGGTGTTCATGGGTCGGCACCAGCCCCATGTGGCGCTCGGGAAAGCGCTGCTCCTTCAGTTTCGGCACCGCGCCCAGGACAGGAATGCCGGTATATGATTCGATGCTGCGGGTGAGGATGCTCCGGTGCCGCGTGCCGGCCACCCGATTCAGCACCACACCGCCGATATGTACATCGGGATCGAAGGCGTTGATACCGCCAACAACGGCGGCCATGGTGCGGGTGGTCTTGGTGGCGTCGATGCACAGGATCACCGGCAGGCCCAGCAGCTTGGCCAGTTCGGCCGTGCTGGTTTCCCCGTCGGTGCTGATGCAGTCGTAAAGGCCTCGGTTGCCTTCGATGACGGCAAGATCGATGTGCTGAGTGTGAGCGTGATAAGAGCCGAGAATGGTGTCCCGGTCGATGAGGAAGGTGTCCAGGTTGTAGCAGGGCCGGCCGGCCGCAAGGGCCAGCCAGCCGGCGTCGATATAATCTGGACCTTTTTTAAATGGTGCAATGGATTTGCCCAGGCTCCGCAACGCAGCGATGATGCCGACGGAAAAGATCGTTTTTCCCGACCCTCCCCGCAAGGCGGCGACAACGATGCCCGGGGTTGGCTGACTGATTGCTGGAGCCTGTTTCAAAATGGTGTGCATGGCGGCGGAAAGCCTATGGGTGCGGCGTACCGTCGCAGACGGGCTTTAATCTTCGTGCTCGGCCGCAGCCTGCTTGCCGGTGCCGGGCATTCCGTACATGGAGGTGCTTCCCGAAGACCAATATTCAAGGACGTTTTCCTCTACCAGTTTGTTGACGATTTTTTTGGCCTCACGGGGCTTCATGTCCAGAATTTTGGTTAGGTCGTTGAAGTAGAATTTGCTTTTGGTCTTCAGCTTTTTGGTCAACTGCTCTACGATCAGCTTTTTTGCCTCTTCGTATTCCATGGTAACCTCTTTTCTAAAGAAGGCAGGGGGGGCGCATGGCCTCCCCCTGCACAGATTCGTTCATATGGAAATAAATTAGAACTTGAACTGCGTGGTCTGGCGCCAGGTGTAGTAAGCCGGATCACGGAAATCATCGATCAAATGATGGGTGAATTCAAGTTCGCATTTGTCGAAGAAGCGCTCCCAACCGATCCGCTCGGCCCAGTCACCCACACGTTCGTATTTGTTAGCGCCGGCGGAGTAGGCTTCGACGATCTTTTTGATAACCGCGGTGGTCTGGTCCCAACGGGGAACTTCGTTGGGCAAAAAGGCCACGACAACCTTGGAGAACATGGGCTTGCTGATGCGGTTGGAGACCTTGCCGCCGACCATGATGACGATGCCGTCACCTTCCTTGTCTGCCAGCGGCAGGGAGGGGCACATGGTGTAGCAGTTGCCGCAGAACATGCAGCGGTCATTGTTCACGGCGATTGATTTGACTTCCTTGTCACCCACCTTCACCTTGGTCGGCTTGAGCGCCGCGGTGGGGCAGGCCGCGATGGCCAGGGGAATTTCACACATCTTGTCCAGGTATTCGTTGTCGATGATCGGCGGTTTCCGGTGGTAGCCGAGGATGGCGATGTCGGAGCAGTGCACGGCGCCGCACATGTTCAGGCAGCAGGCCAGGGAGACGCGCAGCTGGGCCGGCAGGCGGTGCTGTTTGAAATCGTCAAAGAGCACGTCCATGGTGGCCTTGACCGGACCGGAAGCATCCGTGGCCGGGGTGTGGCAATGAATCCAACCCTGGGTGTGAATGATGTTGGTGACGCCGGCACCGGTGCCGCCCACGGGGAATTTGAAGCTGCCGCCGTCGAACTTGCGGCTTTCCAGGTCTTTGATCAGGGGATCGACCTTGGCCTTGTCGTCCACCATGAACTCGATGTTGTTACGGGTGGTGAAACGCAGGTGACCGCCGCAGTGCTTGTCGGCGATTTCACAGATCTCGCGGATGTGGGTCACGCTCATCAGGCGGGCGCCGCCCACGCGTACGGTGTAGCACTCGTCGCCGCTGGCGGCCACGTGCACCAGCACGCCCGGTTTGATGATTTCGTGGTACAGCCATTTGCCCTTGTTCTTGGCGATGACCGGCGGATAAAACTCGTCATACTTTTTCGGACCGATGTCGGTGATCCGGTTTTCCATCGGTTTGTCGGGATTGTATCCTGAAGAAATAAATGCCATTGTGATTCCTCCCCTTTATCTCTGGTGGTCTTTTCTGAAGTCTGCAATGTCTCGATCCCAGCCGCCTTCAACCTCTTCCTCTTTCCAGAAGATGTAGGGGTTGTGGCGCGGTTCCTGAACATGCTGGGCCATCGGTTTGATGTTGGTGGCTTCGAGCAGTTTCTGGAATCCCTGGCGTTTGATCAGTTCACCGAGACGTTCGCGGTTCTTGCCTTCTTCCATCCACCAATCCCAGATGGCTTCGATGACTTCCTTGATCTCGTCGTAGGGCTCTTCGACTTTGATGAAAGGCACCAGCAGGGAGCCCATCTGGGCGCCGTCGAGGATCGGGGCCTTGGCGCCGACCAGCATTGAACAACCACGGTCGTCACCGACATGCAGGGCCCTGGGCATGACGTTGATGCAATGCATGCAGCGCGTGCACTCTCTGTTGTCGATCTTCAGCTTGCCGCCGTCCATCCACATGC
>NZ_JBFELV010000221.1:0-8133 GCF_041551955.1 Desulfosarcina sp.
AACTTGCAAATCGCCTTGGGCTGCATGGGGGTTTTCAAAAACCGCAATCTGTTTGATGGGCTGATCTTGCTCGGTGAGTTTCGAGTGTCCCCGCCGCGGGCTGCGCTCCTTGATGAGGCTTTTTTTATGTCGGGGAACGTCATTGAATTGAAACTTATCGATCACAGGCAGCGGCGCTGTCAGGGATAGTTTTTGGGTGGGAATTCTTCTGATCGATTTTGGATCAGGGGATTTATCCGGGAAACCGTTTGGTACCGTAATTTTGCCACTGTAACGTCCTGTTTTTTCGACCTCCTGGATTTTTTGGGAGAGCATGTCCCGCATCTCCTTTTTAAAATCGACCAGCTCCTGGCGCAGGCCTTCGACATCGGCCCGGGTTTTGTTGTAGATCGTCTTCTCGAAGGTTCGTTCGTCGAACTGCAAGGTGTTTTGTTTGATATCGGTGCGGGTTTTTATGCGTTTATCTTTGTTTCTGGTGAATTGATAGGCGCTCATTACCAGGATGACTGCCGCCACGCCGATGACTGCCTTGACGATCCGGCTCTTGTCTTTGCTTTTTAAATCCCTGAACCACGCTTTGAGTTTATTCATAGGATTGGCTCAATTGTGTGAGTGTTCGACGATAAATAGGCGCAGGTATTGACCCGGACGCAACACGGCCTTGCCGTCCACAAACTGTTTCAAATCCTTGCCCAGGGCGATGGCGGTTGGTTTGCGGGTCAGCTTCGGAACCAGAAAGGCGCTTTCATCCACCTTCATCTCGGCAAGGCCCGAGAAAGGCGCGAGGCTGACCCGGTATTCGTTTAGCGCCAGGGGCACCCCATCGATGCTGACTGTTCGCCGCAAGGTTATCCGTAGATGTTTGATCGCCTCTATTTCCTGGTGGCTTGGGGTCACGTTAAAGTTGTCGGGAATGGTGTCGGCAAAAGCGTTGCGGATCAAATCAACGGCAGCCGTTTCCGGGTCCAGTCTGGCAAACTTGACCTGATTGTCCTTGGCCTTGCGGCTTTGTGAATCCAAATGGATGACCCTGGCCTTGAGACCCTTTTTAGGGATGATCTCCAATGAAAAAACGTCACCGCTTTGGGTAATGATGTAAATCACACCCTGTCTGGCTTTTTTGCCGAGGGTGACAAAAGCATTGTTTCCCTGGTACTCCACTTCCAGGCTGAGCGCTTGGGGTGCGTTGATTTTTTGGATTGGCTCGCTGCTGTGGATGCGGTTTATGGCTTCCGGGGCCAGTTCGATCAACGTCAGCTTTTCCGATACCCGGAAATTGTCTGGGTCTTCGGAAGCCTTTGTTGTCTGGGTTGGTTGAGATGCCTGGGACAGGATCGGGAACAGCAAAACGACCAGCCCTGCGACGACCAATTTGGATAGTGGTTTACGCGCCATTTTTTTGTGACACTCCCGTTACCCTGAAGGTTCCTTCATCGATGTCGTATTCGATGATGTGGTGCTCGATTGCACTTTCGATGCGCACGTCATCGGCATGCTTGGACCGCAGGCCGACAAGTTCGATGCGGTTGGTGCTGCCCAATTTTTTGATGGTGTGGATGTGAAAGGAGGAACTGACCCGCAGGCGGATCACCTCTTCGATGATTTTGTTCAGGCCGGTGCGCATGGAACTGAAAACGCCAGGCGATGCCAGTTTAAGGAAATCGGAAAAGTTTTGCTCAACATTGCTGGGGGTATAATCCAATATCAGCTTGATCGCGTATCGACCCATCATCTTGAGGTACTCATCGTCGGCGTCGTTGCCTCGGATCGCGATTTTATGATCCACCATCGGCGGCAATATAACCACCTTCTGGTTGTTCATTGCGCGGTAAGCCACGATGGCGTTGAAAATGGTGATGCCTGTCAGCAGAATCAGACAAAACTTGAGCAGGGCGTTTTCGGCCATGGCATTGGCCAGTTTATCGCCGTAAATTTTAAGTTTCATTCCACAAACCTGTTGGCAAAGAATTCTGGATAGTGGGCGAATTTATAAAAGCCGCTGAAATAGGCGACATGCCGGATAAAGCCCCTGGGAAAATTGCGGTTCAGCCAGACGAATGCGGCCACCATGGATAGGTTCAGCAACAGCACCATCCATTGAAAGCGAAAGATGGCGCAAAAGTAGAAAGACAGAAGCACGATAATAAATTCGTCACTTTGCAGCCCGACAAACCTTACCTGTTCGTTCAAATAGCGTGGTATTCGATATCTCATCGGGTGTCCTTAAAAGAGCAACATCGTTAAAACAGACCTATGACCGTAAAGGTCCCAATATCCGAAATGGATATCCCTAAGGAGATGACGACCTCTTCGATGAAGATGATCAGCCCGGCGCAGATGGCGCAAACGATGGTGCCGAAAACGTTGCTGCGCACCGCCCAGAAAATGGCGTAGAGAATCAACCCGGCGGCGATGACAAAACCGATGGCGCCAGTCAAGATGTCGTTCATGAAAAGATCGTAGACGCTGAAAGCAAAGCTTCCTTCGGCCGGGGCCTCGAAAGCAAAAGCCGGGGCTGGGCAAAGCCCGATGATCAAACCCCCGAGGATCAAAACATAGACGACGACACTCATTTTGCTGATGGTTTGCATGATCGACTCCTCCCTTGGTGGTGTTGTTTATGGATTTTTCTTGCAATCGACGATGGTGCTGCCTTGAAATTCTCTTGGCTCGGCGACTTTTGGCGGGTCAACTCTTCTGACGGGAGTTGCCTCCCCGCAGCAGCCGAACAAAAAAGCGGCAATGACAATCTTGCAAAAAAGCCGTTTCATGTGGTTTCCTCGGCCCTGTCGATCTTTAACAGGCCGTGACTGTGGATGATGATGGTTTTTAAGATGCGTTGGGCCTCTGTCTTGACCCGCTCCTGCCGCAGGCTGGCCAGCGGTGTTTTAAGGGGGTACCTTTGCTGGACTTCTCTGAGCACCTGGTTATCGACTGCCCGCTGGAATCCGGGATGATTTTCTCCCAATAGACCACCGATGGCGGCGCGCACAGACGCTTTGGCGACCTCAAAGAGCGAATCGCGTTCATGATCCGGCAGGGTGGATAGCTTCTCTTTTGCCGCCGCCAACATCTGACCTTGCTGCCCTCTGAGTTCGGGGGTTTTTTGCTCGGCTTCGACCCAGGCTTTTTTTTCGATGCGGTCAAGTTCTGATGGTGTGAGGCGCTCAAGCGCTTCCTGAAATTTTTGATCGATCTGCCGATCCCGCTTTTCGATGTCGGCCAGGCGCTGTTGTTCGGTACGTCTATCCTCAAGCTCTTTTTCCCTTTGTCGACGCTGCTGAATGAGCTGTTCGGTTTGGGCGGCTTGTTGAATCTTCAGGTTCTCGGTTCCCCAGCCGTTTTCAAGCGAGCGCCTTAAGAATGCCGGAAACCCGCCATCCTTGGTCGAATGGGCTGCGGCATAGTCGAGTTCGGTTATGACATAAGGCTCGCCGTGGGATTGCAGGTACGTTTCGAGGTTTGCCAACACGTCTTTGTGATCTTGGTAGATTTCGGGGATGCCGGATCGGATGGGTTCCGGAATACAATTTTCAAAAGTAACAGCCGCCGCCTCGCATGCTGTTGTGGTGGTTGTTGTATTCTCTGTAGAATTCTTTGTAGTAATCTTTGTATACGTCCCCCCATTTTTTGGGGGGAGGTCCCCTGACTTTTTAGGGGGAGGTCCCCCATTTTTTTGGGGGGATATCCCCTCACTTTTTACTGGGATATCCCCCAACTTTTTAGGGGGATATCCCCTATCTTTTTGGGGGGATCTGATTTTATTGGATATTTTAACGATATTGTCGAAAATCGGCTCGATATACATCACGTTGGTGATCGCAAGGCCGCTCCCGGTTTTGATATGACGAAACTCGCGGGTGATCAGGTCCTGGTTGCATAAATTATCGATGGCGTTCTTGATCTGGTTTTTGGAAAAGCCGAAGATGTCGGCATATTCCTGGTAGGTCTTCTGGAGTTTGTCGGCTTGGAATTTTTGTTGAATGCCGATCACATCGCCGGTGTGCTCATCCCGCGTCATCATCGGCGTGTACCAATAGACGATATCCGACAAAATGATGATGGCCACCACATCAGGTTTGCCGGAGCCGGTTAGTATATTACGAAACCAGCTGATAGGGGTGATATTCCCGGTCAGTCGGCAGTTCAACATTTGCTTGCAAGTAGGATTGATTTGGGCGTGATTTTCGTTCACGAACTGCCCTCCTCACGGACACTTACGGTTGAGCAAATTCGATGATGGTTTTATCTGCGTGGATTTTGCCGATGGAAGGAGCATCTTGCACCTATCCACTTAAATTTTTTGGTTCGGGCCAACAATTTTTAGGGAAACCTTAGCAATGGCTTGTATGTCATCGTATTGGCCCGGGCATTCGGCTTTAAATTCCATAAAAGAACCTTGAAATGGTATGTTGAATATCTATCTGTTCGATCACAAGGTCGCCCAACTTGTCATTTCCTTGTCATTTTTTTGATAGAGGTACCTAAAAAACAAAAAAGCGAAATCGGTACAAATAACCGATTTCGCTTAGTATTTTTTGGTGGGCCGTGAAGGAATCGAACCTTCAACCTACTGATTAAGAGTCAGGTGCTCTGCCTAGTTGAGCTAACGGCCCTGTCCGTCTATCGAAACAAGGGCGTCTAGTAACAGCCGCGATGGTTGATGTCAATGCGTTTTTTTTCGTTCGGGCGAAATAGACGGATTCTAATCATCCGGCCATCTGTTGATCTTGTTCCGACTGCTTCGTTTTCGATCCCGCTTCCATTCATTCTTGCGCTGACGCGATCTTTTTTTTGCCTGATCTTTGATGGTTGCATCAATGGTCAAGTCCAGATAGTAACTTCCCGGTGTCTTTGGCGTCGCCTGCGATGTGGGCATCTCCACCGGTTTCGCGGCCGGTCGGATTTTGGGGAGTGGTGGACCGCTGAAACTGCCAACCGGCAGGCAATCCGATAGGAATAAGTGTTTGCCGAAACGCCATACCGTAGCTCCCTTTTTGCGGGCATTTTTTGCATGTACCGTCAGGATGACGGGAGACGTATCGATCCGTCGTCCAAGCCGTTGTGCCATGGCGATATCGCCGGTCAGCATGATCCGATTGCCGGTGACGGCAGCGGTTAGGCCTTTTTCCAGCAATACGGGGTAAGCTCGCCGTCGAACCGCGCAGTAGATCAGTTTGGGGAGGGCCTCCGCGATCTCCGGTAAAAGAAGGCGGGTTCGGTCGCTGGCGCGTATCAGGTTCTCATCAATCTCAAGAGCCGGTGAACCGGTAGAATAGATCACTTCACGGATGTGATTCAACCGCACATGACGCCAGCCGGGTTCTTCACCCAGGGATTTCATCAGGTCTTTGATTTTCACATAGCCATTTTCGTCGGGCAGCAGGCCGAATTCATCAGGTTGTCGGCCAAGCATATAAATAATCAATTTTGTTAGTTTATCTACGGTCTGGCGGTGTTTCATCGGTCGACGTAAGCGCCTGTGGGGTTTTCAAATAGACTGAGCGTTCATCGGAAAGGGCTGGCCAGTCTTCAGCCTTCGGATCTCAGTCAGCTGTGCTCGTTATCGCTCTGGCTTGACCTGACTGCCCGTGTTTGGTAGTTTCCGCATCCAACAACCAAAAAGTCAACCCGTTTTATTCCGCTCAATCAGAAAGGATAACCAGCAATGAACAGGAAGAGATCCACAGCGTTATACAAAAGGGCACAGGAATTGATTCCTGGCGGCGTGAACAGCCCGGTCAGGGCCTGCCGTTCCGTGGGAATGGATCCATTGTTTATCGACCGTGGCGACGGGTGTCGGTTGTTCGATGCCGACGGAAACCAGTACATCGATTATATCGGATCGTGGGGCCCGATGATCCTGGGTCACCGGCACCCATCGGTAATCGCTGCCATCTCGTCCGCCCTGGAGAAGGGAACCAGTTTTGGTGCGCCAACCGAACTTGAAATAGAACTGGCGGAACTGCTTGTCGAGGCCATTCCCTCGATGGATATGGTGCGAATGGTCAATTCGGGAACTGAAGCCACCATGAGTGCCATCCGTTTGGCAAGAGGTTTCACCGGTCGGGATAAAATCATCAAATTTGACGGCTGCTACCACGGACATGCCGATTCGCTTTTGGTGGAAGCCGGTTCCGGTGTCGCTACCCTGCAACTTCCTGGTAGTTCAGGTGTTCCCGCCTCCTTTGTCGAGCACACGTTATCGCTTCCCTATAACGACATCGATACGGTGAATAAGGTGATGGCTGAAAAAGGCGATCAGGTTGCCTGCATCATTGTCGAGCCGGTAGCTGGAAACATGGGATTGGTCCTGCCGGATGACCGGTTTCTTGAAACTCTTCGTGAAACGTCTGAAAAATATGGTGCCTTGCTCATTTTCGATGAGGTGATGACCGGCTTCAGGGTTGCTTTTGGCGGGGCTCAGGAACGTTACGGCATAACCCCGGACCTATCCTGCTTCGGTAAAATTATCGGTGGAGGGCTGCCGGTGGCCGCATACGGCGGCCGTGGTGAAATTATGGCGCACATCGCACCCAGTGGAACCGTTTACCAAGCCGGTACCCTGTCCGGTAACCCGTTGGCCATGGCCGCGGGCATAGCGACGCTGAAGCAGTTGAAAAGGCCCGGGTTTTTCGAAAGCCTGGACACCCAGGCCGAAAAGTTGATCACTGGTTTGGCATCACTGGCCCATAAGGCCCATATCCCCGTTTCATGCACCCGGTCGGGCGCGATGCTCGGCCTGTTTTTTATCGATCATCCCGTGAAAAGTTTTGCCGATGCCAAAAAATCCGATTTAGAGCGATTTTCGTCCTACTACCAAGGGATGCTGGAAAACGGCATCTATCTGGCACCCTCTCAATTTGAAGCGTTTTTCTTATCGGCCGCCCACGATGACGAGGCCATTCAACAAACCCTCTCTGCGGCTGAGAGGGTCTTTGCCGATCTTTAAAACCATAAAAACAAAAAAACCCTTACCGGCGATTGGGCTGGCGAGGGTTTCTTTGGCTCATTAACGGCTGTCGACGTCGGGTCAAAAGGAATAATTCAGGTGGATCCATGGATGTAGAGAGTCATTTTGCGCTTCGAACGCGTCGAAGGAGCCATCTCTTTGGACATACTCGATAATGCATTCGACATCGACGTTCAAGGAAGAATTGGCCGAAATAGGCATACACACCCCGCGTTGATAAGTGACTTCTATCGTGGGCCGGGTGGGGGTGTTGATCAACCCAAGGTCAGGGTCTGCGGTCCCCAGCAATCCATAACTGGAACCCGTGCTGCATCCACAAAATAAGATCGCCATCGCTGATAACATCAAGAAAACTGTTTTTTTCATTTTTTAGCCTTCTTTTTACCCACGGTGCCGTTTTATCAGATTATTCTGTGTCTTTTTGTATCGCCTGAACCCACTTTCTGTCTGGTTTTGTACAACCTTTCTTGCGCTTCAGTTAAAGAAATAATTCGTTGGATTGACGGCCACCCCATTTAAGCGGACTTCGTAGTGAAGGTGGGGACCGGTGCTTCGACCGGTATTGCCCACCAGGGCAATGGTTTCACCCCGTTTTACGCGGTCGCCTTTTGTTTTGAGCAGTTTTTGTGTGTGACCATAGCGGGTCACCATTCCGAACCCGTGTTCAATGGTCAACATATTGCCCATCAACCCTCTGCTTCCGGAAAATGTCACCAGCCCGTCCGCCGGTGCGATGATCGGCGACCCTGCACGGGTGGCGATGTCAAGCCCACGATGGAATTCACGGCGACCGGTAAAGGGTGACTCCCGATATCCAAAACGTGATGATGTCCACCCTTTTAACGGACGGATCGAGGGGGTGGCGGCCAGTAGGTTCCGTTTTCCTTCCAACTGGCTGAAGATAGACGAAAAGGAATTTTTTTGGTTATGGGAGGCCTGGTCGATTTCATTGATTTCAACGTGCATATCTCTGACAAGTTCCTGGTAGTCCTGTTCAATCATCGTTGTGGGGTCCAGATCTTCCGGATCAGAGCCGCCCACGCCAAAAATACCCGACCCGTCATTGTTGGGTTCAAGGTTGGCAATGATTCGTATCTTTTGTTCAAAATCACCAAGTTCAGCCAATTTAGTATTTAATACACTTAATTTGTTCGAAAAAG
>NZ_JBFELV010000222.1:0-8068 GCF_041551955.1 Desulfosarcina sp.
GGACCTATCCCCGTTTTCATGTAGCTGCTATGTACGTGACCGCTGAAAATTTCAATTGAAGTTGTGTTTCCTTCTATCAGGAACCTTCTGTTGTCACCTCAGAATCCGAAGATGACGAAACAATTCGCACCGTCAATGCGGCCGCTTTGATATCAACCACACTTACTTTCCCTGTAATTCTGGCATATCCCAGACAGCCAATCCCAGATTGATTTCGTATTTTTTTCCTCTAAGGGTCACCATTCCACGATAAAACGGGGAAGCAGTCCCCAATGGAGGGGCATCCCGCAATGGTCCACTGATTTAGGGAATGATATCCTCGAGAATTGATGCCCGGGTTACCCTTTCCGGGTCGCTTCGCATCAGATTCAAATGGTCTTTGAAAAGCACAAACAACTCCAACCGACTCCTTTGGCTCTCGTTGAAACCCTCTTCCAGGCTAAGTTCCTGCTCTATGCTCAGCATTTGCTCATTCATCTGAACCTCCGGGACGGTCACCCCCTGGGACAATCGGTTGAGGTATAAATCCCCGAATCTTGATATGGCCGCGTCGACCTGTTGCACTTCTCCAATAGCCCGATCCACATCTCCTTGGAGGGTTGCGAGGACGTGTTCCGGGAGGCTCTTGCGCGTCAATAGCTGGAGCCGTTCCAGTTCAAAGATCATCACCTGCCGGCGCCGGGCATAACTGATCATGGATTCGGCGGTGAACAGTGCGCTTTGAATCGTGGCCAACGCAGTCGCTTCCGCCGGTGTCGATGGATTGGCCATCGGCGCTGTGGTCAACGCCGATCCAGGCGTGGCTTCCTCATCTTGCGCCATCTTCGGCGCTTTGGCTCGCCACTCCTGGCCCAGCATATCGAACCGGTTGCGGGAGGTGACAATTGCGGAGAGGACCACCCGGAACCCGAGGTCGGTGGCACGATAGGCCCCATCGTCAAGGAAAAAGGGGATCTCTTCGCGACGTCCAGGCATGATCTCGGTAAGGCGTTTCCGGTAGCTGCCCCCCTTGGCGATGAAACCGCCGGTGGCGCCGTGGAGACGGAACCCCAATGAAAAACGAAATGGATCCAGCAGCATTTCGGCGGCGTTTCCGGCCGTGTCGTACAATCCCAGCGGGTTGGCACATCGGCTTCCGATCCAGGCCAGCCGTTCCGGTTGTTTGGCCGCCATGGGATCCGTAAAGACGGCAAAATCCCGGAAGGAACGGTTTCCCAGGGGAAAAAACTCCTCGCGGTTGAGCTGCTGCCCGGTGACCATGTGGCCACCGCGGGCGGCATACTCCCACTCCGCCTCGGTGGGCAGACGGATATATCCGAAGCGGCCACCGGCGAAATGGGGCAAGGCTGCCGGGGCATTTTCCAACAACCACTCGGTATACCTCCTGGTGAACGCAACGGCATCGAACCAGGAAATATCGGTCTTGGGGCGGGGGTCCGCGGCGGTCAGTCCTGCGGTCGTATCGGGACACGCCGCGCCCATGACCACATCCCATTGGAGGTTGGAGATCTCGTACTTGGCGATGAAATAGTAAAACCCGGTCTGCTCCGCTTCATTGGGATCGGGACAGGTGCCTTCGCCACCGCGGGCCGCTTTATAGAGCCCAAGCTGCCATTGCTCCGGCAGGTCCTCGATGGTAAAGGGACCGGATACCGAGGCCTTTCGCCGCCCCTCCATGAAACCGAGGCCTTCCCGGCCACAATCGCTGCATCCGAGGTCAAGGCGCAGATCGCCGAAAAACCCTTGGGCCGCCACACAGACATGCCGCAACACCAGCCTCGCCCCGCAGGGCATGGGCAAGGTAATATCCAATTCATCGGGATTGGGGTTGACCGCCCGGGCCAGGGTCGGTGTCAGGCGCTGCAGGGTGCGTTGGGGTTCCGGGCAGTCCATCGCTGATAGTGGTGTGGCCAGCAAAACAAGCAGAATCGCTACCGCCGGCCACACCCGCGTTTTTGGGTGCGCCATCGTCTCAGACATCGCGGATCACCTCGGACGGCTCGATGGAGGCCGTGCGATAGGCGGCATAGGCCGAGGCCAGTATGGCGATGGCCACCGTCAAGAGCAGGGAGAAGATCATGTGGGGAACGGTGAGACGACACACATACTCTCCTATGGCAAGATAGGTGCCGAAGAGCCGGTTGATGCTCTTTTCAACCACCTCGTATAGGACCAAGGCCGTCAGGTTGCCCAGAACGGCAGTCATCAGGGCCTGGAAAATCGGAAACCAGATGATACTGCCGGTGGAAAATCCAATCAACCGGATAACGCCCAGGTGACGGCTCTTGCGGTTGACGTTGGCCAGAACGCTACTGGTCATGGAAGCGAAGTAGCCCAACACCGCCACCACGGCGATAAGCCGGAAAATCAGGGTAAAGGCGCGATCCAGACTTTTAACCACCTCGATTTCCTCGGCCTTGGTGTAGACCTCCATGCCCTGATCGGCAAACTGGTCCCGAAGATCGGGCACATCATAAATGGAACGGGCATAAAGCCTGAAGCCGGGGTAGTTCCGGACACCGGCCGGCCTCACCTTACCGGGCCAACCGAAGGATGGGGACCCAAAGCCGTCCCGGTAATCTTCGGTGGCGGTCAACAGGTCGAGGCGCACGAAGGCCGCATCCAGTTGATAGGCGGCGAGGGGAAGGACCGCACCCACCGTCAGTTGGACCGTCACCTGCTCCTTGCGCCCCGCCATAGAACGACCGATCCTGCCAGAGACGGTCGATCCCGTGGAAACCCCCAGCTTACGGGCCGCCGGGGCGGAGAGCACGATGGCCAGGTTGCTGTCCGGAACCATCGCCCATTTTCCCAGTAGTGGATCCCCCTTGCCGGTGGGGATCAGATCCACTCCTACCGACCGGGGCTCCGCCCCTTCCCGATTCACCAACACCATGCTGGCCGCAATGGAACGGGTTTGGGGGATAACGAAGGCTACGGCGGAAAGCTCGGACACGGCCTGGAACCACGCATCGTCAAAGCGTCCGCTGCCCACCGGCGCTATCTCCCGGTTCTTGGGGTTTTCAATGAGACGATCCGCCATGGTGCTGATGATGCCGCTTTTGACGCCGAAGAGCACCAGCAGGGGGGCTAGAACAGCGGCCAGGCCCAGGATGGCACAGGCCGACAGCAGCCGCTCATGGAGGTAGTCACGCAAGGACATGCGGACCACGGTCTTGAACCCGGCCAGCGGTTTACGACGTTTCACGCGCATGCTGTCACCTGAACCGCGCCGTTGGGTCCCGTCTGCTTCAAATCGAAGGTGATTTGGCGGAAGCCGCTTTCGGCCACCCTCTCCCAATCGTGAGTCGCCACCACCAAGGTGACCTGAAAATCATCGGCCAAACGGCTGAACAGAGCCATGATCTTCTCGGCATTGATGGGATCCAGAGATGCGGTGGGCTCGTCGGCAATCACCACGGCCGGCTTGTGGGCCATTGCCCGGGCAATGGCTACCCGCTGGCGTTCACCCACCGACAGCTGCCCAGGGAGCCGATCCAAATGGGATTCGATGTTGAGTTTGGCCGCCACCTTTTCGACGGCTCGGCCGGTTGGCAGCCCCAACCCCTTTCGGCTGATGCCGATATTGTCCCGAACCGAGAGAAAGGGGAAGAGCCCCCCGGTTTGAAGTACGTAGCCCATGTGGCGCATGCGCAATCGGGATAGGGCGTCCAGGTTGTTGGTCTGCCAGGCGGCCATGACGTCCACCGACCGGGATGCACCCTTTTCGTCGTGTTCCCAAAAAAACTCGAAACAGCTGGCCTCGGTAGGCTTCAGAATCATGGCCAGCATGTCCAGAAGCGTGCTCTTGCCGCAGCCGCTATAACCCACCAAGGCCACTTTTTCGCCCCTGTGGATGGTCAAATCGGGCACCTCAAGGAAAAATCCCGGCGCACCGGTCCAATGCTTGCCGATTCCGCGAAGCCTAAATACCGGGGTTTTGATCTTTTCGGCCAACCGCTCGCCACTGTTCACGTTGCCGGACATGTCCTTCTCCGCATGCTAAGGATATATAATACTCCGCAGTGACGAGGGATGAAGCGTAACGAAGATATTTATTCGCCTCAGGCGGATCGGATCTTATACCAAGTCGTCAATTCTAAGTGTCAAGGCATCATGCCCAAGGGCACACGATACACGGCATCACCGGGTTCGCCGGGACCGAAACCGACCCAGTTGGTCACATCGTTGTGGTAAGCCTCGTAGCGCCGTATCTTGGATTTGATATCATCTACAATGGCCTGCTGCTCGCCGACACTCAACCGGTACCAGTCCTCCTCGGTGAGCCGCATGATATTGCTGCGATAGGGCAAATCATCAAGGAACTCGGCCAGAAAACCCAATTGCCCGAGGTTCTGATTGGGGCGTTGGCTGAAGCGAGTGGGATCTCGCGAGGTCTGGGCGGCCGCCGATAGGATGCTCTGAAAAAAATCCCGGGCACCGGTACGCTTGGTCCGCTGGGCATTGTCGAGGATGATCTTCAATCGATGGTGAAGATCGCTGAGCTGGTTTTTGGAAAGCAGGATGGTGACTTCGAAGGTCGGGATGTCGGGCCTGGTGATATCCATGTCCGACACCCATGATGTCACTACCCGCGGGACCCGACCCGCCCCTTGGCGCCCCAGAAAATCCAATTGCAGCGCATATCCCAAAATGGCCGCCTTTTTGGCCGCCAGGGCAGCCACATCACCCGGTTTAGACAGATCCGCATCGTCTAGGACCAGTCGCTGGCCACTGGCGGTGGCCTGCACCAGAGCGACCATCTGTCCGGCCACATCTTCTACCACTTGTCCGAATCCGAGTACGCCGGCGGTGGCATCTTCGGCATCGATGGGCACGTAGAGATCGCCGATGGTGGGATCGGACTGTCGCGTCAGGGTTTGGTACTGCTGGCGCGCATAGCTGTGGTTGTTAGGTATTTCCCGGGCACCCGAGGGCGTTTTCAGGTGAAGGGCGAAGATCTTGACCCCGGCGGCGGCAGCCATGTCCGCCATGGCATTGGCGTTCATCCCGGTGGAGGAATAAGGATCGTCGTTGCGGATGGCTCCGGCATCGGTGATCAGAAATATCAGGCGTGAGTGATAAGGACTCCAGTCCAAGCGCTCCAGGGCTGTTTTAAGACCGGCAAAGGCATCCTCATTGAAGGAATGGGTGGATACCTTGGCCTCCTCCATGGTGGCCAGAGCACGTTCGAAGGCACCACGGTCGGTTGCCGTACGGAGATCCGAGTAAACCCGGCTGACATATTCCAATTCGGGGGCATTGGTCATGCTGTTACGATACCCAACCAGGCCGAAGGCCACCTTGTCGGCCAGTCCCCGCTTCTCGATGGTGGCATAAATCCGGCGGACGGATTCGCGGGTCCGTTCGATATAGGGTTTCATCGAGATCGTGGTGTCAATCACGAAAGCGATGGCCGTTTTGAGGTCCACGTCCAAGGGCAATTCACCGGAGCCCGGGTCGATGGAAGCTACCTGGAGGAATTTCACCCCTTCGAACAACTCCGCTGACTGAAAGATCGGCATGAGGTAGAATTGTTCCCTGGACACGGCCTCCCACTTGGGTTCCATAGCGATAAGGGGAAACGCGGAAACATCCTGTCCGTCCCCGGACTGAAAATCGGAAAACCGTGTCATCAGGTCGAGGTAACGGTCGGCGGGATCCCGGTCGGCGGCCACAGCTTCCAGATCCACTAAATCCTTGAAAAACAATACCGGCTGGCGGCCAGTTCGCTCGGTAAACTTCAGGGTCAAGGCCTGCAGCCAGGGCGATGTTTTTCCGGCCTCGATCCAGCCGTCGGGCGTGCCACTGGAGGCCAGCCCCACCTCGAGCCACTGCGTGGCGTCGGTTTGTGCCGAACCGAAAACATAGTAGGCGGTAAAGGGGCGCACCCACACCTTTTGAATGGCGGAAGCAGATGAAGCCCCGGCATAGAGGTGGGCACCGGGATGGGTGATCACCCGCTGGTAGAGTGTTTTTTTTCCCGGCATTAACAGCGCCCGCCGCGCGTCTGCCCGGGCGGGTTCATAGTCAATCGTCACGCTAGCGGCCAAATAGAACAAAATCAACATGGGGGCGACATTCCGACATACGCGCCGTGGATGGAGTCCTCCCCAAAATCGTTTTCCCATGGTTTATCCTCGCAGGTCAAAAGGGCATCGATGCCCAGGCATTATTGAGGTTATCGGCGGTTTCCGTTAAGGCCAGGTTTCTAAAAGTGCCTTCGCGTCGGCAGCCCCGGTTTCGGCACTGGCGACTACCCACCGACGAAGGTCTGCAAGTCGATCCCTGGATTCAGCATGGCCACCCGCAAGGGCGATCTGGTACCATTCGAAGGCATGGGCAGGATGCTTACGAATGCTGCCGCTGGGCAGATCGAGGCTGGGGTCATAGTACTCTCCCACGGCCAAAGCAGCCTCGGCGTTTCCACTCTCCGCGGCATATTCCAGAAGAAGAAAAGCCGCATCCGCCCGCTCGGGTTTTTCAGGCAGGGCTGCGGCCATGGCTAAGGCCCCTGCCGGTGTGATTCCCTCACGCAAGGCCTGTCTGGCCTGCTCGAGCACCGGGGCATCCGGCGCATAGGTGGGTTTGGGTGGAGGTTTTATCTCCGGTTCCTTCCGCGGCAGGTTAGCCATTTTTGGCAGTGATGGGGAAGGCGCGGACGGCAGCGTCTCCTTGCCATGGTCTTTGAAAAGCCAATAGCCGGCCCCGATGACGGCAACCAACGAAATAGCGGTAATCGCCTTCCATAAAAAAGAGGACCTGCGCATTTGGTTAGGCATACGGTTTCTCCCCTTGTGGCGTATTTCGAACATAACGCACCTTTACCTGGTGGATTGAAACAGTGGGCGAACCTTGATCGACTGGCAGGAAAACTATAGGCCGATGGAAAATAGGTGTCAATAAAGGCATGGTTTTTTCTGAGAGGTTTGACCGCATCGCCTTCAGGACCGTTCATAGCCATACCGATCGATAGGGTGGATGTACCCATGACATGTACGCAGCGTCTAAGTCGGGCCCAATGGCGTTTAGGACAGTCGACCTTTTTTCAACCCGGGTAAGAACCGCCACCAGCCTGAATTTTTTCACCGGTTCTCCCAGTCCGCGTATCGCCTCTGCGTAATGATGATCTCTACCCTTCTGTTTTTCGCTCTCCCCGCGTCGGTATCGTTGTCGGCGATGGGTTGATGGCTCGACAGACCGACGACCTCCAAGCGGGAGGGCTCCAGCTTGCCTTGTTCAATCAAGTAGCGGGCAACGGCTGCAGCCCGTGCACTGGAAAGTTCCCAGTTGGAAGGAAAGCGGTACTGAAATGCCGCGGCGACGGGAATGCTGTCTGCGTGGCCGACGACACTGATATTCCCTTCCGGCACGGTGGCGAGAACCCCGGCCAACTGATTCAAGGCCGCTTTGCCTTCGGCACTGATGTTCACCCGGGAAAACCCGAACAGGATCCGGTCTACGAAACTCACCTTCAGCTTCTGGCGGTATTCTTCGATGGAGGCTTCCTGGGAATCGAGCTGCTGTTTGAGGCCCGCCAGCAGCGCCTGGTGGGTTTCTCTCATGGCCTTCTGTTGGGATTCGAGTTCTGCCTGCTGCGCCCTGGCCTCGGCAAGGTCTTCGCGGACGGCCTGGAATTTTTCTAAACTTTGTTCCAGGCGGTCTTTCAACGCAGGCACCCGGATGATGACGTCCTTGAGTTGATCCCTGAGCCCGGTTATCGTGCGGTTCGCCTCCGCCAGTTTCAAAGCGAGGACCTCTTCGTCTTTTCTCAGGTTGTCCAGTCGGACGTCACAGGCCGTCAACGTCGATGACAGCTCGGTGATTTTTTCCTCCCGGTGGTTCAACGCCTCCCGGTGCGCGGTTTCCATCTCCCCGATACGCGCCCGCAGATCACTGTCCTCGGCTTTCAGCACCGTTGTCTCCGCAATGAGTCCGTCGCGCTCATCGATCAATGCTTTCATGCGGGCTTCAAGGCCCTCGGCCGATGCCTCCATGGTCACCAGATCTTGCTTCAGGCTATCGGATTCTCCTTGCAGGTCCCGAAGCGAATCCTGGGATTCGGCCA
>NZ_JBFELV010000223.1:0-8060 GCF_041551955.1 Desulfosarcina sp.
ACCTCATAAGCATGGAGGGTGGGCATTGCCCACCATGAATCAGAAACAATACATCTTGGGCGGGCGAGACGGCCGCCCCACATTCTGCTCACTGCTTACTGCTCACTGCTTACTGCTCACAGTTCCCCATTCACGATTCACCCCTCACTGTCAACCGTCAATCGGAAACCGTGAACCCCAATTCCCCAATTCCCCAATCCCCCAATTCCTCAATCCTTATTTTCCAACGCCGCAATCCGCTGGAGCACCGGTGGGTGCGAGTAGTTCAAGAAGACATACAGCGGGTGCGGGGACAGATTCGACAGGTTGTGCAGGCTGAGTTTTTTCAGGGCCTCGACCATGGGGCGGGTTTTCCCGGTGGTCGCTGCCGCAAAACGGTCTGCGGCAAACTCGTGCCGGCGGGACAGCCAGTGGCCGAAGATCCCCAGAAAAAAGTCCACCGGCGCGTAGAGCAGGCCAAAGCACACCAAACCGGCGTGAACCGACGGCTGCTCCACGTAAAATGCGTCGACCAATGCCGGTGTGTGGATGAACAGGGACATGAGAAACAGCAGCATGCCGGTCTGCAGGATCCCCAGCGCCATCATCTTCAGGATGTGCCGCATCTGGTAATGCCCCATTTCATGCGCCAGCACAGCCACCAGTTCGTCGATGGTGTGGCCGGCGATGAGCGTGTCGAAGAGCACGATGCGCCGGTGGCGGCCGAAGCCGGTAAAGAAGGCGTTGGATTTGGATGAGCGTTTGGAGCCGTCCATGACGTAGATGTTGTCCAGTGAGAAGTCGATGCCGCGGGCATAATTCATGATGGCATCTTTCAGTTCACCGCTTTCCAGCGGTTCGAACCGGTTGAACAAGGGCATGATCCAGGTGGGGGCGATAAACTGGACCACGATCATGAACAGGGTGACCAGCGCCCAGCACCAGATCCATGCGCTCGATCCGGCATGCTGGAAAAAGGCCAGAACCCCGGCCAGCAGGGGGATGCCGAATCCCATGACCAGGAGCAGGGCCTTGATGCGGTCCTTGATCCAGACGGCCGGGCTGGTTTTGTTGAATCCGAAACGCTGTTCGATCACAAAGGTGGCGTAGAGGCTGAACGGCTGGTCGACCAGGGCCTTCAATCCTGAAAGGACCCCGATGAATGCCAAACCGGTGGCCAGTGAACCCCAACCGAACGAGCGGGTCCAGGCGTCCACGAGGGCAAAGCCGCCGCCAAACCAGAAGCCGACCAGCACGAGCAGGTCCGCGGCCGCGGTAATCTGCCCGAAACGGGTATGGGTGCGCAGATAGCTTTGCGCCTGCCGGTATCGCTCCGCGTCGAAAACCGTTTGGAACGGTTTGGGTATTTCATCGGTCAGTGCGTTGAGGTTCATCCGGTCGGCCGCCAGACGAAGCAAAAAATCGGCGATCAGAAAAAAAAGAATGGTCCAGGCGATCCAGTTCATTGATTAGCAACCCCAGTTGAGTTGGTTGAGTTGTGTAAAGGGGTCAAGTCTGCTTTTGACTCTTACCCTGGTTCTCTATGAGTGAGATGGTTTTATTCGTTGAGAGCGAAACACGGTTTACGGTTTTCGGTTCACGGTTACCGGTTTTTTGATTGTAAAGCGGAAGGCGCACCCCCTCTAAACCTCTTTCCTTCTTATCCGCTCTCCTTCTTCGCATTCCCCTGTTCACCGCTCACTGTTCACCCTTCACCGCTCACTGCATACCATTCACCGTCAACCGGCAACTGTAAACCGCTTTTTCCTAACACTTAACACGTAAAACTTAACACATTTTCCACAACCCAACCCATCCAACCAATTCAACCAATTCAACCAATTAAAACGTCTCTCACTTTCCAGTCAGTTGCTTTCCTCCACCCTGGGTTCCCCGCGCTTGGGCGCTGCTTCCGTCGGTGGTTCACCAACCGCCGGTGAAGCCGTTGACGGCCGCTTGCGAAGGTGATCCAGAAAATCGCCGATGGCCCGGTACACGCGATTGGCGCCATCCCCCAGCAGGATGCCGTGGCGCTGAAAGTTAAACAGCACCATCTGCTTGTCCGTCGAACCCAGCAGCTTGAATATCTTTTCGGTTCCCTTGGGATTGACCACCGGGTCTTCCCGAGACTGGACCACCAGGGCCGGTGCGGTGATCAGCGGCAGCCTCGGTTCCAACGACGACATGAGCCGCTCCAATTCGCGGACCCCGGCGATGGGGTTTTTGAAATAATTGATCTGCGGGTTCTCCGGATGGTTGTCCACGAAGGTTTTTTTGGCCTCGTCCAGGTTGAACCGTTCCATGAAGCGGTTCCACACATCCACGGCGGGAACGAAGCGGGCGGCCATGTCGTTCAGCCGCAGCGGGGTGGACACGGCAAAGACGCCTTCCACCGCAGGCACCCGTTGGGCCAGATCCAGGGCCAGGCCGGCGCCGGTGGAAAATCCCCCGGCGAACACTCGGCGGCATAGGTTGCTGATGACGGCATACCCGCTGTCCATGGAATCGATCCAGTCCTGAAAGGTGCATCCGGCCAGATCTTCCGGGGCGGTGCCGTGCCCTTTCATGCGGGGGGCGTAGACCCAGAACCCCATTTTCCCCAGGTAGTCGGCCAGACCTCTCACCTCTGCCGGGGCTGCCATGTAGCCGTGGGCCAGCACCACGCCCACCCGTCGGCGATCGCCTTTGATCAGAAACGGTCGACCGACGTCCTTGGGCTTGGATGCCTTCAGCGTGGAAAACGTCTGGTAGTCGCGATTGAATTCGTCCAATGCCCGTTTTATCAGCAGCCGTGACACCTTGCGTTTGAGCCAGAACCCGGGCTGCCAGCACAGGCGGGTGATGCGGCGCTGAAGCCGGGTCAAGGGCTCGACTTCGTTGGCCATGACGGCAATGGGGTTGTCGATCCGGGATCGATGGAAGTCGAACATGGAGGCCAGGCGGGTGGTATTTTTTTCCAGAAGCCCACCGTTGGACGCCAGCACGCCCTTTTCCATGGCAAAGTCCACGAACTCGCTGAATTTGCGGTATCGGTCGTCGGTGAGCAGATGCACCTGGGTTTTGTCGAAGCTGTTGTGAAAATAAACGCCGCCTGAATCCACCTCCAGTTGTGACACCAGGAACACCCGGCGTTTCAAATTCTCTTTGTCGATGCGACTGACCGGCGATTTTTTCAGGCAGGCCACAAACAGGTGGTCGTGATTGACCGTGGTCATCCGATAGATGGCGCTCATGTATCGCTGCATGATCTTCAGCGCTTCCTGGCGCATGAATTTGCGGGAGGGGATCGCGTCGTCGAAACCGATGGACGCAGGGGACTGGATATCGCACTGGATTTTCTGGCAGGAGAGGTTTTTTTGGATTTCGATGGGTTCACCGAAGCGCAGGTCGATGTCCACGCCGGACAACAGCATGGCCCCCTCGGTCATGATCTCCTCGGCCACGCGATCCGGCAGCTCCTCGACCATGCGCCCGGCCAGGCGGCTGAGGGCGTTTTCGCGTGCACGCAGCGGGTAGTAGGTGAGATTGACCGGTACGATGCGGGTGGTCTGAGGGCTGACACGCGCCGCGGAGGCCAGCTCGAAACGGTCTATCAGTCGTTGGGCCTCTGGCGGGTTGCAGCGGGCCGTATCGGCAATACGCTGGCGGTAGAATTCGGTTCTTAAGGCCAGCGTCGCGGCGCCGGTGTGGGGCGGGTGCTTGCCGCCGGCGTAGGAGATCATGTAGCGTCCCTTTTCCATGATCTTTTTGTTTTTGACCATCCGGCCTTCGGGAAATACGATCCAGCAGGCTTCGGCGGTGAGCAGGGTTTTGACCATCAAGCGGTCCCGGTCCGGCGATTGGGTGGAGACGGCACCCAGCTGCTCCAGATATCGTCCAAATCTGCCCACGAACAGCTCCGGGGCGGCCAGCGCCCACACCGGCTTCCCGGTCAGGCGGTGCAGGTGGTAGGGCAGCAGAAAGGTTTCGATCCGCGTGAAGTGGTTGACCACGAAAATGGTGGGGCCATGGGGGATATGGTCCGCGTCATGGATGTTCAGGCGGGCACGCGTGAGACCGGCAATGGTTTTAATGGCCAATCCGGTGGTGCGGTATGCGAAGCGGTTCATTGACGGTTCCGTAAAAAACCCGATATCTGCGTTATGCTTTATCCCTCGTCACTGCGGAGTACCCTTAAGTACACCTCATTCCTCGGGATTCGCAAGCCTTGATCTCAGGCTTTTTACGAAACCTTTTGAAATGCGACTGTCCAGGCGTTCATCAAGGTTGACTTCGACGTGTTAAAAAATTAAATTACACAGCCTGATGGATAAAGTAAATATTCTTGGTCGGCAACACGCGTGAGCGCCCCTTATTTCGGTGGACCACCACGCATATATACGGAGACGACAGGTGTATTCGAAAATACTCAAATTGCGGTTCCCCGTCACGGAAGTTCAGAAGCCGTTGGTCTGCAACCTGGCCCGGGAATATGACCTGGTGTTCAACATCCTGAATGCCGGCATTCTTCCCCGCAAAGAGGGCTTCATGGTGCTGGAGGTCTCCGGCAGCCGCAAGAATTTCAAAGATGGCGTCAACTACCTGAAAAATCAGGGGGTGGATGTACAGAACGCCTCCCAGGAGATCAAGCGCAACGAGAAGAAATGCACGCACTGCGGATCCTGTACGGCCGTGTGCCCCACCGGCGCCCTGGCCGTCAAACGGCCGGAGATGGCGGTGGAATTCGATCAGCAAAAGTGCAGCGTCTGTGAACTCTGCGTCACCGCATGCCCGCCGCGGGCCATGGAAGTGCGTCCCACCAACCAGCTTTTTTTTGAATGAGCGGTGCCATCGCCATTGCCGTTTCCGGCGGCGTCGACTCCCTGGTTTCCGCCTACCTGCTCAAAAAACAGCAACGCGACGTTTTCGGCATCCATTTCCTCACCGGTTTTGAAACGTCGACCGACCCGCCTTCCGGGGATATCGAGGCGCTGGGCCGGCAACTGGACCTTCGGGTCGTCGTAGTCGATCTGAAGGCGCCATTCAAAACCATGGTGGTGGACTATTTCACTGCCGCCTACCAAAACGGGGAAACCCCCAATCCCTGCCTGGTGTGCAACCCGATGATCAAATTCGGTGCGCTGCTGGACGAGGCCCGCCGACTGGGTGCCTCACGTCTGGCCACCGGTCACTATGCGCGGGTGGAGGGGGGGCAGGGGAGGCGATATCGGCTGTTCAGGGGCGTGGACGAAACCAAGGATCAGTCCTATTTTCTCTCCCGCCTCACCCAGGATCAGCTGGCCCGTGCCTGTTTCCCGCTGGGGACGCTGACCAAGGCGGAGGTGAAAGCGCTGGCGGCGGCAAACGGGCTGCATCCGTTGACCCGGCAGGAGAGCCAAGATGTCTGCTTTATCCGGGAGACCGGCTATGCCGATTTTCTCGTCCGCACCACCGGTGTCAGTCCGCAGCCGGGAGACATCGTAGACACCGCCGGGAATCGGGTGGGCGCCCACAGCGGGCTGCATCAATATACGGTGGGCCAGCGGCGGGGCATCAACTGCCCGGCGAGCCGGGCCTATTACGTGGTGCGGATCGACACCCGGCGCAACCGCCTGGTGGTTGGGTTCAAGGATGACCTGGTTGCCGACAGCTGCCGGGTGAAGGGGGTCAACTGGATCGCCGGCGTCCCCGACGGTCCCGTATCGGCTGACACGCGCATCCGCTACCGCCACAGGGCCGTGCCCGCGACGGTTTCTCCCGTGGGCCTCGACGGCGCCGTGGTTCGGTTCGACCGGCCTCAGGCTGCCGTTACCCCGGGGCAGGGGGCGGTGTTTTATCGGGGGGATGAGGTATTAGGCGGCGGTTGGATTGAAAGGTAGGATTCATTCAGAGATGGCATCTTGCGGCCCAGGCCGGCGTTCTCACTCCGTTGAAATCCTCGACGTAGCGCTTGCTACGCCTCCGGGTTCATCCTCGCTGCGGCCTTGGCCTGAGCCACAATCTACCATCTCTGAAAGGACAAAGGGTAGCGGTTTGTTTGTTGAGTTGGTTTAATTGGTTTAATTGGTCGCATAGAAAGGAGTTGAGTGCTTTTCTGTGAACACAAAACATAATTGCTGATAAGCTCAAAGCCGAACCCAGAACCCAGAACCGTGAACCTACGAAACTAATCGAACCAATCAAACCAATATAACTAATTAAACCAACTCAACCAACAAACCAACAAACCAATTAAACCGATTTTTTATGAAAAAAATCTTCATCAAAACCCTCGGCTGCAAAGTCAACCAGTGCGAGTCCGAAGCCATCCGCAATGCGCTGGTGGCGTCGGATCGAGGCTTTGCGGCCGTTGACGAGGGCAGGGCCGACGTGGTGATCGTCAACACCTGCACGGTGACCCGCAAAGCCGCCATGCAGAGCCGGCAGGCCGTTCGTCAGGCCATCCGGGCCAATCCCGGTGCGCGCATCGTGGTCACCGGCTGCCATGCCCAGACCGCGCCGGCGGAGTTGGCCGCCATCGACGGCGTGGACCTGGTCGTCGGCAATCGGGACAAGCACCTGATCCCGCGGCAGATCTATTCCCACCCGCCCGCACAAGCCAGCGACGAAGCGCCGGCCCTCGGCGCGGACATCGCCGATATCGGCCGCTTCCAGTCCCTGCCAGGCATCGCCCACGGCAATCGAACCCGTCCGTTTCTAAAAATCCAGGACGGCTGCAACGCCTTTTGCACCTACTGCATCGTGCCCCATGCGCGCGGAAGAAGCCGCAGCCTGCCCATGGACCAGGTGTTGGACCAGGTCGAGCAGCTGGGGCGCCTGGGCTACCGGGAAGCGGTGCTCACCGGAATCCACATCGGCTGCTACGGCCACGACCTGACGCCGGCCATCCGGTTGGTCGACCTGCTCGAACGCATCCGCGAGGCCGGCAGCATCGATCGGGTTCGCGTCAGTTCCATCGAACCGGTGGAACTGACCGATGCGATCATCGGCCTTGCCGCTTCCGGTGAAGATACCATGGGCCGGCTCTGCCCGCACTTTCACATCCCCCTGCAGAGCGGGGACGACGGGATCCTCGAGCGGATGCACCGGCCTTATCGTGCCGGCTTTTTCAAAGATCTGGTCCAGGGCATCGTCGGCCGGCTGCCCAATGCTGCCATCGGGGTCGATACGCTGATTGGTTTTCCCGGCGAGACGGACCAGGCTTTTGAGAACACCTATGCCTTGATCCGGTCCCTGCCCGTGGCCTATCTTCACGTGTTTCCCTTTTCGGCGCGTGAGGGAACCCCGGCCTTCTCGTTCGAGGGTCAGGTCCCGGCGCAGGTGATAAAAAATCGCTGCGCCAGGATGCGCCGGCTGGGGGCCAAAAAACGGCGGGAATTCTACCACGGCCATGTCGGCAAGGTGGTCACCGTCCTCGTCGAAGCGGCCCGTGACCGAACCACCGGCCGCTTGAAAGGATTCTCGGACAATTACATTCCTGTGTGCTTCGATGGGCCGGATGACCTGATCAATACCTTCCAGCCGGTCGACATCCAGCGCCTTTCATCCGACGGCGTGCCGGTAGGAATCGTTCATTCTTAAGGTCGAATGAACGGGTTGTGGGTCTAATTGGTTAAATTTGTTTAATTGGTTGAATTGGCAGGATGCTTTGCGGCGTGGAAAGTGCGTTACGTTTTACGTGTTACGTTTTAGGTGTTAAGGAAAGGGCGGTTTGCGGTTTACGGTTGACGGTGAACGGTAAGCAGTGAGCGGTGAAGGGTGAACAGTGAGCAGTGAACGGTGAAGGGTGAACAGTGAGCAGTGAGCAGTGAACAGGGGAATGCGAAGAAGGAGAGAGGTTCAGAAGGAAAGAGGTGTAGAGGGGGTACGCCTTCCGCCTCACGATTTGCGAATAATTCTTTACACCTAACACCTAAAACCTAAAACGGGTCGTTATCGCTCCAAACGATCCAAACGAATTACGCCCTTCACTTAAAACTTAACACCTAAAACGTAAAACGGTTCGAAAGAACCCAACCAATTCAACCAGTTAAACCAATAAAACCGATCGTTGTCCCCAACGATCTAATCACCTAAAACCTAAAACGGGTCGTTATCGCTCC